>JAOTXY010000049.1 GCA_029862125.1 Gammaproteobacteria bacterium | reverse complement strand
GTCGATGTCGTTAAAGTTTTGCATGCGCAGGCTGACATCCGCCTGCGTGGTCTGTTCAAAGTCGCCGCGCGTGTCGGCTTCTTCACGGTCGCGACTGCCGAAGCTGTTGACCTGCAGATGCAGCCCGGTCAGTGGCATCAATGCGTATTCGACACCAAGCTTCAGCATCCAGGGTACGGCCCCGGGTAGTGCGTCACCAACGTAATCCTGTAACGAAAGGCTGGCGTTGATATCCCACTCGTTGCCAATTGATTTCTCAACTTCGAGCTCGTATCCGCGCAGGTCAAACGAACCGCTGTTGTAGTAACCAAACGGGGCGAAATCCTGGAACAGGATCAGGTTATCGAGTTTCGAAAAATAGATCGTGTTGCGCAACACCAGGTCAGCGTCCTGGTAGATATGCCCGAGCTCGAGCGTGTCGTTGGTTTCGGATTCGATTTCAACCTCGAGCGAACCACTGTCCTCGATCAACGAAGGTGGTTTGAAGGCGCGTGCCAACTGCGTCTTGAAAATATGCTGATCGGAGCGGCGCCACACCAGCGCGATGCGCGGTGACACATTCGAGTCAATGTCTTCGTAGTCGTCGTAACGCAGCCCGGCGGTCAGGGTGAGCCGATCGTCGATGCGGTACTCGTCCTGCAGCACCAGGCTGACCGAACCGCGATCGGCCGAATCATCGACCGGGCTCGGGAATTCGTTCAAGGTCGGTGCGGGCAGCATGGTTATCGGATGGAGGTTGATGAATTGTTTGGATTCCTTGACCTCGATCTCGGTAAACACCAGTGCCCCAAAGATCTTATGCGCCGACACTTCGTATTGCAGATTGACCTCGGCCTCGATGCGTTGTTCTTCGAGCAGGGAGTCAGCGATAATATCGTCCTCGGGACCCACCCCGCCGAAGTTCTCGGGATCCCCCAGGAACAGCGAGTTTTGCTCGGTTTCATTGTTTAACAGGTTGAGCGACCATGCTCCGCTCAAGGCTTCATCGAGCTTGAATGACTGGCTGATGTCCGCCGATATCGTCGACTCTGAAATCACCGTCTGCCGATCATCGGGTGGCAGCAGGTTGTTAGTACCGAAATGATCGCCACGGTTGCCTTGCTGAATCTGCAGCAGGGCAACCAGGTCGCCGCTTTCGAGACTCAGGATCGCCGAGACGAAATCACGCTTGTTGTTGATCGGCCCCGGTGCATAGCTCGACCTTCCGACCGGTGAACGATCGAGGCCCGAGGATATATCTTCGCCCTCGCTCTGACTGGCCGCGAAGTTGATACTGGTTTTGAAGTCGCCACCCGGGTCTGCGTAGCTGTAAAGCGCGGAGAAAGAGTATCCATCACCCGATTCGATTCCGGCTGAATACTGTTGCCCTTGCTGCCAGGTAATGACGTTGACAACCCCGGCGTAGGCAAACTCGCCGTAGATCGCAGAACCCGGGCCACGAATAAACTCGACGCGCTCGATCTGATCGATCGGGGTGTCGTAGAGGGTGCCGGTGGTAGCGCTTGCGGAAGCATTCAACGCCTTGCCGTTGAGTAACAGCTTGACCTTGCTGGGTTCAAAAATATTACCGATGCCGCGTACCGTGACACTGCGCATGCCGGTTTCGTTCATCGTGGCCTGCACCCCGGGGAGCGAGGCGAGCGCCTCCCATAGTGTGCGAAAGCCGCGGCGTTCCATTTGTTCTGCGCCGAGCACGCTCAACATGCCGGGGACGTAGTCGGCATTGATGCGGGTGTCGGTAGCGAGCGAGGTTTGTTGCTCGAGCAGGCTCATGAACTGGTTCAGTTCATCCTGTTCAGACGATTCCTGCGCCTGCGCGCCGCCCGCAATAGCGAGCGTCAGCAGGGTAATAATGTGGATGTGATTTTTTCCCAGGGTCACGCAGCCTTCCTAACAGATCGTGCTGTCTTATTTATAGCCCTGAAATCGCTTCAGGGCTTGAGAAAAGTGGTATCGGTTACCAGGATAGAGGTGTTTTGAATACCGAAGAACTTGAGGGCATCGTCATCGTTATCGTCGCCATCATCACCGTCGTCGTCATCATCGAGGACTTCGGCGTCTGCATTACAGGTGCATGCGATGGTGTAATCGCCCTCGGCCAGGAACGCGGCCTCGAACATGTAGAGTCCCGTCGAGTAGTCATACCGGATCATCGTGGTCGTCACCGGCTCGTTGTTTGATGGAGAATCTTCATCGATATCACCCGGCGTGACGTTATGTCCGCTATAAATGTAAACCGCGTTATGCGTATCAACATCGCCGTCCGAACAGCTCGGGTCAATCAACAGCGACGGATGGACACTACCCCGAATAAAACCGACGTCGGTATCGACCACCAGTTTCATCTTCGCCTTGAACTTGTATTTGCCGGTCTTCTTTTTTAGCTTGACCGATTTGCGCAGGTCAAAGTCAACCGTGAAATTCATCTTGCGATCTTCCGGAATGGTGAACACCTGTTTGACTTTAAGACCGGTCGTGGAACCGCCGGGAACCTGCATCTCTTTCCAGGCACCGCCTTTTACCTTGACGCGGTTAGCCATCGGTGCGTCATCGACAATGAAACGAACCTGCTTGTACTCACCGGCCTCGATCGGCATGTTGATCAACAGGTCGGCCGTGGTCAGTCCTTGCAGTGCCAGCAGGTCGATTGGCTGTGGTGCGGGCAGCGTGTACTTGGTCCAGGCACCCGACTGAAGTTTCATTTCGATCGCGGTGAACTGCAACACGACGTTTTCAAGCCCTTCGATTGGCGCATCGGTTATACGCAACGAAAAGTTCGAATTGGCCGAGCCGGAACCGCCAGACGTGGTGATCTTCACTCCCTGGGTCGAGGCTTCGCCGGAGTCGTCCGTGCGATCACCCGAACTGCTGTCGGTGCCGCAACCCAGCAGGTAGCCGCACAACGCAAGTGTCAGAAATAGTTTGATTGTCCTTATCATAGTGTTCGCATGGGCCCCAAAAATCCCAGGTCGGTTAATTTTCTTGAAGTATTCATTAATCGAATATTCAACAGAATCAATAATATACGTGCGTTATCGGTGATTAAGGGTGAACTGGTTCAAGAAAAAATCGATTTTTGCGTAAATAGCTCACATTACCCGGCGAAAGGGGCTCGAGAACGGAATTTCCGGGCAAACACCGGTTTTTGTTATTTACAGGTGAGAATCGGCCTTACAAGCTGTGCCCTGGCCTAAAGGAATAGCGTACTGCTGGTCAACACGGTAACGTTTTGTGTGCCGAAAAATTTAAGATCGTCGTTGCCATCGTCGAGATCTTCGGCATCGGCATTACAGGTAATGGCAACCGTGTAATTACCGGCAGGTAGGAAGGCCGCCTCGTACAGGAAGCCCATGATGGCGTTATCGTAGGCGATCGAGGTGGTCGCAAATGGCGCCAGGCTATGGGGTGAACTCTGATCGATATCGTCCGGTATTACGTTGTGCCCAGCGTAGACATAAACCGCGTTGTAGCTGTGTGGGTCCGTGTCCGAGCAAGCGGGCATCGAGTTGAGTGATGCCAGGTCGACGGTGCCACGAATATGTCCGGCTTCCTGATCGCTAACGAGCCTGACCACCGGTTTCAGTATATACATACCCGAGTTACCAGCCATCGTGATCGACTGACGCAGGTCCAGATCCATAACCAGCGACGCGGGTCGATTTTCCAGCACGCTAAAGTCACCCTTGATTTTTAACCCGGAAGAGCTGCCGCTAGGGATTATGAGCTCGACGACGCTGGAGCCCAGGTCAATATAATTAGCCATCGGCGCAGCATCCACCAACAGGCGAATTTCGTCGTAGTTGCCGACGTCAACCAGCTTATCGATCAGTAAGTCAGCCGTCTTTGTACCCTGCAGTTGCAGCATGTCAATAGATTTGGGGGTGTTGAAGATATGGCTGGTCCAGTTGCCATTGGTGTTTCTGAGCCTGACCTCGGTAAAACGCAACACCACGCTCACGGCGTAGTCGATCGGGGCATCGGTCACGCGTAACGAAAAGCTCGGTCCACTGCCCGATGCAACGGTATTCCCGGATTGATCGCTCGAACCGGAATCGGTACCGCATGCGGCGAGGCTGCCGCACAACAATAGTGCTGTCATTAAATTAAGGACAACTTTCATATTAATAGTCAAACACCCGTAATTACCGGTTATCACAACACCTGGCTGAAAATCCTGATATGCCGAATTCTCAACAAAATCAAACATATAGGAAAATACACAATGCGAATGTGAACTGCGTCAACCTGGAACTGGATTTCGGAATGAACGGTAGTATCCAGCCGATGAAAAGGGCTTGATGATCAGGAGCTACCAGTGATCGCAAGTTTCCAGAAAACACACATAAACCAAACCAGGGGTAAAATGGCATTTATACCCCATGCGAGGATATGTTAGCGATCCATGGAAGATCTTTATTGTGAAAGAATAGATCCCGCCTTTTGGGCAGAACCCGTCAACGCCTTCACCAATATCGGCTTTGTCTTTTCAGCGTGGATTGTCTGGCGTTTCGCGCAGCGCGAGCAGACGCATGACTCGAGTATCGCTGCGATGACCGGCATGATAGTGGCCATCGGTACTGGGAGTTTCCTGTTCCATACAATGGCAACACCGCTTACACGATGGCTGGATATCATTCCAATTTTCGTGTTCCAGTTGTTATATATCGGATTTTATACTCGCCGGATTATCAATCTGCCCGTGGCTGTTATTAGCATCTCACTAATAGTGTTCGTAGCATCCGCTGTCTATGGCAGGCAATTCCCGGACGTCTTTAACGGTTCGTTGATATACGCACCTGCTTTACTGACCATTATCATTCTGGGTTGCTACCACTACATAAGCCGCAAGGTGGAGCGAGGCCTGTTGCTCGGGGCGGCCAGTATATTTCTGCTTTCGATATTTTTTCGCTCTATCGATAACATGATTTGCCCCCAGTTCATATTGGGTACCCACTTCCTGTGGCATATCCTTAATGCCGTGGTTATATACCTGGCAATGCGCGCCCTAATTGCAAACCTGCTACCTGGATCCCGATCGGTTTCTGACTAACCAGTCCAGGGGTGGTTCCTTGATCTTTATAATGAGATGGCTTATCGAGTGCTTTCCACCAGGCAATCATCGACGCCGACATACAAAATAAGCGAATCCACCCCACCGGACTTGACTCGAACCTCGCTCGACTATTTAATACGCGCTTCCGCATCCTAAGCCCAGGTAGCTCAGTCGGTAGAGCAGAGGACTGAAAATCCTCGTGTCGGTGGTTCGATTCCGCCCCTGGGCACCAATCTCCATTTGAACAAAGCCAGTGAATAATTTTGCCAACAGGAAATGACCTGTCTCCTATTATATTTTCCCTCTCGACGGTTGATCAAAAATTCATCAGCGAATAACTCGTACTGCGCCCGCCACCCGGATCCTTTTGGAGAGCGCCCCGATCGACCAGGTCCAAAATGTCACGGTAGGCGGTATCCTGCGAGCATTTTGCAATCTTTGCCCACTTCGACGTGGTGAGCTTTCCTTCAAAGCCATCAAGTAGTTTGTTTAGAATTTTAACTTGGCGCTCGTTCAGCGGCTCTTTTGAAAATCGATCCCAAAATTGTGCCTTATTAAGAACAGCGCCTAACGTCCCTTGTGCGCCTCTAATGGCGCGATCTAAACAATTCAGGAACCACTCCATCCAGCCTGTGATATCGAGGCCACCTTTTTGGGTTCTCTCCAGCATGGTGTAGTAGTCATTACGATCACGACGAATTTGCGCCGACATACTATAGAAACGCTGATCTGAGTTTTCCGTTCGAGCAAGCGCCATATCGGCGATGGCTCGTGCGATTCGGCCATTGCCGTCATCAAACGGATGGATTGTGACAAACCACAAATGCGCAAGGCCTGAGGCAATTAGCGGGTCAATATCCCCTGGATTGGCAAACCACTTTAAGAATGCTTTCATTTCCGCTGGAATTCGTTTTGCCGGTGGTGCTTCGTAATGGATTTTCTCTTTACCAATGGCTCCGGAAACAACACGCATGGGACCACTACTATCATTGCGCCAATTGCCGACAATGATATGGCTCATGCCACTTCGCCCTGTCGGGAATAGTGAGGCATGCCAGTCAAAGAGACGTTTTACGGTCAGCTTTTTGCTGTAATTGCCGGTGGCATCCAGCATCATTTCAACAATGCCTTCGACATCGCGGTCAGCCGGCACGAGACCGCCAATATCCATACCAAGCCGTCGCGCGATTGATGATCTTACCTGGTTGGGATCTAAGTTTTCGCCTTCGATAGCGGACGACTTTACGACATCTTCGGTCAGAATGCTCAGATGCGCTTCCTTTTGGAGTTCAAAGCCCAGGGCTTCCATCCTTCCGAGCAGGTGGCCTTGTTTTCTGGAAACTTTCGCCAGTAATGCCGCCAGCTTACTTTCATTCCAAGTAAGGTTTGGCCAGTCTTTTTGTTCCCAAATGTACACTCATTAAACTCCGCACTATATGCGGATATTATGATCGATAATCTCCGCGGTGACAAGGCTAAACTTCGCATAAAATGCGGAGTTTAAGGGTGCTATTCTCCGCATGGAGAGTGTACGTGCGGATATACAGATGGTGTGCCAATTTTGTGCCCAATTAACTGCCAGTTACTGACGTTTACTGGCACAATTAAGAAATGGGATGCACGTAAGTAGCTGATTTTATTAAGTTGTAAAAATTAAATCCCGACTGAAAATCCTCGTGTCGGTGCCGAGCGCGGACCGGATCGATTCCGCCCCTGGGCACCAATTATTTCCTTCAAAATCAATAACTTATAATCTAAGTTCATCTTTGTCGCCGGTTTTTTGCAGAAGCTGCCCGTAGCATAATCCCCACTTGAGCAAGCTGCCACGCCAAGGTGGCGACATCGCGTTACATGAGTCTATTCTAGTCCTGCGACGCTGACGCCGCCTGTTTGCGCTTAATTAATAAGGAGCGCACCAGATCATCCCGCTCCATTTCGTCCATGGATTCTTCCATACGCCGGATAGCGTCGGTGATCTCCGGCAACAGGATGTGATCCAAAGCGTTGACCCGGCGCTGGGTGCGACGAAACGCATCCGTCAATCGCAGCAGATTGTTTTCCGCTTCGGCCAACTCGAGCAGCCTGATCAACAGTTGCTGGAATGCGGACACCGTCAAATCCAATTCCAGCGATACTTCGACACCATCTTCCAGTTCGCGCGGTGGCCGTGCAGGCACCGCTGCGGCGCCAACTAACCAACTGGTACCCAGACGGTTCTCTATTTGCCATTGCGGCAGCGGCAGGTTGGTCTCGTTGACCGCGAAGCGACGCACACCGCTGAGTCCGTGGCGCATCGCGGCGCGGTGCAGAAGTTGGCGTGCCTCGTCTAACATGTGGTCGCGTTCTTTTGCCAGTTGCTCGGTATGCCGTACCTGATCGAGCATGTAATGCGCTAACAGATCGCGACGTTCCTCGAGCACCGCCTTGCCTTCACGCACGAGTTCACGCTCGGCACGCCGCTCGAGCAGTTCGGTCTTGGATGACGTTCCCTCAGACATCGCGACGTGGGGCGACATGTTCGCCGATCTGGGAATCCGACAACCTCACCAGGGTTTCATCGGGCAGGGATGACAGCAAGCTCCATCCAATATCAAATGTCTCTTCCAGGGTTCGCCTTTCATTGCCCTGGTGAATGAACTCGCGCTCCATGCGTTCGCCGAAACGCAACAATCGGCGGTCATTCGCAGTCAGGCCCTCTTCCCCGACCACGCTGGACAACAGCTGTAGCTGGTGAGCCTGGGCGTACGATGAATAGAGTTGTTGGGCGAATGCCGGGTGATCTGCATGTGTCATATCTTTACCGATGCCTTCGTTCATCAGTCTCGACAGACAGGGCAGCAGCTCGATCGATGGAAACACACCACGCCGCTCCAGATCGCGATCCAGAACAATCTGTCCCTCGGTGATATAACCCGACAGATCGGGTATGGGGTGTGTGATGTCGTCGTTAGGCATGCTCAAAATCGGCACCTGGGTAATCGAACCCTGGCGCCCCTTGATGCGCCCGGCTCGTTCGTAGATTGTCGCCAGGTCTGAGTACATGTAGCCAGGATATCCCTTGCGGCTCGGTACTTCTCCGTGACTCGACGACACTTCGCGCAGGGCCTCGCAGTAATTGGTGACGTCGGTCAGGATTACCAGTACGTGGCGCCCTTCTTCATATGCCAGATATTCAGCTGTGGTTAGCGCTACCCTCGGTGTCAACAAACGCTCGGCACCGGCGTCGCTGGCGAGATTGAGGAACAGGGCGATGCGCTCCATCGCGCCGTATTCGTCCATTTCACGGCGGAAGTGCTCGGCGGTTTCGAAAGTCACGCCTATGGCGGCGAAAACTACCGCAAATTCCTGCTCTTTCGCGCCGCGCAACCGCGCAAAGCGTGCGATATTGGATGCCAGTCGATCGTGACTCAAACCACTGCCGGAGAAGATTGGCAGCTTTTGCCCCCGGACCAGCGAGTTCATGGCATCGATAGCGGAAATCCCTGTCTCGATAAACTCGCTCGGCACTTCGCGTCTGATCGGATTGATCGCTTCGCCGTCGATACGCAGACGCTCGTGTGCAGCGATTCGCGGTCCACCGTCGATGGGTCGGCCAATACCATCATATACTCGGCCCAACATGCCGGGGCCAACGTCGAGCAGGATGGGTTCGGACAGCAAGCGCAACCGGCTTTCGCCCAGGGATAGCCCTTCGGTACCCTGAAACACCTCCACAACGATATGTTCACCAGTGATGGAGACGATGCGGCCGATACGCGATTCACCACCGTCTTTCACCAACACCTCGACGCGATCATACAGGCCAACACCCTCCGCGTTGCGCACAAACACGAGAGGTCCCTGAATACTGGTAATGCCCCGGTGCAGGATATGTTGCTGCGGATTGATCATTCGGTTGCCGCCTGTGTGGCCGGCACCAATGCCGCGAACGCGGTATCCAGGTCGTGGGCCAGCTCGTCGAAGAGTTCGGGTTTTTCGTTGGGGATGTCTTCGCCCATGCGTCGAATCCGTCGAGTGACGGGCAGTGCCAACAGGGCATCCGGGTCGATGCCGTCTTTTACCACCTGTTCGGCGCGTGCAATAAAATCGCCAACCGTTCTGAGCATGGCGATTTGCTTGTCTGGTGAACAATATCGATCGGTCTCGGAAAATGCAGACTGACGCAGGAGGGCTTCCACCATGACTTCGGCGTTCACCAAAATCAGCCGTTGGCTCGCGGGTAATGCATCACGCCCAACAATCTTGACCATCTTTTCCAGTCGCGCCTGCTCCTGGATCAGTTCGAGTATTTGTGCGCGCTGCTCCGCCCACCGCACGCCGCCGCCGCGCTGTTGCCACCAACGCGCCGAATTTTCCACATACTCGGAGTAGCTCAACAACGGATGGATCGCGGGGTAGAAGCGCGCCTGCGCGCGGGTTCGGTCGAGCGCCATAAAGCTTTTGACATAACGCCGCGAATGGGCCGTCACCGGTTCCGAGAAATCGCCGCCCGGCGGCGATACCGTACCCATGACCGTCAAAGAGGATTCCATACCTGCCAATGTCGTGACACGACCGGCGCGTTCAAAGAATTCAGCCAGCCGGCTGGGGAGATAGGCAGGATAACCCTCTTCGGCGGGCAGCTCCTCCAACCGCCCAGAGATCTCGCGCAGCGCCTCGGCCCAGCGTGAAATCGAATCGGCGAACAACGCCACATCGTAGCCCTGATCGCGATAGTATTCGCCAATGGTGATACCGGTGTAAATCGAAGCTTCCCTAGCCGCCACCGGCATATTCGATGTATTGGCGATCAGCACCGTGCGTTCCATCAATCGCCGGCCCGTGCGCGGATCCTCCAGTTTTGGAAACTCCTCCAGCACGCTGGCCATTTCGTTGCCGCGCTCGCCACAGCCAATGTAGATAATGATGTCGGCGTCACACCACTTGGCCAGCGTCTGCTGCAGTACGGTCTTGCCGGTGCCGAACCCGCCGGGCATCGCGCCCGCGCCACCCTTGCTGATTGTATAAAGGGTGTCGATCACTCGCTGGCCGGTCAACAGCGGCTGTTCCGGCGTCAAGCGCTGCTTGACCGGACGCGGTATCCGGATCGGCCATCGCCTGAGCATCGCCACTTCGCATTCCCCCTGTTCGGAACGAATACGGGCGATTGGCTGATCGAGACGGTACTCGCCTGCGGGCGCAATCCAGGTTACACGGCCACCTTCCACGTCTCTCGGCGCGAGGATGCGGTTAGCCAGGCTCGGTGTTTCCTGCACTACGCCCAGCCGCTGTCCGCTGCGCACTTCGTCGCCTTCCGCAACTTCCGGTTGGAACGGCCATGCCTGTTCCCGATCCAGATTGGGAATGTCGACACCCGCGTGGACGAAGTCGCCCTGTCTGCTGGCGATCGTTTCCAGCGGTCGCTGAATTCCGTCGAACATGCGGCCGACCATGCCGGGGCCCAGATCTACTGCCAGCGGCAACCCGCTCCCTTCGATCAAGACTCCCGGTTTCAAGCTCGTTGTGTCTTCGAACACCTGAACGGTGATGGAATCGACATCGAGTCGGATCACCTCCGCCGTGAGTCGATCTTCCCCCACGACCACCGCTTCTTTCATTTGAAAATTGCCCTCGGGGCGCGCCTTCAGCACCGGGCCGTTGATCCAGAATACTTCGGCGCGAGCGGTCATTGCGAAGACCCCTCATTCTGTTCGAGCAGCAAGTCGGACAAACGGCTCAGCACCGCATCAGTGATGGCCGAGTTTTGTGAAGTCAAACGACCATCCATCACGTAGTCGCCCCACTCGATACAAATTCCGGAATCCGCGTGTGTATCAATAATCACCGTCGCACCGGCAGCATGATCCCTAATTTTTTTTTCGATGCTTGTGCGTACGTTTTCCAACGTGCCCTTACCCAGGATGACCCGGAGTGCGTTATCGCCAGCCCGCTCCCGGGCTAACGCCAACCAATATCGACACCATTCCCATTGTCCCTGCGGATCTTCCCAGGCCTTGCGGAAGCGATCCGAAACAGCCTCGAGCACACGTTGTTGAGACTCGGTCAATATTTCCCACTGTTGCCGGCGCAGATCGGAACGTACCCCCGCCAGATAGCGGCTTTGTTCCAGCACAAGCCGGTTACACAAATTCTCGACGCTATGTCGAAACAGGCGGCGTGATTCGACATGGGCATCCCCACGGATGCGCGCAATCTCGGCATCTCGATTTGCCGCGATTTCACGCAACTCGGTATCGCAATCCTCGGCAACTTTGTCGAGAAAGAGCGAGACCTGCTGCGGGTCGAAATCGGCCGGTAAGCGTGAATCCATCTCGATCAGCTCAATCCCAACACGCGTCGCGCCGGTGCAACCACACGATCCAAAGCGAGTTCATTGCTGGCCATGGTCGGCACGACTACGACTGGAGGTGTTGGCTCGGTGGAAATCAATTCTTGCAAACGCGTCTGAATGACGTCGGCATGCGCTTGATTAAGAATGACCAGGTTCGAATTCCGCCGCGCCTCACGCAATGCCTGCCATACAGCATCCGCTTCCGCCGGTGTGACCCTTGGCCGCACGCCGATCAGCGCGAAACCGTCGGCGGTGATCGCTTCTCCGATGTAAGTGACGCGCAGCGCGTCCTTCATCCTAATCGATTAAGGATCAAGATGGAGATGATCAGGCCATAAATCGCGATACCTTCGGCGAGGCCGACAAATACCAGGGTCCGTCCAAACAGGTCCGGTTTTTCCGCGATGGCGCCGATCGCGGCGGCACCCACGCCGCCGACTGCGATGCCGGCGGCCAGGGCGGAAAGACCCGTGGCCACGGCGGCGGCCATATACCCCCAACTTAAAACACCGGGATCCACCACAACTTCGGCTTCGGCAGCCAGGGCGACTGGTGGGAACAGCAACAGCGACAGATATGCAAGTGTGGCAATCAACGCCATGATCGCGGTGGCGCTCAACAAGAATCTTATTTTATTTTGTAGCATCGACTCACTTCCTCTTTAGGCAAACCGGGTATCGTTCGGTAATGTTAAGGGGCGGAACGGCCGACCTTCCCCTACCAGGAAACGTCGGAAGAATTCGAACATGACGAGACGCGTTGTCTGAATGGAAACCACCAGTCCTTCCAGGGCAATGACGATTGCGTTGCCGATAATGAAAACGACAATCTTGCCGAGCATACTCCCGGGCATTTCGGCAAGTGCTATTACAGCCACGCTTAAACCAGCGTGGGCTAGGGCGAACGCCCCCAGACGCACGAAGGAAAGTGTGTTGATGAGGAGCTGGAACACGATCTCCAACAGCTCGGCGAGTTCCTTGAAGACCGCTGGCAGCACCCCGGCAAAACCCTGCTTATGGTAACCACGCATACCGATGGCGGTGAACAACCATACCAGTGACGCGAAGACCACCAGCAATGCAGCGGTTATGGAAAACCAACCCAACGGCAGCGCGAGATACATGATCACGATCGGCGCTTCCACAGCCCACCAACGACGGAGCCGACCACGCCACAGCGCCTGTAGCGCGTAGAGCAGCATGCTGGCAAAAATAGCGATGAACCCGAACACGATGGGGATGCCGAGCACCCACAAAGGCTCCTCGATGGGCCTGAGCCACAACGCGGGTAGAATATGCTCATTGGCAAACAGTGATCCATAGAGAAATCCAAATGCCACTGAACTGATTCCGCCGGCAATCAGCAACTCCAGCACCGGAACCCACCGGCGAGCGAAGTAACCGATGACAATCAAAACCGCACCATGTCCTACGTCGCCGAACATATAACCGAACATCAATGGCGTTATTATAGCCAGCAACGGACTCGGGTCTACTTCGTTGGCGGCGGGCACGCCAAAACCACGCACGAAGGTTTCAAACCGTTGGATCCACCGCGGATTATCGAGCTGCACTGGCGGTTGTCCGTGTTGTTGCGCCGTTTCCCGGTTGATCAGGAATGGCACGTTATCGGATTGCAGGCTTGCGACCATCTCATCGTAACGGGTCTCCGGAACCCAACCCCCAAGCCAGACGAAACGTTTTCCGGTAAGCGAGTCCGCCAGTGTTTCGTTTACCCAGCGATGGCGATTGAGCAACCACAGGTCGCCGGCCATACCAGTGCGCCGATTGAGTTCCTCGAGCTCGGCGACGAGTTTATCATGGATAGTCGCTTGTTCGGTCAGCAAGCCGCGCGCCTGTTCAAGGGCTTCGGCGCTAGATGCCTTCAGCCCCGCTGGAACACTGACAAACCGCATACCGCGGCTATGGAATCGTCGCTCCAGTTCGCCAAGCGCATCGGCATCGGTGACACCAACCACCAAAACGCGCTCTTTGCCGGGCTCTTCGTCATCCCCGTGCTTTACCGGATAGGCGCGCCCGATGATTTGCCCATGGCGCGCGTCCAGGACATCGACGTCATCCGCCGTTCCCAGGGCGACGAAGGGGGGAAATGCACGAGATGGATCATGCGCCAACAGCGCAATATCGAACTCTTGCGGAGGTAACGACTCCAGGCAAACTACCAGCACCTCGAGCTCTTCGAGCCGAGTCCCGGCTTTGCGTAACTGATTTATAATGGGTTTGGCCTGTTGCAACCAGTCGTGGCAACGTTGTTCCAGCTCTGGCAATACGAGTTCGGTAGACTGATTGCGCCGCTCCATATCGATCAGCGTCATATCCGCTTTCGGCAGCCATTGTGCGATGCGCTCCAGATTTTGTCCCACAGTAACCAGGCGTTCCAACAAGCCGGACTCTGATGCCACTTCAAATGGAGTTTGTGGCCGATCATACTGGCGTAATTCAATAACCTGTAAACGACCAAGAATATCCAGGGCCGCGGTGACCGAACTTCGATCAACCAGCAGATCGACCCAGATCATTTCCACTGGCCTGAACATTATGCCGTACTCCCCAGTATTTCCGGTTGCTCCCATCCGCACGAGCGCGCCACCAGAAACGCGCGACAACGTTCGTACTGCAACAGTTCGAGCAAGCAGTAGATCAGGACCAGACCAACATGGAACGGATCACCGCCAATCAGTCCGCGCAATTCGCGCGCAAGCTCGTCGCGTAGTCGCCATTGAGCAGCCAGATCCACGGTGTTATTGGTGGTTGCCTGTTTACGTAAATCGAGTAATCGCGTTCTGTGCCGAAGAATGCTTTTGGCGAGCCTGCTAAGCACGTAAGCTTCCCGCCCTGATACGGAAGGACAGGAAGCTGTAAAGTCCGACAACCAGCGATCGAATGGTGACGATGCCGACAGGTATTGATGGTAGGGCGTTTGCTCCAATCGTTTGCTTCGTTCATCTATGTGTAACGAGAAGATCGGTTTTAGCATCGCATCGATTTGCTCTGGAGGCTCGATATCGGCTTCCGTGAGTAATCGTTGCGCCCACACGAGATTGTTCGCCAGATACAGCCAACGTTTGACACCGGTCCAGCGGTTTGGCAACAGGCGGCTAACGTTATCGAGCAGGTTCAGCAAATGTTGCCGCAGGCTACCTTCAATCGTGTTAGTGTCCGGGGAACGCGGCAAATCCGCGACCCAATGGGACAGTCCGTTGCTTCGCATCCGCTCAATCAGGTTGTCGAGATCGCTGGCATCGGCGACATAGTGCCAGCGGGCTTCATCGGGCATGGCGCCGATGCGCGCCCTAACCCGTGCCTGCACATCAGCGTAACGGAAAAATGAAATTCCAGGCAAGATGGCCAGTCTCTCGGATAACTTAATGTTTATTATGTAATAATCATTGTCTTGCACACAACTTCATTTGCCATGATCAAGATCAAGTCCGATCGAGTTGCTCGAGATAGATTTCGTTAGATGAAGCCGACTATGACGAATCCGATTCAACAGGTGCTGGAGGCCGAACGGGAAGCCAAGGAGAGGATAAAACGCGTCCAGCAGGAGGCCGAGGCGGCGGTAAGCGACGCTCGTCGAAACGCCAAGCAGTTGCTAAGGCGTAATGAGCAGCGCACCCAGAAAGTGCTAATACGTTATGAAGAAAAGCAGAAACAATTGACGGAAGCCGAGGCTGAGCGATTACGCCAGCAGACGGGCGCTGAACTGAAGCATGCCCAAACCAGGGTTGATGAGAATTTTGAGGTCCTGGTTGACGAGACTTTCGCTGCTTTCTGGCCCAGATGAACACCCATAATCGCCGCTAAAGGAAAAAGGGGACGGAGGGATTAAACTTTAATCCCTCCGTCCCCTTTATCTTGATAAGCGACAGTATTAACCGTGCGTTTCGCGAATCCTGAAGGTGTAAGCCACCACAGGTTGCGAATCTATCCCTCTCCCTTTTTCTTACTGTAGTTAGGGGTGGAATCGAATTAGTCAGACAGACTGCTTTTACGGGAGGCAAACGAGAAGATACCAACTCGAGGACCATGTTTATTTCGTGCGTAGTTTTTGCGGGTTTCAGTTGTGCACTGTTATGCTTGGTAGTGCATTAGAGCGCAACGGACGCCCCATAAGTTGTTGAAAAATAAAGAAATATAAGTCACCACTTCTTCTGAAAATCCTCGTGTCGGTGGTTCGATTCCGCCCCTGGGCACCACTCCCCTTGATTATCAAAAAATCACCTGACGGGTTGCACGGGAACACTTAGTCCCATCACCGTAAAGTCGAACCAGTGCGATGGTTTCGAGTAAACGCAACCGTCCTGGTTCCTGACCGGCATCTAGAATTTGAGTCAGCTTGTAAGCGGTCTACGGAGGTCGCAATCCAGCCAGGGTGAGGCTTTTTCAATTGCCCTTGCCAGCTGGAACACGCGGTGATCATCGTAACTGCGGCTGACAATTTGAATGCCTGTCGGTAGTCCGTTGCCCGCCATGCCATTAGGGATAGCGATGACGGGAAGCCGGCTCAGCATGTTGAAAGGATGCGCCATTACCCAATCGAAATCGGTTATCAGTTTCTTCCCGTTTACACTGATTGTTTCCCAGGGTTTCGCCTCGGCCAATACCTCGTGGGTGGCGTTGGTGGGGCATATAAACGCGTGAAATTTATCGAGCACTGTGCCCAGGCTGTGATACATCGCGTTGGCCACTTCGTAAGTCGACAGAAAGGCTTCGGCATCCGATTTGCCCGCGCGCTCGGCGTAATAGATGTTGTAGTCGCATAGCGCATCGCCGTGTTCTTCGTACAAGCGCGCCAGGTGACGCCCGAAAAGATGATCCAGATAAGTCACCGCGGCGTCGGTGACTTCGTCACCCCAACCCAGCTCTACTTCTTCGACCTCGGCCCCGAGCTCAACGAGTAACGCCACGGTTTTCAACAGGTTTTCCCTGACGTCTGACGCAATGTTAAAAGCGCCGAGGTCGGCCGACCAGGCCACCCGCCAGCCTTCGATGTCTGCATATTCGAGCGGCAGGGTGATGTTATCGCGAAGGGTCGCGATATCACCCGGATGCACGCCCGACATCACGTTGGTCATCATCGCGCAGTCGCCCACGTTCTGGGCCAGTGGCCCCGTCTGGCAGTAAAAGTCGAGGTTGAAAGGTTGGCCGCCGGGAACGCGCCCGTAAGGTGGTTTATATCCGACGACACCGCAACAGGCGGCGGGGACGCGGATCGATCCCGCGATATCGGAACCCGTTGCCAGGGTAACCATTCCTGCCCCGAGGCTCGCCGCCGACCCGCCGGAGGAACCGCCCGAGGTGTACACCGGGTTCCAGGGAGTGCCCGTTGCCCCGAACAGTTTACTGTAGGTGACTCCCGCGCTGCTAAACTCCGGTGTGGTCGTTTTGGCAACCACGATGGCCCCGGCGTCGAGCAAACGCTGGTTGGTTGGACTGTTGTCGGTTTCGACCTGATCCTGGTAAACCAGGGAACATTGGGTGGTGCGTTTGCCTGCCAGCGCCTGATGTTCCTTGACCGCCAGAGTCAGACCTTCAAGCGGGCGAACCGGACCATGCTTGTGGGAAAAACTCTTTTCGGCGAGCCGCGCCTGCTCCATGGCTTCGTCGTAGTAGGTATCGGTAAAGGCGTTGACTTGCGGGTTTACCGCCTCGGCACGCCGTATCTGCGCCTGCAGCAGGTCAAGCGGCGACAATTTCCGGGTCTTGAACTGCTCCTGAAGCAGGTACCCTGGCATATAGCAGAGATCTAGATCACTCAAAATACAGCACGGTGACAACAAATATTGGTCGTACACAAGTTAACACGGGGAAGCCGCGCGGACCGCCCCGTGTCATTTAAAACCTGGCCTAACCGCCGGCTTGTACGTCGGTAAACAGGCTCTGGTATTTCTTTTCGATCACCGGGTCCAGCGACTTGAAGAACAGACTACCGTCTAATACAGCCTGTGGATCGGCGATTCCCAGGTTTTGCAGCACCTTTTGATCGGCCATCTCATAGGCTTTCCGGTTAGTGGAGCCGTAACCGTAGTTTTCCATCAACCAGGCGCCTGATTGAGGTGAACTCCAGGCATCGATCAGGTCGTAGGCGGCGGCTTCATTATTGACGTTTTTATGCATGGTGAAACCGGCGATCCAGGTAAACATGCGTTCTTTCGGTACCATCATGCCAACGTCGATACCCTGTTTCTTCAGATTAACCAGCGAAGCGTTCCAGCCATAAGCGGCTACCACTTCGCCGGTTGCGATGGCCTGCTCCAGTTGCGTGGCATCCGACCAGTACATACGCAGCATGTCGCGCTGTTTGGAAGCCAGTTTCTTGACTTCCGCCAGCTGAGCATCGCTCAGGTCATATATATTGTTGAATCCAAGAACCAGGGCAGCACACTGCACCACCGCAGCCGCGGTTTCATATTGTGACAAACGGCCCGAGTATCGATCGTCGTACAGAATTCCCCAGGTCGGATTGTCCAGATACTTTGCATCCACCAGGTCTCTGCGATAAATAATCGAACTATTTCCGTACTCGGTAGGCACCATGTACTGCTTACCGTTGTAAACACAGGAGTCATCCGAGCGAACGCTTTCGATGATGTCGTTGAAGTTTTTCAAACGAGATGTATCGATCGGCTTGAGCAGCCCTGCATCCTTAAAACGCCCGACGTTATAGTTGCCGGGGTGAATTAAATCTGGCGACCAGCCCGTTTTCATCTTGATGAACGATTCCTCCTCAGTAGCGATGTGGCTGACTTCGGGCATACCGCCATACTTGTCTATATAGGACTTCATCAAATCTGGTACGTCGTATCCAGACCATGTGTGGTAGTGCACTTCACCCGCGGCATGTGCTTCGCCGGAGATCAACGGTATAACGGAATAGGTCACCCCGAGTGCGGCAAGTGATTTCAGAATTTTACGACGGCTCTTGTCAAAGTGGTTGGTCATCATATCCTCCGCTGTTTGGAATTACTTTTGGGCTTATTTTTAGTTTACTCAGATTTCAGGTTTTATAATTATCAGGTCCGCTAATCGCTGAACCCGATGTTAATATTCATGCTCCCGTAACTGATATTATTCACCAATCAATCGCTCGAAGTATTACCATCTTATAGAAACTGTGGTGTACTCCACGGTTCAGGTTGGCAGGCAACTGTAGCAGCTTTTCCCTGTATAAAACACAATAGCAGCCGGCATACACGCGAAGACAAGACATCTGGCAATAATGACAGGCAAACATATGAAGTCGTCGACAGACAAAACATCACTGTCAGCGATGAGTTTATGGAGACGTTATCCTGCTCTGAAGGGATACGCCCTGGCGTCTCCTGCTATCCTGCTGATGATAGTCGCATTGGTATCTCCTTTTCTGTTGCTGGCGGGGACCAGCTTTAAAATTGAAACAGGGAGTAGCGATGAATGGATGTTAAGCCTTGCCAATTATGAATTCTTCTTCGAAAAATCTCACTACGTTAACACGCTGGTTCGCTCTATATTCATTTCAACACTGGTCGCATTGGTAACGGTATTACTGGCCTATCCGGCGGCTTATTTTATTGCCTTTCATGTACACGAAAACAAAATGTTGTGGCTGATAATGATTACCTTACCGTTCTGGACAAGTTACCTGCTTCGTGTTTTTTCGTGGAAACTGATACTTGGCTACAATGGTTTCATCAATTCCGGCCTGATGTGGCTGGATCTGATCAAGCAACCTCTCGACTTCATACTCTATAACACAAACGCGGTCATACTTACGCTGGCCCATGCTTGGGCTGCTTTTGCGATCCTGCCGATTTACGTATCCCTGCAGAAAATTGACAAGTCACTGATAGAGGCAGCCCACGATCTGGGTGAAAACAAGATTTACAGTTTTCTGCGGGTGACGCTGCCATTGTCTATGCCCGGAGTGGTGGCGGCGTTGCTGTTAGTCTTCATCCCGACGGTTGGCGATTATGTTACGCCCAAGCTGGTCGGAGGACCGAAAGGCCTCATGATCGGAAACCTGATCCAGTCTGCTTTCGGGCGACTGGATAACTGGCCGTTGGGTGCAGCCATTTCAATCATTTCGATGATCACGGTTACCTTCGCAGTCTGCCTGTTTTTACTGGGTATCAACCGGGTCAGGAAAGTACTGATATGAGCAAGAGTTCATTGAATAGCAGCTCCGGCTGGCTGCGCAGTTATACCGTTATCTACCTGGTGTTCATCTATCTTCCGATTTTATTTTTGCCGCTTTTTTCCTTCAATGACGGCATTTATGTAGCCTTCCCGATGAGCGGTTTTACATTGAACTGGTGGGCCGAAATGGTCAACCAACCCGGAATGCACAAAGCCCTGTGGAACAGTTTTTCAGTGGCGGTTCCGGTATGCCTTATCAGTACCACGCTGGGGATGATGGGAGCCAAGGCGTTGACTACCTACAAGCTATACGGCGCCAGGGCGCTGACCGGATTGTTTACTTTGCCGTTGGTCACCCCCTTTCTTATCCTGGGAATTGCGCTTTTGATTTCCTTTGATAACTACGGAATCGACCTGTCGCTGTTTACCGTGGGTGTCGGGCACGTGCTGATCTGCGTACCATTTTCGTTGTTCGTATTGTTGTCACGCATGGAGAGCTTCGATCGCAGTCTCGAAGAAGTGGCGCTTGACCTTGGGGAAACCCCGTGGATGATGTTCTGGCGGGTCACCTTTCCGATCGCAATGCCGGGTATTGTGGCGAGTCTTTTACTCACTTTCACCATTTCCTTCGATGAGTTTCTGTTGGCCTTTTTCCTGACAGGTGACGCTTCCACGTTACCGATTTTCATTTGGAGCCAACTGCGATTTCCTGGAAAACTTCCCGCGGTACTGGCGCTGGGCTCGGCCATTCTGATTGTGACTGTATTTATCGTAATAGTGGCGGAACTTATGCGTCGAAAGGGATCCGCCAATTCAACCGAGAATGTTATCTAGCATGCCTGAATCATCTTTCATTTCCATTCAGGGCGTGTCGAAGCATTTCGGTTCGATCGTTGCGGTTGACAGCGTTGATCTGGAGATTGGCAAGGGTGAATTTTTTGCGCTGCTGGGTCCGTCCGGTTGTGGCAAAACTACGTTACTGAGAATGCTGGCCGGTTTCGAAATACCATCACAAGGCGAGATTAATATCGATGGCGAACAGATGTCCACCGTGCCGCCTTACCAGCGCCCGGTGAATATGGTTTTTCAAAATTATGCGATCTTTCCGCATCTGAATGTGTTCCAGAACATCGCCTTTGGACTGCGCAAGGATCGTCTCCCCGCGGACGAACTGGAAAAACGAGTGAGCGACGTCCTGTCCCTTATCAAGATGGAAGGATTTGGAGAGCGCAAGCCCGATGAACTTTCCGGAGGACAGCGTCAAAGAGTGGCACTGGCAAGAGCGCTGATTAAAAAACCGAAGGTGTTACTACTGGACGAGCCGCTTGGTGCGCTGGATAAGAATCTGCGCGAACAAATGCAGCTTGAACTTCGGCAACTGCAAAAAATTGTCGGTGTTACTTTTGTGTTTGTCACTCATGACCAGGAGGAAGCGCTTACCATGTCAGACCGAATTGCTGTGATGTCTGCGGGAAAGGTGCTGGAGGTGGGTTCGCCGGAAGACTTGTACGAGCACCCGCAAACCAGGTTTGTTGCCGATTTTCTGGGCACGATGAATGTTTTTGACGGTCACATTCATGCACGCGATGGTGATAGCTACATTGTCGATACCAGGGAGCTTGGCCGGATAAGCGCTAGGATTGAATCACAGGATTTTTCAAAGGGAGAGAAAATGTCCGTCGCCCTGCGCCCGGAAAACCTGCAAATTGTTAATTCGCAATCAATGACGGTTATGGATGGAAGCATCAGCGGTGTCATGAGCAATACCGCTTATTTTGGCAATAGTGCTCAAATTTATGTTGAGCTGGAAGGATCAGACCAGCCGCTAGTGGTTTCCATTCAGAATCTGGAAGGTGCGGCTTCGAAAGCGGCCCATGGGAATCGCGAGGTTACAATTGGCTGGTCGAAGTCTTCGGTTTTACTGCTGAAAGACGCCTGATAGCTGGCAAATATTAACTCGGACATAAGCTTTGCAAAATTAATGTACAGGTTGTAATTCGAGTTTTCTGAATTTACCAACTTTTTATACTTAACTCTTTATCGTACGGAGTTTTGTGGGGAGTAGTTATGCATTGTTATGCATTGTGTTGCAAAGTCGCGCAACAGGTATCACATAATTTTTTAAAAAAATAAATAAAAGTCATCGGTACAAAAAGCATTTAACTAGTGTGCCAATATTGTGCCCCAATAACTGGCGATTACTGGCATTTACTGGCACAAACGGGAATAGAATGCGCCGTAAGTAGCTGATTTTATTAAGTTAGAAAAATTAAAGCCCGACTGAAAATCCTCGTGTCGGTGGTTCGATTCCGCCCCTGGGCACCAATTAATCCTTTGTAAATCAATTTGATACGATCGACTTCAGTTTTTTACCCTCGTTCGATTATGCCAAATATTGTGCCCTCGATCCTCGAAGTTGCCGACTGCAGGTGATCAGACGCGAGATTTGCATACCGCAACACCATCTCAAACGTGGCCCATCCCTCGAGTTCTTGTAACTCCTGGAGGCTGGTGCCTCGCAGTAGGTACCAACTAGCCCAGGTATGCCCCAGATAACGCCAGCGGAAAACTCCGATGCCAGTTAAAATCGCGAACAAGTTGCGCTGAAAGGACCGGGAGCGACAGAACAACGGATTGTATTTGTCTCGATGCCCGTGAACCGATTCGATCCCCGCTGGTCATAACATTCAGCCGGTTGTACTATACTCAACCAGGTATTGACGAATTCGAATCTTCCTACTAGGTACCGACAGACACCCTGAATAATGCGAGTAACGATACGAAAGCGCCTGTCCCGATTGATTTGCTGCATGATGGCAATAAACCTGCTGGCTGCACCGATGGCTCACGCGTCGTGGGTTATCCTGGACGGTCCCGCGGAGCAGGGCGTCGATACGAATCACCGCTGCAAACATGTCATCGACGAAGCCGATCGAATTTCCGCGCAGCTGCTGCAGGAGGCTGTCAACGCGGCCGGTGAAATGCAATGCGAGCACAGCAGTACCTGCAAGGTTTTGTGCGGCATTTCCGCGTCCATGTTGCACCAGGAGTTCGCGCTTTTCGCCTTTGACAAATCCGATCGCTGGCTGCCCACCGACACGCTCGCAGTGAAATCCTCTTTCCTCTCCCGCCTGGAAAGGCCCCCGAGACTCTAACCTCACCGGTCCCCGAGACCGCCTGGCCAGCTCGAAGCAAAGCCGGCCCCGACTCATTGCGCCATCGCAATCGCTGACCGTGATGCATTGCCTGTGGCGTTACATCTAATCGTTATTTTTCGAGGTTCCAGTGCTGAACATGAATACAGGTACAGAGTTTAGATACGCCTTGCTCGCTTCGGTTCTAATGGGAAACGCGGCGTTGGCCGCAGAGGACATGCCGTCTCCGCTTGATGTCGATCAGCATCCCGCGTCGCCATCCTACGAATCCTTGTTTCCCGACGAGGTCGTTCCGCTTGATACCGAACTCTCGTGGAAACGCAGGTTTCGCGGAGACGAGACATTTAATTCCGACGAGATACTGCCGCCGACCAGCTCGGTGCTGGAGCGCCTGTCGAATCGCCCGGGTTCGGGCGCAAACGGCGAATCGATGCCGGGTGGATTCGATGCCAGCGGCGTCGTGCGCCAGGTACGGTTGTCGGAAGGCAAGATCAAGGTCGAACATGGACCCATCGATCGTCTCGGCATGCCGGGGATGACGATGATGTTTCGCGTCGAGGATCCAGCCCAGCTCGCCGGTCTGGATAAAGGTTCGGAAATTGATTTCGACGTCGACAACACGGCGGCTGGATTTTCGATTACGCGGCTGGCGATGAAATCGAGTCGTTTCGATGCCACCGGGGTGGTCAAGCAGGTCAGGATGTCCG
>JAOTXY010000004.1 GCA_029862125.1 Gammaproteobacteria bacterium | reverse complement strand
CGAGCCGCTGCAATATCTTCGGCCCGACGAACAACTGGCTGACAAATTCACTGCTGCCACCGACAGCGACTACCCGGTTGGCAGAGCGCAGGCCAATGGTATAGGTCGACGGGTTGCGCCGGGTATTGGCAATCGTATAAATCAGATTTTTTTCGTCCTGTCCCGGTACCCAGGCCGATAAAAAGTAGTGGTGGATCATGGCAATCCATCCGCCGGTAGATTCGAGTTTCAGCTGCGCATCCTCCATGTCATCGAAGTCTACTTTTTCGTACTTGGCCTCTTCGTTATAGTAAACCGAACCGGTATAGGTATAGAGCAGGCGCGAGGTCTCGAGCGGGCGTGAGCGCTGGATCTGGCGATATTCGCTGCCCTGCCATTCCTGCGCCGAACCGTTCTCTATCCGATGCCTTACCTCGACCAGGTAGTCACCACGCCTGAAATGATAGCTTTTGACGACCTTAATTCCGTCCTGGGTCCAGTACATCGGCACGACAAGTTCATCCTGACCATCGGCAAGCTCGTAAGCTGTTTGATCAGTACGGTAAGTGCTGTAGTGCGTTGGTGCCTTTTCTTCTTTGTTACGCAGCCCGCTTTGTACAATGTAGACCGAGTCGCTATCGCTATGAACCAGTTCCAGCCAATCGTCGGGTTGCTCCAGTGAGGTTGGATACTTTTTGAGTTTAAGCGAGCGTATGACCCCGCCCCGTGTATCGATCATTGCGCGCACGACATCGGTATCGATTCTGACCAGTTGCTGCTGTGGCAGGGTTGGTGAAACTTCCCCGCTGCCGGTGCTACTGTCGGTTACCGTGCCTGGACTTAATTCATCGGCCTGCTCCGGCAAATCATCTGCGGGGACCCCCTGTTCGCCAACATCACCCTCGGCGGCGGGTAAAGATTCACTGCTGGAAACCGGCTGGGGACCATAGTCAATTTGCCACTGCTGCCACATCAACATGCCAACGAAAACCAGTGCCGCAAACAGAAATAGGCGTGAATTATCCATGGTTGTGCTCGCTGCAGGAGCCTGGAACCGGGTCATAACCCCCCTCATGCCATGGATGGCAGCTGCTAACGCGCTTTAGGGTTAGCCATAAACCTTTCAGCACACCATGTGATTCGAGCGCTTCAAGCGCGTATTGGGAACAGCTGGGAGTATAACGACAATGGTTGCCAAGCAACGGGCTTACCAGGTAGCGATAGGCGTGAATCAATATTAGCAGGGGCTTTCGCATTGTTTGATGATGCTGTTCCAGTGTTGATCCAATGTGGCTCGAAAATCGGCCGGCCGGGTTAATAATATTTCGCGTTTCACCATAATCACAATGTCACGCGGCGGCAGGCGGTGCCTGTTTTTGCGAAAGCTCTCTCGAAATAACCGTTTCAGCGCATTGCGCTTGACTGCTGCTGGTACCTGTTTGCGTGCTATCGCAAACCCGATGCGAGGGCATGCACCCGTATTTTTACCAACCAGGAGCGTGATATGGTTATCGCCAACTCGAATATTGTTCTTAAAAACCTGCTGAAAATCGATTGCACGCGTTAATCTCAGCCGTCTTGGGAAAGACTCGCTGACACTGACATCCACTTTACGGTGTCAGGCGTGCTCTGCCTTTTGCTCTGCGGGCCCGAATTACGTCGCGTCCACCGCGGGTTTGCATACGCGCACGAAAGCCATGCGTTCTGGCACGCTTAAGATTACTGGGTTGAAATGTACGCTTCATAGCAAACGCCTCGGCTGTTTAGTTTGTCGATTTCAACAAGGCGCGACAATGTACTGTTAGAGTCGCGTTACGTCAATATTTAATTCAGCTTTACGACAATTTTTCTATCTTTGCACGGTTACGGCTGCGATCGATTATGAATTGACCACAAAACTATTTTTTTTGCTCAAGCCTCTTGCTAGGGCTGTGGATAAGTATAATATTACGCCTTACCGGTCGAGCACATAAATTCACCGAAAAAGGGTTAAAACAGCCTGAATTTCCGCTTTTTAGTGGTGTTTACAGGTATGCGCGCAGTATTGACTCTGGCTCTGACCGCTTATTCCGTCCACTTTTGGTACGTGAATACAAACAATCGGGGGTGTTTTGAATTCAATCTGGCAACAGTGTATTTCCTGCCTGGAAGGCGAAATCAGTGAGCAACAGCTCAATACCTGGATTTTGCCATTACAGGTAGAACAGGAACTTAATACGCTGAAATTGTTGGCTCCGAACCGTTTTGTTATGGATTGGGTTCGCAAACATTTTCTTGACCGCATACGCGAACTGGTTACCAGCCTTGATGACAGCAAGTCAATGTCGGTCAGCCTGATGATCGGTTCCCATGCCAGGGCGGCAGAACCCGACGCGGTTACCGCGACACCGCCGCCGCGAACTTATCGTTCCTCCGGTCTTAACGAATCCCAAAAATTCAAAAATTTTGTCGAGGGCAAATCAAATCAGTTGGCGCGAGCTGCATCGATCCAGATCAGCAGCAATCCCGGCTCTGAGTATAATCCGCTTTACATTTATGGCGGGGTCGGCCTCGGAAAGACGCATTTAATGCATGCGATTGGCAACCAGATCCGGGAAAACAACCCGGATGCGAACATTTTGTATGTAAATTGCGAGCGTTTTGTCTCCGACATGGTTAAGGCCTTGCAGCATAGCCGTATGAATGATTTCAAGAATTCATATCGTAGCCTCGACGCCCTGCTCATCGATGACATCCAGTTTCTCGCTGACAAGAACCGCTCGCAGGAAGAATTCTTCCACACCTTCAATTCTCTTTACGAAGCGCGAGCCCAGATGGTCATTACCTGTGATCGATTTCCAAAAGAGATTGAAGGGCTCGAAGATCGAATCCAGTCCCGCCTGGGATGGGGGCTCGCGGTCGATATCAAGCCTGCCGATCTCGAGACTCGCGTGGCGATCCTGATCAGCAAGGCTGAACAAGCGGATGCGGATGTGCCGGATGATGTCGCTTTTTTTATTGCCGAGCGTTTCAAATCGAACATTCGCGAACTCGAAGGTGCGCTAAAGCGGGTGGTTGCACATGCTCGTTTTACCGGTGAACCGATTACCCAGGATTTTGCGCGCCAGGCCCTGAGGGAGTTGCTCGCGGTGCAAGACAAGCCCATTACCATCGATAATATACAGAAGCTGGTCGCGGAATATTTCAAAATCCGGGTCGCTGATCTATTATCAAGTCGGCGCAACCGTTCTATTACACGCCCGCGCCAGATAGCGATGGCTCTGTCTAAATCATTGACACGGCATAGTTTGCCCGAGATAGGAAGTGCCTTCGGTGGTCGGGACCACACGACAGTGCTCCATGCTTGCCGTAAAATTGATGAATTGCGTGGAGAAGACCGGCGCATTGATGAAGACGTGGAAATCCTGGCGCGCATGCTAAGCAACTAGGAATGGGGAAAAACAGGGTCAGGGCCTGTGGATAAGTTGGGTGTAAATAAAAGCAGCATATTTATCCCATGGTTATACACAGTTTAGTAATAAGTAACAGACAGTTTAAATCCGGATTTTCTCGGCATAAGGCATTGATAAGTAAAGAAATAATCAACTTATCCCGTGAAAGCGTAGTTACTAATAAACACAGTAAATTAGATATATAAATGAAAACAACTATTAAAAGAGAAGATATACTGGGACCGTTACAGCAAGTAATAGGCGCGGTAGAACGAAGACAGACGCTACCGATACTGGGAAATGTTTTATTTAAGTCAACAGGCGGTGACATAACACTAACCGCAACAGATCTCGAAATCGAGATGGTTTCCAGGGTAAATGCCGGTAAAAGCGATGAATTTCAAACAACGATCCCGGCGCGAAAACTTCTCGATATCTGCAAGGCCTTACCCGAATCCTCACCAATTAACTTCAATATCGAGGATTCACGGGTATCACTTACGTCGGCTCGCAGCCGCTTTAGCCTGGCGTCACTTTCCGCACGCGATTTTCCCGGACTAGACGAAATAGAGGAATTGCACTCTTTTTCTATACCGCAAAATAGTTTTAAGGAATTGTTCGATAAAACTTCGTTCGCAATGGCGCAACAAGACGTGCGCTATTACCTGAATGGTATTTTAATGGAGATTTCATCTGACAAAATCAAGCTTGTTGCAACCGATGGACATCGCCTGGCTTTAAGCGAAACCAGCCTGGATACCGGAATGGACGAAGAAAAGCAGATTATTATTCCGCGCAAAGCCGTTCTCGAACTCTCGCGCCTACTCGATTCTGGGGATAGCCCGGCGCGGTGTGTATTAAGTCAAAATCATTTTCGGGTCGAAACAGATACCCTGGTGTTCACCACTAAACTCATTGACGGAAAATTCCCCGACTACCAGCGGGTAATACCGGTCGATGGTAATAAAACACTGGAAGTAGATCGAGAAGTACTAAAGAACTCGATGAGTAGAATTGCTATTTTATCGAACGAGAAATATCGTGGCATCCGACTGACATTAACCAGTGGTAATTTATCAATCCAGGCAAATAATCCGGACCAGGAAGAGGCCGAAGAAGAGCTACAGGTCGATTACAGCGAGGGAGATGTGGAAATAGGTTTCAATGTGACCTATCTAATTGATGTCCTGACAGTCCTTGATTCCGCTAAGGTCCAGGTTAAACTAAAGGATTCGAATAGTAGCGCGATCATCAGTGACAGCAAGGACGATTCCAGCCTTTATGTTGTTATGCCGATGCGGCTATAGCGATATCTGAGGCCTAATATGGCGATCAGTCAGCTTAGTCTGACGGATTTCAGAAACCTCAAGAGCACGACGCTCGATCTTGATCCGCGACTCAATTTAATCAGTGGCGCCAATGGGTCTGGAAAAACCAGCTTGTTGGAGGCTATTTATATTCTATGCCAGGCGCGCTCGTTTCGTAGCCATCAACTCAAGCAATGCATTCAATACGGTAAACCGGGCTTTCTATTGTTTGGACGATTCGAAGGTTTCAAAGCCGGGTTGGCCAAAAACAGTAAAAAGCTCGAAATACGTATCGATGGGGAAACGATTAAACGGCGTTCTGAACTGGTCAGCAGGGCGCCGGTAAATATACTCAATGCTGACATTTTTCAGTTGATTGAAGGTTCGCCGCAAAAGCGAAGGGCATTTCTGGATTGGTGCTTGTTTCACGTGGAACCAGATTATGCAGAGCACTGGAGAAAGTTTCAGCATGCATTGAAACAACGTAATCGACTTTTAAAAAGCCGTAAAGATCTTAAGCTGCTTGATTACTGGGACCAGCATTTACTCGATCCTTCATTAGAAATCAGCTCAATGCGCCGCGAATACTCTGGAGCCGTTGAAAATATTCTTACCGGCGAGCTCGGCAAAGTATTATCGGGGATACCACTCGAGATTAATTATCAGCAGGGTTGGCCAGCACATCAGGATCTTGCTGAAGCACTACACGGTCACCGAGAAGGCGATATTCGAAGTGGCTTCACCAGTGTCGGCATTCACCGTGATGATATTGTTATGACCTCTGAGGGCAGAAAGGTGGGTGAAATTTTGTCTCGTGGCCAGAGCAAGCGGTTATGCCTGGCGTTGTTACTGGCTGTTTTAAATCTGGTGAACAAGACCCGGAAAAACCGGATTATTCTGCTGATCGATGACCTCCATTCAGAGCTTGATCAGGAAGCGCAGCACCTGGCCTACGACCAGTTATTAGACATGGATTTACAGTTGTTTATCAGTAACATAGAAAGTATTGCGCCAGGCCCTCCCGGGGCAAAAGAATTTAAATTGTTCCACGTGGAACATGGTACAATAAAGCCTCGAAATTTCAGCTAGATCCTCACATGACGAAATACGATTCCTCTAGCATACAAGTGCTAAAAGGCCTCGATGCTGTACGCAAACGGCCCGGGATGTACATAGGCGATACCGATGACGGTACCGGCTTGCATCATATGGTTTTTGAAGCAGTTGATAATTCTATTGATGAGGCGCTAGCCGGCCACTGTTCGGAAATAAAAGTAACTATAAATACCGATGGATCGATATCGATTAAGGACGATGGCCGGGGTATACCGGTAGATATCCATGAAGAAGAAGGGCGCTCGGCAGCAGAAGTTATCATGACGGTTTTGCACGCCGGCGGAAAATTTGATGATAATTCTTACAAGGTTTCAGGGGGATTACACGGCGTCGGGATTTCAGTCGTCAATGCGTTGTCTGAAACACTGTCGCTGCGTATAAAACGAGAGGGCAAGCTGTATCACCAGGAATACCGGCTCGGTGAGCCACAGAGCAACCTTGAAGAGGTCAAGGACACTGACCAGACCGGCACGGAGCTCCGTTTTCTGCCCAGCCGCGAGATTTTTAGCGATATCGAATTTCATTACGATATCCTGGCGAAACGGCTACGAGAGCTGTCTTTCTTAAACTCGGGTGTACGCATTCATCTCGTTGACCATCGCAACAATAAGGAAGACACCTTTGAATACGAAGGCGGAATTCGCGCCTTCGTCGAGTATTTGAACAAGAACAAGAATCCGATTCATGAAAAGGCGATAGATATCAACATGGAACAGGATGACGTCGTCGTTGAAGTGTCGATGCAATGGAATGACTCATACCAGGAAAATATATTCTGCTTTACCAATAATATCCCGCAGCGAGACGGCGGCACCCATTTGTCGGGCTTTCGTTCCGCACTGACGCGCACCTTGAACCAATACATGGAGAGCAGCCAGGCCAAAAAGGAAAAGCTTAATACCGGCGGTGACGATGCACGGGAAGGCTTAACCGCTGTTTTGTCGGTCAAAATTCCCGATCCCAAGTTTTCCTCGCAAACCAAGGACAAGCTGGTGTCATCGGAAATAAAAGGAATTGTTGAATCGGTAGTTAGTGAACGGCTAAAGGATTTTCTGGAAGAGAATCCAGCCGATGCGCGCGCAATTACCAACAAGATACTGGAGGCGGCAAGAGCACGCGAAGCAGCACGCAAAGCCCGGGAGATGACACGCCGCAAGGGTGCACTGGATATCGCAGGCTTACCCGGCAAGCTCGCCGATTGCCAGGAAAAGGATCCATCCCTGTCTGAAATTTACCTCGTGGAAGGGGATTCAGCCGGTGGCTCGGCAAAACAGGGGCGAAATCGCAAAACCCAGGCAATTTTGCCGCTTAAGGGCAAGATCCTGAATGTCGAGAAAGCGCGGTTTGACAAAATGCTGCAATCGGCAGAGGTAGGTACTTTAATTACCGCGCTGGGATGTGGAATTGGCCGCGAAGAATTTGATATCGACAAGCTGCGTTATCATCACATCATTATCATGACGGACGCAGATGTCGACGGCTCGCATATTCGTACGCTATTGCTAACCTTTTTTTACCGGCAAATGCGCGAACTGGTGGAGCGTGGCCATGTCTATATCGCTCAACCACCGCTTTACAAGGTCAAGAAAGGCAAGCAGGAGCGATATGTTAAAGATGACCGCGAGCTCAACGCTTATTTACTGCAGCTTGCAATAGAGGGCGCCAGCCTGCATTTGACGGCCGATTCGCCAGCGATATCTGATTTGGCACTGGAGAATCTCGCCCGTCAATTCATAACCATCCTGGCGATAGTCGAACGCCTGTCACAGCATATTCCAGTCGAGGTGTTGGAAGAACTGGTTGATTTATCGCCCGTAACCGAAGCAATCCTGCTGGATGAAAAGGCAATGGGCGAGTGGGGCGAAACATTGGCGGCACGACTCAATTCGAAAAGCGAGGCATCGGTGTCCTACGTTGTGTCAGTCAAAGGTGACGATAATAGCAACCGCTTCGGGCTGATTATTGACAAGCGCCTGCATGGTCTCAGTAACTCGTTTGAGCTTAGCAGCGAGTTCTTTAATAGTGCCGATTATCAGCCTATCAGCCAGTTTGTCGAGCAGGTCGGTGACATGTTTACCGCGGAATCTTATATAAATCGAGGTGAACGCCGACAGGAAGTTAAAAAGTTCAGCGAGGTTTACTTCTGGCTGATGCGGGAGGCGCGCAAGGGATTGAACATACAGCGTTACAAGGGCCTCGGCGAAATGAACCCCGACCAGCTCTGGGAAACGACCATGGACCCGGATAATCGACGCTTGCTGCAGGTACGTATCGAAGACGTGATTGCTGCGGACCAGGTGTTTACCACGCTTATGGGTGATCAAGTTGAACCGAGACGGGATTTTATCGAAACCAACGCCCTCAACGTTAACAATCTTGATGTATAGCAACCCCTTGATTTAATTCAAATAATCTCTATATAACAGGAACATTTTTAAATATTAGGGGAGTAATACGATGGATAATATTGGCAGTTACATCTTCTGGGGAGTGATTGCGGCACTGGTGATTTATATCATCAGTATTTACAACCATCTAGTCCGTATCAAACACAATGTTTCGAAAGCATGGTCGAACATCGATGTACTCCTCAAGCAGCGCCACGACGAAATACCAAAACTGGTAGAAACCTGTAAGCAATACATGAAGTTCGAACAGGAAACCCTGGAGAAAGTCATGCAGGCGCGCTCACAGGTTTCAGAAGCGAGACAAAAACAGGACGTTCCCGGACTGGGCCTCGCTGAAGGCGCGCTGCGCATGGGGCTGGGCCAGCTTTTCGCTCTCGCCGAGGATTATCCGGAACTACGGGCAAACGACAATTTCCAGCATTTACAGGCGCGCATCAGCACCTTGGAAAACACCATTGCCGATCGCCGGGAGTTTTACAACGAGTCTGCAAATATCAACAATATCGCGATCGATACATTCCCGGATCTGATCGTCGCCAGGCTGCTTGGTTTCGGGCCGCGTGATCTGCTTGAATTTGAGACCGGCGAAATTGCCGATGTCAGCGTAAAAGAGCTATTCGAAACCTGATACCCGGGACCATACCGCGGTTATGTTTTCCTGGCTCGAGTTTGAAATCCTTGAATTGCCCAGGATCGAGTACCTGGTGATACTCGGCCTGTTGATCGCGGTGTTTGCATTCCTGGTTTATTACTCATTCAGTATTATGAAGCGTTACCGCTTCATGGATGGAACCGCGACCTCCAGAATCAGGTCAGCGCCGCAAGGCCATGTCGAGCTCAAGGGACTGGGTGAATGGATGCCGAATGGTGAAATACACTCACCGTTTAGCAAGCGCCGGTGCTTATGGTATCACTGCTCGATTGACAAGAAGCATCGATCGGGAAAACGCCTGACCTGGACTAATATCTCGGACGAACGCAGCAGTCACATGTTTCGCCTGGTCGATGATACCGGCGACTGCATCGTAGATCCCGATCATGCACACGTGATACCGGAGATGGATACCACCTGGTATGGGCATAGTACCGAATACAGTGCGCGTGCCCCGAAAAAACCGACTAGATTTAATCTCAGTATGGGCAGTTACCGCTTTCGTGAGCGCTTGTTACTGCCAGCCAGCAACCTGTATGCGCTCGGATGGTTTCGTACCGTGCATAGCAATCCGTCCGACGAGTTTATCGCCAGGCAGGTTGAAGAACTGGTTAAAACATGGAAATTACAGCCTGCAAGGTATTTGCGTGAGTACGATCTTGATCAGAATGGAAAAATTGAGAAACGGGAGTGGAAGGTGATTCGAGCAGCGGCGCGAAAACAGGTTTTAAACGAGCTGAATAAGGAAAAAAAGGAACACCACGTTATTTCATCTCCCACCAATAGTCGGCAGCCGTATATCCTGTCGGCAAGGGCAGAGGAGGACATGGTTGCGCTTAAAAAATGGAAAGCCCGCTGCGCTATGGCGGGAGCCTTTCTGACTTTCGGCACGGTAGTCGCAATGATTTCTATTCGATCCCCCTTTTCCATTTGAATGCATTCTCTAGTTGAGTAGACTAGCGGGCTTTAGACAAACCTAATGGCTCAACCTTGACCAATCCGTTACTCGAACCCGGGATATTGCCGGCCTTCAGCAAAATAAAACCCGACATGATCGAGCCTGCAATCAAACAGCTGATCAATGAAAACCGTAATGCGGTATCACAGTTAACCAAGCAGCCGGAACCGAGCTGGGATAACCTGATCAAGCCATTGGAACTGATGGGGGATCGACTCGACAAGGCATGGTCGCCGGTGAGGCACCTGAATTCGGTAAAAAGCAGCCCGGACATGCGGGATGCGTACAACAAGTGTCTGCCCTTGCTGAGCGAATATTCAACCGAAATCAGCCAGAATCACGACCTGTACCAGGGATATCGTGATATCGCCGCATCTGCCTTATTTGATGAATTCAGCCCGGCACAACAGAAAGCCATAACCGATGCATTAAAGCATTTTCGCCTGGGCGGGGTAGAGCTTGAGGGGAAAGACCGGGCCCGTTATCAGCAATTGCAAAAGGATTTATCTGAACTGCAATCCAGGTTCGAAAACAATCTGCTCGATGCCACACAGGCCTGGCAATACCTCACCGGGGATGAGGCCGAATTACAGGGACTGCCCCAATACGCCCTGGCAATGCTAAAGCAATTAGCCGAGCAAAAAGAGCTAACCGGCTATCGGGTAACGCTGGATATGCCCTGCTATCTCGCCGTGATCACCTATGCGGATAACCGGGATTTACGCAGGGCCGTTTACGAGGCCTATGCGACGCGTGCATCGGACCAGGGCATTACCGATAAAATCTGGGATAATGCCGCCATAATGGTCGAAATTGTCGCTAAAAGACAGGAAAAGGCCGATATCCTCGGTTTTAGCCACTATGCCGAGTACTCACTCGAAACCAAGATGGCGGCAGATGTAAAGCAGGTGGTCGACTTTCTCAACGACCTTGCCCGGCGTTCGCAACCAACCGCCATCGACGAAGTTAATGAGCGCCAGGCTTTTGCCGAGTCGTTGGGGTTTGTCGGTGAACTCGAGGCATGGGATTATGCTTATTACAGTGAAAAGCTTAAACAACACCGCTACCAGATTTCCGATGAAGACCTGAAGCCCTACTTTTCAGAAGGACGGGTTATCAAGGGATTGTTCGATATCGTCGCCAGGCTTTACCGGGTTGATATATCGAGAATCGAAACCGGTATAGATACCTGGGATGAGACGGTTAGTTTTTACCAGATAGCAAATCAACAGGGTGAGGTGATCGGGCAGTTTTTCCTCGACCTGTATGCGCGCGAGAACAAGCGTGGCGGGGCCTGGATGGATGAGTGCGTTAATCGCTATCGTATCGACGGCAATATTCAATTACCCGTTGCCTATCTAACCTGTAATTTGACACCTCCTTTGGGAGATGAAGCAGCGCTTTTCACCCATGACGAGGTAATTACGCTGTTTCATGAATTCGGCCATGGACTCCACCATATGCTGACCCGGGTGGATGTACCGGATGTAGCCGGAATTAATGGTGTCGAATGGGATGCGGTTGAATTACCGAGTCAATTCATGGAGAACTTTTGCTGGGAACGCGAGGCGCTGAACCTGTTTGCCCGCCATTACCAAACAGACGAACCGTTGCCGGATGACCTCTATAATCGCATGCTTGACAGCAGGAACTTTCAAAGTGCCTTGCAGATGTTGCGCCAGATAGAGTTTGCCCTGTTTGATATTCGGCTTCATCAAGAGCTCAAAATAACCTCGGCTGGGGAGATCCAGGCGATTCTCGACCAGGTTCGGTCCGAGGTTGCGGTCGTAAAAACACCGGCTATCAATCGTTTTCAGAACAGTTTTTCACATATTTTTGCAGGCGGGTATGCGGCAGGTTACTATAGCTACAAATGGGCCGAGGTCTTATCCGCCGACGCTTTTGCTGTATTTGAAGAAGAAGGAATATTCAATCCTGAAACCGGGCAAAGATTTCTGCAGTGCGTGCTTGAACAGGGCGGCTCACGTCCCGCAATGGAGTCCTTTCGTTGTTTTCGTGGGCGCGAACCGGAAATCGATGCATTATTAAGGCATAGTGGAATTGGCTAACTAATGACAAAAAGAATTTTTCTGGGTTTGACCCTGGTGTTTTACTGTGCGCTGATATCGGCACAGGATGCGAGTGATCAGGATACAGACAATCAGTACGTGACCGACCAGTTGCGATTGTCGCTATACGCGAATGCGAATTCATCGAGCCAGGTTCTCAAGTTACTGCAATCTGGCGATTTACTCAAAATCGAACAGATCCAGGGCCCCTACGCCCTGGTAACCGCTCCTGATGGCACCAGGGGATGGGTAAAGCGTGGCTTCCTGGTAACCAAACCGACTTTCAATATATTGTATCGGGACGAGCTGCAGAAGACCGAAGGCCTCACCGCCGAAATTGAAAAGTTTGCCAATAGCAAGGCTGTTATCGACCAGTATGAAAAGGATATGGATGAGCTGGTTGGAAAAATAGATCAACTGGAAGAAGAGAAACAAACGGCGACCGAATCCATCGCAGGACTGCAAAAGGAAGTTGCAGCAAAACAACGCGAAATCGATCTCAAAGACGAGGATAGTGCGCCGGCCTGGTTTGTTTTAAGCGATACTTTCCTACGCTACTGGACAATCATAGTTCCGATCATTATTGCCATCATAATTTTGAGCTTCCTGGTAAGCAAAATAGTTATTGAAACCCGTATCAAAAGAAAATTCCACGGCATCAAGATCTGGTAAATGGAATACCGGGATCTGCGAGGTTTTATCGACCAGCTGGAGCAGGGTGGCGAATTAAAACGCATTAACAAGTCGGTCTCCCCCGATCTTGAAATTACCGAAATTTCCGCCCGGGTCCTGCAGGCCGGTGGGCCGGCGCTGCTGTTCGAGCAACCTGGCGGCAGCAAGATTCCGTTACTGTCGAACCTGTTTGGTACCGAGCATCGTGTTGCACTCGCACTTGGAGAAGACAACGCGACTTCGTTACGCGAAGTCGGTAAATTATTGGCCTTCTTGAAGGAACCAGCGCCGCCGAAAGGATTCAAAGATGCGATGAAAACGCTGCCAATTTACAAAAAAATCCTCGATATGTCGCCGAAACTTGTTAAAGGCGGCAAATGTCAGGAAATCCAGTTTCACGGTGACGAAGTCGATCTAAGCATGTTGCCAGTCCAGACCTGTTGGCCAGGCGATGCTGCACCACTGATCACCTGGGGTCTTGTCACCACCCGGGGACCCTCAAAACAACGCCAAAACCTGGGTATCTACCGTCAGCAATTGATCGGCCGCAACCGCCTGATAATGCGCTGGTTATCGCACCGTGGCGGGGCGCTCGATTACCAGGAATGGCGCCAGCAAAAAGGCGACGACCCGTTTCCGGTTTCAGTGGTACTGGGTTGTGATCCCGCCACTATCCTCGCTGCAGTAACGCCCATTCCGGATGCCCTGGCCGAATATGCTTTCGCCGGACTGCTGCGAGGTTCAAAAACCGAAGTAACGCGCTCACTGCTTTCTGACCTGGAAATTCCGGCACTCGCAGAAATCGTACTCGAAGGCCATATATATGCCGATGATGTAGCCGCAGAAGGACCCTTTGGCGATCACACCGGCTACTACAACGAGGTCGAAAATTTCCCGGTGTTTACGGTCGAGGCGATGAGCATGCGTAAAAACCCGATATATCACAGTACTTATACAGGTCGGCCACCCGATGAACCATCGGTGCTCGGGCTTGCTCTTAACGAAGTCTTCATCCCGATATTGCAAAAACAGTTTCCTGAAATTGTCGATTTTTATTTACCCGCGGAAGGATGCTCCTATCGGGTTGCGATCGTCAGTATCAAAAAGCAGTACCCCGGCCATGCCAAGCGCATCATGATGGGCGTCTGGTCGTTTTTGCGCCAGTTCATGTATACCAAGTTTGTCATCGTGGTCGACGATGACATTGACGCGCGCAGCTGGGAAGATGTTATCTGGGCCATTTCAACCCGCACCGATCCGGCGCGCGATATTACGCTGGTTGAAAATACACCCATTGATTATCTCGATTTTGCATCCCCGGTATCCGGCCTGGGGTCAAAAATGGGTCTCGATGCGACTAACAAGCTGGCTGGTGAAACTGACCGAGAGTGGGGCGAGCCGATTACCATGTCCCCCGAAATAGTGGACAAGGTAGATCGGATCTGGACTGAACTGGGACTCGATTGACGCCATTATTTTGCACCGCTGTAGAAATTCAACGATAATCGAAACTCGGAATAACCAACGGAATCGGAGGGAACATGCGCTCAATCATGGTGTTGAATTCTAAGGGCGGCTCGGGAAAAAGTACGGTTGCAACCAGCATAGCAAGCTACTATGCCGCGCAGGGGAACAAGGTCATGCTGGTGGATCTTGATCCACAGGCCTCCAGTCTTGAATGGCTGTCGGCACGACCCAGCGGGCGCAGCTCAATAACCGGAGTCGATGGTTCCGCCGGCCATTTCCGCGTGCCCAGGAGTGCCGATTATGTTGTATACGATACGCCGGCCGCGGTTCACGGCAGGGAATTAAGCGACAATTTACGGCGCGCGCAAAGCATTATTATCCCGGTTCTACCCTCGCCGATTGATATGCGGGCAGCGACCCCTTTCATCCAGAAAGTGCTGGATAACGGCCGCGTTGCGCGCAAGGAAGCCAGGGTCGCGCTGATTGCCAACCGCTGCCGCGAAAATTACAACATCTATCATCAACTCGATACTTACCTGCGCAAGGTCCGTAAAGCACCTTTTATCAGCGTGCTGCGGGAGACCCAGAACTATGTGCGTGCCGCGGAACGCGGACTGGGTATTTTTGAGCTCGCTCCCTACTCGGTGCGTAAAGATCTGGATCAATGGGAACCGATTATCCGCTGGCTAAAGAGCAAGCGCAGCCAGCCGTTGGGCTGAATCCATCTCGGAAACGATTCATCACGTCACGGTATTGCCGTCGGGTGAAAGTTTCGCCTGTCCTGTGCAGCAGTCCGTTCTTGCGGCCGCTCATCAGGCCAATATCCTGATTTCCTATAGTTGTCGCAGCGGGCAATGTGGCTCCTGCATGGGCAAGCTGCGCCAGGGTGAAATTCAGTATCCGGCAGGGCTGCCCGATGCCATTAGCACAGCTCAAGCTGAAGCAGGCTATGTATTATTTTGCAGCGCATATGCGACTTCGGATCTTACTATCGAACTAATCGAGCCTGAATTTCCGCAAGATTAAACTATTGCAGGGCGAGCTCTACCGCCCGCTGCGCGTGAATTGCCGTGCTGTCGTAAAGCTTGATGTCGGTGTGTTGCGGTTGCAGCAGCAAACCAATTTCGGTGCATCCTAGAATCACGCCATCGATGTGCTGTTCGCATAAGCGATCAATGATGGCGAGATAAACCTCGCGTGATTCCGCTTCAATCTGACCCTGGCATAACTCCTGGTAAATAATGTCATGTACCATCTGCCGGTCATGCAATTCAGGCACCAGCACTTCAATCCCGCAATGTTCGCTGATGCGGTTGCGATAAAAATCGAGTTCCATGGTAAAAGCGGTGCCGAGTAATCCGATACGCTCGACACCGTCATCCTTCAAAATTTCTGCCGTGGCATCGGCGATATGCAGTAACGGGATACTGACGGCCGCGCAGACATCGTCGGCGACGCGGTGCATGGTATTGGTGCCGATCAGGAAAAAGTCCGCGCCGCCCGCCTCCAGTCGACGCGCCGCATCGATCAGCACGTCTGCGGCCCCGTCCCAATCTCCCACGTGTTGCAGCTTTTCGATCGGTGCGAAGTCGACGCTGTACATTAGTAACTGCGCCGAATGCAATCCACCCAGGCGTTGTTTGACCGCATTGTTGATAAGCTGGTAATAAAGCAGGCTGCTCTCCCAGCTCATGCCGCCTATTAAGCCAATGGTTTTCAATGGATAGTGTTCACTAACAAAAATTGCACTATAACAGGTAAATATGTCCAAATTTGAATTTGATATGGCGCTTTCGGCGCGCAAAACCCGGGCCATTTACGAGGGCCAGGCGCGTTACATCCTGGTTGAGACGGATCGTGGGCTAAAGTTGCAGCTACCCGCTGCCAACTTCTACAAGTATGTTACGGCGGACGGAATCCAGGGTCGATTCAGCGTTAAAGTAGACACCGATAATAAACTCATCGAGATGCGGAAAGTTTAATTTTCAGTTTTGCGTTGTGCCTGTTTAGCGGCAAGCTTAGTTAGTTTGCGTTGCCTGGCCTGCTCGGCCGCATCGGCGCCGATATGCTGTTCGCCACGCGCCCGCGCAAGCCGGACCTGCTTTTCTCGCTCACGAAAGCGGCCGCGCTCAATGCTCGATCTGGAATCATGGCAAGCCGGGCAGCTTACGCCCGCCTGGTACTTCTCACTGCTCTTGTCGGCATCGGTAATCGGTCGCCTGCAGGCATGACACTGGTCGTAGCTACCCTTTTCAAGCGCATGATTGACGCTGACCCGGTTATCAAAGACGAAACATTCACCGTGCCACTTAGAATCTGCTTCAGGAACTTCTTCAAGGTACTTCAAAATGCCACCCCGCAAATGGTAAACCTCGTCAAAACCTTGTTGGCGCAAGTATGCGGTCGACTTTTCGCAGCGAATACCGCCGGTGCAAAACATTGCTACCTTGCGATTTTCTTGCGGATTCAGGTTCTGCGCCGCGTAGGCAGGGAAGTCGCGGAAAGAAGCGGTGTCTGGGTGTATGGCATTATCAAAACTGCCAATCGCCGACTCGTAGTCATTGCGGGTATCGATCAGGGTAACCCCGGGGTCGCTGATCAATTCGTTCCAGTCAGAGGGACTGACATAGGTTCCCCTGTTTGCAGGATCGAGGTCATCGATTCCCATGGTGACGATTTCGCGTTTTAATTTAACACGCGATCGATAAAAAGGCATTTCATCGTCGAATGACAGTTTGCAATCAAAATCCTGCAGGCGATCATCCTGTCGCAGCGTGTCGAGCAGAAGTTCAATAGAAGAGCGCTTGCCGGCGACGGTCCCGTTGATACCCTCGGCGGCCAGCAGTATGGTGCCACGCACCTGGTTGTCGAGCATGGCCCGCAGCAGTGGGTCACGCAATTTAGTAAAATTATCCAGACGCACAAAGCGATAAAACGTCGCGATAACGACAGGTGATTTCATCGAGCCTCCTGGAGCGTAAATCCAGAGCCGGGTTGGAAAAGGGTGGTTATTCTAGCCTGAAAAAAATAACACGTCATCCCGAAAATCGGGCGTAAATGTCAGCCGTCAGCCCTGGCGATTACGTCGATATGATGATCGATAAAATCGATCTGATCACCGGCTTTAATCTTTTTGCGTTTACGGGTTTCAATCTCGCCGTTGACGCTAACCCGGCCCTCGGCAATTGCCTGCTTGGCGTCGCCGCCGCTGTCGGCGAGGCCTTCAAATTTTAGAATCTTGAAGAGCTCCACAAACTCGGATTCAAGCTCGGCGATGATAGTTTCAGAATCACTCATTTATTATTCGTCGAAATCGATAGGGACATCGTCCGGGTAGGGCTGACCTCTACCCGTCTCGATACAGGATTTTATGCTCATCATAAAAACACCCCATTTGGAACTGCAATGCGCAAAGAACTCATCCGCATTTTGCCAATTATAATGACTGAAGTTGAGAATCGTCTGCTGTTTGTCTTCACCCAGCTCGAACAGAATTTCAGACCCCATCCAGGCCGGTGGCATCTCACCTGAATGTCGCCATCGAACCAGTCGGTCCGGAATCAACTCGATGACTTCAAAATCAGGTCCGCCGCCACCGAAGCGAAACTCGATAATCGAGCCCACCTCGCCAGCACCCCGGGTATCCGTGGTCCACCATTTCGAAAGTCCTTCGTCGGTAGTCAGCAGTTGGTACACCTGCGCCGCGCTGCCTTTGACGCCAATACGATGCCTAATCTCAGCCATGGCGCTAGTTTAAACGTTTTAATCAGATTGGGAATACGGAAAACAGGCGCCGACGGAGTATTTTTTTTCAATTTGCGATACGATCCAAGCTTTTGTAGAAATACTTCGCCGCGGACAGCTCTCGCGGCCGGAATATCGGATTCTTGTTACTGCAGGCAAATCATGATTCAGTGGTACCCGGGCCATATGCACAAAGCGAGCAAGGAATTTAGAAAAATCCTGCCGCAAGTCGACCTTGTCATCGAAGTACTCGATGCACGTCTGCCCGGTTCCAGCGAAAATCCGATGCTGGCAGAGCTGCGACGCGATAAGCCCTGTATCAAACTGCTCAATAAGAGCGATTTATCGGATCCAGAACGCCTGGGTCCGTGGATCAGCAATCTGGAACGGCAAAACCTGGTTAAAACACTGGTGTGCAGCACGGGCGACGATTCCATTTTCGAGCTACCCGCGGCATGCCGTTCGTTAGTACCGAAGCGCAACAATCGGTCGTCGATGATTTACGCGATGATTGCCGGCATCCCGAATGTCGGTAAATCAACCCTGATCAACAAGCTTGCGGGCCGCTCCGTTGCCAGGACCGGTAACGAGGCGGCGCTGACCCGCATGCAACAGCGCATCGAAATATCATCCGATTTGACCCTAATTGACACCCCTGGAATGCTCTGGGGCAACATCGAAAACGAGGCAAGCGGCTATCGTCTTGCCGCTACGGGTGCAATTCGCGATACCGCGCTCGATATACAGGAAGTCGCAAGTTTTGTCGCCGAATTTCTTATCGAGGCCTACCCCGAACGCCTGGTTCAGCGCTATGATATCGAGCCACTGCCGCGAACAGAAATCGAATTGCTGGAAGCGATAGCGCGCAAACGCGGCTGTATCGTTTCCGGTGGCCGGGTAGACCTGGAAAAAGTATCCCGCCTGTTGATCAAAGAGCTACGCGATGGTGAACTAGGCGGGTTATGCATGGAAACCCCCGATTCCTTCGCAGCAGAGTGGGCCGAGGTTGAAGTTATCCGGGCGCAAAAGGCAGCTAAAAAAGAAGCGCGCAAAGCAATGCGCCATAAACAGTAACAGGGGAAATACCATGATTATACGCACAGCACTGTCACAGGACGCTGCTGAACTCACCGAATTCAATATCAACATGGCGCGTGAAACCGAAGGGGTGGAGTTAATCCCCGAGGTAATCGGCGCCGGTGTCAAGGCCATGATCGAGAACTCGCAATTGGGATTTTACCTGGTAGTCGAGCTTGACAATGGAATCCAGGCTTCGTTGATGGTGACTACCGAATGGAGCGACTGGCGCAATGGTATGTTCTGGTGGGTTCAGAGCGTATACGTACGCCCCGAATATCGGCGGCAGGGCCTATACCGGGAGCTTTACGAGCGCGTCAAGGAGCTCGCCGAACAGGAATCTTCCGTCTGTGGGTTTCGCCTCTATGTCGAGCATTGGAATACCGCTGCGCAAAAAACCTACGCATCCTTGGGCATGACGGAAACCGCGTACAAAATCTTCGAGGAACTCAAGCCAGGCCTCGAATATAAAAAATAGTACAGCTGGCACCATTTCAGCCAGCCATTATTCCCGCTTGCGCGGGCATGGCACTAATAATATAGTCGTCCTTCCTCGACGGGGTGCTCAAGTGAGCTGAGAGGTGTTGCTAGGACACCAACTCGATGAACCTGATCCAGTTAATACTGGCGTAGGGATGTGAGCGGATCGAAGCTGTTTCCCACCTCTCCGTTTTAACTTCCCGCTAAATGGAGACTTTTATGTGTTTGAATTCACGATGCTTCGGCGCTGGCCTGTTGCTGCTGTCGATGTCTTTCGCGGTACAGGCAGCGACGCCTACCCTGGTCGTATATACCTACGACTCGTTTACCAGTGAATGGGGTCCGGGCCCCCAGGTCAAGGCGGCATTCGAAGCACGATGCAACTGCACGCTCGATCTTGTCGGTCTGGAGGATGGAGTCTCGATGCTCAATCGGCTAAAGCTCGAAGGTAACAACACCCGGGCGGATCTGCTGCTCGGTCTCGATACCAGTTTGACCGCCGAGGCGGGTGCCAGCGGGCTTTTTGATACCCACGGCATGGTGCTCGAGAACTCGTCGCTACCGGACCCCTGGCAGGATGATTTATTTTTACCCTATGATTACGGCTATTTTGCCTTTGTCTACAACCGGGAGCGGCTAACCAATCCGCCCACGAGCCTGCGCCAGCTGGTCGAAGATGAGCAGGGCCCCAGCATCCTGGTGCAGGACCCGAGAACCTCTACCCCGGGACTGGGATTACTGCTCTGGATCAAGAAAATTTATGGCGACGAAGCCGATAAGGCCTGGGCCAGGTTGTCGCCGCGTATCGTCACGGTTAGCAAGGGCTGGAGCGAGGCCTATGGTTTATTTCTGAAGGGCGAGGCCGACATGGTACTGAGCTATACCACTTCTCCCGCGTATCACATCATTGCCGAAAAAGATTCACGCTTTTCAGCGGCGCGCTTTAGCGAAGGTCATTACCAGCAGATCGAAGTTGCCGGACTGGTGCAGGGCAGTCAGCAAAAAAAACTCGCGCGGGAGTTTCTAAAATTTATGCTGAGCGAAGACTTTCAAACGATTATTCCGACCACCAACTGGATGTATCCGGCGGTATTGGCAAGCGAACGGCTACCTGCGGAATTCAGGCAATTAATCGACCCGTCCCCGGCGCTACTATTGGATGACAAGCGGGTGGCCAGCAAGCGCAAAGCATGGATCGACGAGTGGCTCGAGGTCATGTCGCGCTAGGCGATGACGCAGTTAAATTCACGAGCAATACCTGCGGGCATCGTACTGGCACTGGTCGGGTTGATCATACTGGCGCCGCTCGCCGGCCTCCTGAACCTGAGCGGCTTACCGGGCTATGAGCCCGGTGACCTGCGCTTCTGGCACAGCAGCTACATTCGTCGGGTGCTGTCTTTCAGTCTCTGGCAGGCATTCCTTTCTACACTTTGCAGCGTTTTGCCGGCTATCCTGGTGGCACGCGCGTTTGCGCTTCAAATGAATTTTCCAATGCGCGGGTTGTTGCTGCGATTGTTCGCATTGCCGCTGGTGGTCCCCGCGGTGGTTGCCGTTATGGGCGTGGTTTCGGTATACGGTAGCGGGGGCTGGATACCACTGGGTAAATCGCTTTACGGGCTTAACGGCATATTGCTGGCGCATGTCTTTTTCAATTTGCCGCTGGCGGTACGCTTGCTGCTGCCGCAGTGGCAGTCCATCCCTGAGCACCACTGGCAACTCGGAGATCAGCTTGGCATGAGTACCTGGCAGCGCTGGCGTTATCTCGAGTGGCCGGCGTTACGCGAAGCATTACCGGGCGTTATGCTGCTCGTATTCATGCTATGTCTGACCAGTTTTGCGGTTGTGCTAACGCTGGGCGGTGGTCCGAAAAGTACCACGCTCGAGGTTGCGATTTACCAGTCCTTACGCTTTGACTTTAATCCTGCGCGTGCCGTGGTGCTGGCGTTACTGCAGTTGGTGATATGCATGCTGGTGGCCGGCGTAACGCTGAAACTGCAGCGCCTGCCCGAAGTTGAAATTACCCTTTCTCCTGGTTCGCGACCCCAGGGCCGATTACAAAAACCGCTCGATATGGCACTGATTCTGGCTGCCACGATTTATGTCGGGTTACCGCTTTCATCGATGCTTGTCGATGCCTTGAGTGGACCATTGCTGCAGATAATTAGCAGTATTTATCTATGGCAATCAATCGCCAAGACCCTATTCATCGGTTTATCGGCCGCGCTAATATCAGTCATTGCGGGCTGGTTCCTGGTGCAATATAGCGCCGGCCTCGCCCAGGTGGGGCTGGTCAACAGGGCCAGGCTTATCGACCTTGCCGGGTCCATCGTTTACGTAGTGCCGCCGTTGGTAATCGGTACCGGCATGTTCGTCCTGTTATCATCGCATGTCGATGTCTTCAACTGGGTTTACCCGATCGTGATCACGATAAACGCGTTGATGGGGCTGCCCTTCGTAATTCGCTCCCTGGGCCCGGCTTTGCGCCAGAATCATGCCCGTTACCATGACCTCTGCCAAAGCCTGGATTTACAGGGCTGGAACCGCTTTCGTTACCTGGAATGGCCATTATTGCGACGACCATTGGGCCTGGCGACGGCGCTGGTCGCGGCCCTGGCGATGGGTGATCTGGGTGTCATCGCGTTGTTCGGAACCCCGGAAACCGCAACCCTGGCGTTAGTTATCTACCAGCAGTTGGGCGCCTATCTGATTCCCCATGCAACGGTAACAGCCCTGGTTTTGCTGCTGCTTTGCCTGGCTGTATTCTGGTTGCTCGAACGCGGAATCGGCGGTAAATCCGATGCTTGAAATCAAACAGCTGGAGTTTCGTTATGCCGGCACATCGGCCCCGACAATGCACTTCGACCTCAATGTTCATGCGGGTGAAGTAGTAAGCTTGATCGGCCCCAGTGGTTCGGGCAAGTCGACCTTGCTGAGCCTGGTTTCCGGGTTTCTGACACCCGACTCGGGCGAGGTCCTGCTTGACGGTGTAGCCATCGAACAGCTGGCGGTGCCCTCAAGACCGGTCTCCATCGTTTTTCAGCAGCATAACCTGTTTCCCCATCTCGACCTGTTTACCAACGTGGCGCTCGGTGTCGATCCGTCTTTACGCCTGTCGCGCCAGCAAGTCAGCGAAGTAACCGCTGCCCTCGAACGACTCGGACTGGATCAATTACAGCAACGCAAGCCGGGTGAACTTTCAGGCGGGCAACGTCAGCGGGTTGCGCTGGCGCGGGCGCTGGTACGCAAACGAAAAATTTTGCTCCTCGACGAGGCCTTTGCCGCACTGGGTCCGGCGTTGCGCGAGGAATTGATCGGATTGGTGAAAACCCTGGTAAGCGAAAACAAAATGGTCGCCTTGCTGGTGAGCCATCAACCTCGAGATGCATTAATTGCATCGGCGCGAACCGCTTTTGTTAGTGAGGGGCGTGTCGTAGCCTTAGAGGACACCGTCACATTACTCGAACAATCCCGCCTTGCGCAAGTGCGTAATTACCTGGGTACGCTGTGAGCCAGGTCGATCTCGAAGCGGTATTTCAACGTCTTCCATTGCTGCAGGAATTTGCGCCCGGCGATTTCAAGATAACGCCGTTGGCGGGCTACACTAATCACAATTTCCGGCTACAGAACCACCGCGATGATTGGGTATTGCGAATACCGAAACCTGAAACGGATGACCTTATCGATCGCCAGGCCGAAGCTCATAACCAGTCGCTTGCCTGTAGTCTTGGCTTCGCCCCGGTAGTAAGTTGGCGAGATGGCTCCGGGATAACCCTGACGCCGACACTCGGCTCGAGCCGTGCGCTACGGGCGATTGATTTCGATGATGACAATATGCTGCAAACCATACTCACACCAGTTCAACGCTTGCATCGAAGCGGACTCACGTTTCTCGGTCGGGTAGATCTGAAGGAGCTACTATCGCGTCATTTTGCGATGTTGAAACCAACCGAGCAGGAAAAATTGAAACCACGTTTGCTGCAGGCCGAGCGCCAGCTGTCCTTGCTTGAAACCCGCGACAGTCCATACGTTGCTTCGCACAATGACCTGGTGCTGGAAAATCTGCTACTTGATGACGCGAACCTATGGTTAATTGACTGGGAATATTCCGCGATGGCATCCCCTTACTGGGACCTGGCGACAATATGTAATGCCGCCAACCTGGACCTGAATCGAAGCCGGCGATTATTGTACCGCTATAGCGACGGCGGCGAACCAATGCAGGAATCAATTCTTTTTGATTACCGGGGATTACTTAAATTGCTAACCGATTGCTGGATGGCCGCACTGGTGGAATCGCGAGGTCCCGGTTGTTAACCCATTCAGCCAGTTTATACCTGGCCGCGGTATTGATCTGGGGCTCAACCTGGTTCGCGATCAAGTTCCAGCTTGGGATTGTCGCACCCGAGGTCTCCCTGGTTTACCGGTTTGGCCTGGCGGCGTTGATTTTGTTGTTGTTTTGTCTGCTGACTGGACGCAGCTTGAGATACTCCGCGCGCCAGCATGGGTTTATTGCATTACAGGGACTGTTTCTGTTCTCAAGCAATTACCTCATATTTTACTGGGCCACCGGGTTGTTGACCTCGGGCATTATTGCACTGCTGTTTTCCACGGTCATCCTGATGAACATCATGAATGGCGCGATTTTTATGCGCAGCACAATCCGTCCGCGCGTAGTCCTGGGTTCATGTTTCGGTATTGCCGGCATCGCCGCGATTTTCTGGTCTGAAGTCAACGTCGTTGAAAACACGGCCGATACCTGGAGCGGACTATGGATGTGCCTGATCGCAACCTACTTTGCTTCGCTCGGTAATATTATTTCGGCGCGCAACCAGAAATCCGGTATCCCGGTGGTGCAAACCAATGCCTGGGGGATGGCTTACGGCACCTTGATCATGATGGTTTATGCGGTTATCAGCGGGGCCTCCTTCAACTATGACCCCAGTTTAAGTTACAGCGTCTCGTTGATTTACCTTGCAGTATTCGGTTCGATTCTCGCGTTCGGATCTTACCTGACCTTGGTCGGGCGTATCGGCGCCGACAAGGCGGCTTATGCCGCGGTTTTATTTCCGGTAATTGCCCTCGGTCTGTCTACCTTGTTCGAGAGCTACCAGTGGACCCTGCAGGCCATATTCGGTTTTACGCTGGTGCTGCTGGGTAACTATGTTGTTCTCAGCAAGAGCAAAAAAATAGCCTTACCCCCGGGTTAGCGGATCACCTAAAAGGTTGGAAACATTCGGTACCTGTTTCAGGGCCCAGTCCAGTTGATCGCGTGACGCGGAACTGAGGCTGCCAGGCGCAACCCGGTTTGACAGGGAGATGCCCACTTCCAGGTCGAGCAGTTGCTGCTCGAGGATGGTATGGAAGATTATACGGTGTGCTTCGCGCAGGTTTTCCAGGGTGGTTTGCATCTTGCCAATCTCGCGAATTAGCGCGGTAAAGCGTGCTGGTGTTGAGTGAGCCCGGATGCCGTGTTTAATCGCAAGTACGCGCGCGGTCGAAAACAGGGGCATGATACCGCCCATCTTTAAATCCATGCGTCCGTTGTCGAGTTTGAAACGACCAAACAACCCTAGTGGTGGCGAATTCTTACAGGCGTTGATCGACATCAGCTTCATAAACTGTTTCGACTTACGGCCTTTTTTAAATGCATAGTCGAGAGTTGCGTTGGCAAGCTTGATATCACCATGCACTCCCACGGCATCGAAAAAAATGTCGCATTTAAGAATGTCCTCTGGTGATTGCCGCCGAATCCAGGTCTTCAGCATCTCCCGCCAACCTGCGAGTGATAGCCGCCAGTCCGGATTGCTGGCCATAACCTTTCCCTGGCAGTAGGGTACGCCCGCCACATCGAGCATGTCTGCTACCTTGTTGCCTAGTTCGGCGAACCACTGGTCTTCAGGCCCTCCAGGTTCACCCTCGGCGAACACGATGGCATTGTCCTGGTCCATCGCCAGCAAACTCTCACCGCGACCACCTGAGCCAAGCACCAGCATGGCGTAGGGGCAGGGGGGTGGGCCCTGCATTTCCCGCTCGGCCAGGATACAGGCCTGGCGCGTCAGTGCGCAGAGTTCACGCGAGATCACCGCGGCCACGTCCCGCACGTCGACTTCTTCGGCTACCAGGCTTTTAGTTAGCAGTACGATATTGCCCCATACCGCAGACATCTGCCCGGCATTTTCGGCAGCATCGATATCATCACCCAGCAGGACCGCGTCATCGGCGCGCTGGCGCAGCAGGTCGCGTGCCGATAACGCACCGATAATTTCGCCATGGTTATCGTGCACACCCAGGTGACGCACATGCATGCGTTTCATGCGGGCGATCGCGCGATAGACAAATGCATCGGCAGAAAGGCTGGCCAGTGGATAGACCGCGATATCGCCAACCGCTAGATTGAATGCAGCATCACCCATTTCGCGAAACTTGCGCAACAGATCCCGCTCGGTGACGATGCCCGCCTTGCCGCCCGCTACTGCGGGTTGCACGTACAGCGAGCTGACCTCGTGGTCGATTAAAGTAGCCAGGGCGTCACGCAAACTGATGCTGGGGTCGACGAATAACGGGGGGCTGTTCATCAGGTCGCGCAAGCGATGCCGGTAGGGAAAGCTGTCGATGCGAGCCAGGGCAGTGCGCATGCTTTTGGCCTGGTGAACATCGAGCCAGCCGATTTGTGCTTCCCGGGTGCTGGTCTCGCTGAAGCGTTCACAGGCCCTCTCAACTTCGGCCAGTGTACGAATACCGCGCTCCCGCAGTCGTGGAATCAGGGCTACAAATATTTCGGCCGTTGCAATAGCGTCACCCAGTGCGCTGTGGCGATCGTGTGTTTCGACCCCGATCCAGCCGGCAATGGTATCGAGTGAAAAATCGGGCAGGTTAGGGGACAGCAGGTTCACCAGGTAACGCACGTCCAGGCAGCGTGGCGCCGACCACTCGAGGCCGGCGATTTCCTTTTCCCGTTTCAGCATCGCAAGATCGAAACCGGTGGCATAACCGATCAGAACCGAATCCTGGCGCCAGTCGTCAAACGCGTTGACGACTTCGCCGAAGCTCGCGGCTGCAGCGACATCGGCATCACTGAGGCCGTGAATGGCCTGGCTTTCCGGTGGAATGGGTATCCCGGGATTGATTAATTGCTGGAAATTTTGCGCTTCATCCACGTGGCCATGCACGATGCGTACGGCACCGAGTTGAATCATGCGCGCGATACTGGTATCGAGGCCGGTGGTCTCGCTGTCGAAGGCGATCGCATTGAGTGACAATAATGGTATCGAGGCCGGGTTGTGCTGTATCGCCATGCCCTAGCGACCACCTGATACGTCGATAAAGCTACCCGAGGTATAACCCGATGCGTCTGACAACAGCCACAGTATCGCTTCGGCCACTTCGGCTGGGGATCCGCCACGTTGCATCGGCACTCCTGATTTGAGGCGGTCGACACGCCCTGCCTCACCGCCATCCGCGTGGATGTCGGTATAGATTAATCCGGGTTTTACCGCGTTGACGCGAATACCCTGGTCGCCTACTTCTTTGGCGAGCCCGATTGTCATCGCGTCGATGGCCCCCTTGGCGGCGGCATAGTCGACATACTCGTGGGCAGCACCAAGGTCGGCCGCGCGTGAGGATAGATTGACGATAGATCCGCCCTTGCCACCATGCCGGGTCGACATGCGCTTGATCGCTTCGCGCGCGCACAAAAAACTGCCGATAACATTGGTCTCGAGAATACGTTGCCAGCGCTCCGGCGACATATCGACGAGGTCGCTTTGCGGCTCCAGGATACCCGCATTATTGACCAAACCGTCGAGACGCCCTAAATCGCGATCAATGGCGCGAAACATGGCTTCCACTTCCGACTCGATGCCGACATCAGCCTGAAACATGATCGCCTGGTGCCCGCCGGCAGTGAGCGCTTCGAGTAATTCGTTGGCGGCGGCTTCATTGTGTAAGTAGTTGAGGCACAGCGAATAGCCATGCGCCGCGGCGAGACGCGCTGTTTCAGCGCCGATACCGCGACTGGCGCCGGTGATGAGTAGTACTTTCGACATGGTGATTGCTTATCCTCGGGCAACAACCAGGGCTTTTAACGGGTTACTGGTAGATCAATTCAAGGGTCTCGGGCCGATGCCCCCGGTTGCGAATCGCATGTAGGCCCAGTACCCCCTTGGTATCCTGCCGAATTTCGATATAAATCTGGCTGCTGGAGAGGTCCAGGCTATCCACCAGCGCAAGTGCATCGGCCTGCTGATTGTAAACGATAATCGATTCGGGATTGTCATCCAGACTGGCCTGTAGTTGATTTTGATCAAGACAGGGCTCGCAATCGTCAGCACCCGGCATTAACAGCGCAACCAGCGGCTGGTCATGCAGGTGCACGGCTCGGGTGATTATTTTGTAACTGCAGCTGCGCTTAATCGTAAGCATTGGATATTATTTCAACTTGTCGCGCAGGATGGCGTTAACCTGCCCTGGATTGGCCTTGCCCTGGGATTGCTTCATAACCTGGCCGACGAAAAAACCGAGCACTTTTTCCTTGCCGGCACGGAATTGTTCTACCTGCTCCGGGTTGGCGGCGATGACCTCGTCGATCAGGGTTTCAATTGCGCCGCTGTCGGTTATCTGCTTCAGTCCGCGTGCCTCGATAACGTCATCGGCGCTTCCCTCACCCTGCCACATCGCATCGAACACTTCCTTGGCGATCTTGCCCGAAATCGTATTGTCGGCAATTCGTGCCACCAGCTGGGTCAGCATTGTAGGTTTTATCGGTGAATCGGATATCTCGAGGCCGGCCTTGTTCAATGCGCCGGCAAGGTCACCCAGGATCCAGTTAACCAGTTGCGCTGACAGTTCGGGTGATTCGGCAAGAGTCGCTTCAAAAAAAAGCGCGGTATCGCGATTACCGGTTAGCAGTTCCGCGTTGTAATCCGATAGCTTGAGTTCATCGATATAGCGTTGTTTTTTCTGCTCTGGCAGCTCCGGCAGCCCGGCACGAATTTGTGCAATATCCTCGTCACTGACAGTGACCGGCAATAAATCCGGATCGGGAAAATAACGATAGTCGTTGGCCTCTTCCTTGCTGCGCATCGAGCGAGTTTCATCGCGTTCGGCATCGTAGAGCCGGGTTTCCTGTACCACGCGGCCACCGTCGTCGATCAAATCGATCTGGCGTTCGATTTCAAAATTAATCGCACGTTCGAGAAAACGGAAAGAATTGATATTTTTAAGTTCGGCACGGGTGCCGAGTTCCTGCTCCCCCTTGCGCCTGACGGAAACGTTGGCATCGCAACGAAACGAGCCCTCCTGCATGTTGCCGTCGCAGATTTCAAGATAACGTACCAGCGAGTGGATCTTGCGTGCATAGGCAACCGCCTCTTTCGCCGAACGCATATCCGGCTCCGAAACAATTTCGAGTAGTGGCGTGCCGGCGCGATTCAGGTCGATGCCAGTTTGCTCTGGAAACTGGTCGTGAATCGACTTACCGGCGTCTTCTTCGAGATGTGCCCGGGTAATCCCGATTTCCTTATGTTCGCCTTCGCCGGGGCTGACGGAGATATGTCCCTTGCCGACGATGGGAAGTTCAAACTGGGATATCTGGTAACCCTTGGGCAAGTCAGGGTAAAAATAATTCTTGCGCGCAAACACTGAATGACGATCGATTTCGGCATCGATTGCGACGCCAAAGCGGATAGCCATCGAGACAGCTTCGCGGTTCAGTACCGGCAATACCCCCGGCATGCCGAGATCCACGGCGCAGGCCTGGGTATTGGGATCAGCACCGAACGCGGTCGAAGCGCCTGAAAAAATTTTACTCACTGTAGCGAGCTGTGCATGAATCTCGAGCCCGATAACACTTTCCCAGTCGCTCATGAGGTCAGCCCCGGGGTTTGCAAGTGCCAATCACTCACCTGTTGGTAGCTGTGCGCAGCAGCAAGCAAGCCAGCTTCATCGAAGTAGTTGCCGATCAACTGCATCCCGACCGGTAAACCATCGACGAAGCCAACCGGGAGTGACATCCCCGGCAGACCGGCGAGGTTCAGCGAAATCGTATAAATATCCTGCAGGTACATGCTCACGGGATCATCGGTTTTGGCGCCGATCTCGAACGCTACTTCGGGCGTGGTCGGGCCCAGGATTAAATCGACGCTATCGAAAGCGCTTTGAAAATCATCCTTGATCATGCGTCGAAGTTGCTGCGCTTTGAGATAGTAGGCGTCGTAGTAGCCCGCGGAGAGCGCGTAGGTGCCGATCAGGATACGGCGTTTAACCTCGGCGCCAAAGCCTTCACCGCGCGAGCGCTTGTATAAGTCTTCGAGATCGACCGGATTTTCGCAGCGGTGACCGAAGCGCACACCGTCGAAGCGCGACAGGTTGGAAGAGCATTCCGCCATTGCAACCACGTAATAGGTCGGAATCGACAAGCCGGTATTCGGCAGTGAAATTTCCTTGATTTCGGCGCCGAGCTTGCGTAACTCGTCTATCGCAGTTTCGATTACGCCGGCTATTCGACTGTCCAGCCCGTCGGCGAAGTATTCTTTGGGTAATCCGATCTTCAGGCCCTCGATTCCCTGCCCGAGTCCCGCGCTGTAATCAGGTACTGCCTGCTCGGAGGAGGTCGAATCCCGGGGATCAAATTTCGCCATGGTCTGTAACAGCAGGGCACAATCCTCGGCACTGCGCGCGAACGGTCCGCCCTGGTCAAGACTCGAAGCGAAAGCGACCATGCCGTAACGCGACACGCGTCCATAGGTCGGTTTGATGCCGGTCACGCCACAGAAAGCGGCCGGCTGGCGGATTGAACCACCGGTATCGGTGCCTGTTGCTGCGGGTGCAAGGCCGGCCGCTACTGCGGCGGCCGAACCACCCGATGAACCACCCGGCACGTGCTTCAGGTTCCACGGGTTGGCGACGCTGCCGTAGTATGAATTCTCGTTGGACGATCCCATTGCGAATTCATCCATGTTGGTTTTGCCCAGCATCACCGTACCACCCTGGTTGAACTGCTCGATCACGGTCGCATCGTAGGGTGCAATAAAGTTATCCAGGATTCGGGAGCCGCAGGAGGTTCTGACCCCGTCGGTACAGAACAGGTCCTTGTGCGCAATCGGCACCCCGGTAAGGGCGCCTGCATTACCGGCGGCCCGGACCGTGTCGGCCTGGCGCGCCTGTTCGAGCGCGAGCTCCCCGGTAACGCTGATAAAGCAATTGAGTGCTGGATTGTGCTGCGCAATACGCGCCAGGTAATCCTGGGTAATTTCAACGCTCGAGAACTCGCCCGTGGCCAGGCCCTCGCAAATTTCGATGACGCTCCTGGTCATTATTCAATTACCTTGGGCACCCGGTAAAACCCATCGGCAACATCGGGGGCGATTTGCTGAAACTTGTCGCGCTGGTTGGTTTCGGTGACTTCATCGGCACGCAGTCGTTGGGTTGCATCGAGTGGATTTGACAGCGGCGCGACGCTGCTGCTATCGACCTGGTTCATCTGGTCGACCAGTGACAGAATGTTGGATAAATCGTCTACATAATCGTCAATTGCGTCTTCGTCAATGTGCAGTCGCGCGAGGTGAGCTATATTGCGAATGTCTTCGGATTTCAGGGTCATTTCGGGAAATTTCCATGGGGCCTGAGAAAAGCTCGCAAACTTACCACAATTTCACCGCTTGTATAAGCAAAAGACTGATTTTTAAGGTATTTCACCTTGTGAAAATGACATACCGTTGCTAGAGTATGTTAGATCTGCGTTAATTTTACGCAGGGTCGGGAAATTTCGTGCGAACGCACATCGAAAAATATACAACGGGTTAAAAGCACAGCATGTTTGGAGCTATCCGAGGCTTGTTATCTAATGATTTGTCTATCGATCTGGGGACAGCCAATACGCTTATTTATTCTCGCGGTCAGGGAATAGTCCTTAATGAACCATCGGTAGTTGCAATTCGTCAGGATCGAGGACCCGGTGGCCCCAAGTCGATCGAGGCCGTTGGTACCGATGCCAAGAAGATGTTGGGTCGAACCCCGGAGAACATCACCGCCAAGCGCCCGATGAAAGACGGGGTTATTGCCGACTTCACCTATACCGAAAAAATGCTGCAGCACTTTATCCGCAAAGTGCACGAAAACCAGTTCATGCGACCCAGTCCGCGCGTGTTGATTTGTGTACCCTGTGGTGCGACCCAGGTCGAGCGGCGCGCGATCCGTGAATCAGCATTGGGTGCCGGTGCGCGCAAGGTCTACCTGATCGAGGAACCGATGGCAGCAGCAATCGGTGCCGGCATGCCGGTGGACGAGGCCCAGGGTTCGATGGTACTCGATATTGGTGGTGGGACTTCGGAAGTTGCCGTAATGTCACTCAACGGTATTGTTTACTCCGCCTCGGTACGTATCGGCGGAGACCGGTTCGATGACGCCATCATCAACTATGTGCGCCGCAACTACGGTATCCTGATCGGCGAGGCAACCGCGGAAAGAATCAAGGTGGAGATTGCCGCCGCGTATCCAGGCAAGGATTTACTCGAGATGGAAGTTAAGGGGCGTAATCTCTCCGAAGGTGTGCCGCGTAGTTTTACCCTCAATAGCAACGAAATTCTGGAAGCGTTGCAAGATCCGCTATACGGTATTATTTCGGCGGTAAAGAATGCGCTCGAGCAAACCCCGCCCGAACTTGGTTCTGATATCGCGGAACGTGGCATCGTTCTGACCGGTGGCGGCGCGCTGTTGCGTGACCTGGATCGCTTAATCATGGAGGAAACCGGGTTACCGGTGATTATCGCTGAAGATCCTTTGACCTGTGTTGCCCGTGGTGGTGGACGGGTACTCGAAATGATCGATGAACATGGGCTGGATTTTCTGGCTGTAGAGTAAAAATCGATCGGCCACTGCCTAAATGAAGACAATAATCGAGGTTCGTGGCGCAACATTACAGGCGCTGTTTCTGATTGGGTTTTGTATTGCGATGATGGTTGTCGATCATCGGTTTCAGCATCTCGAGATCGTACGCACCAACATTTCCCTGGCCCTTTCTCCCCTCAGATACCTGGTCAGTTTGCCGGCGACTGGTGGCAACTGGCTCAACGACTGGTTCACCTCACATACCGAGTTATTGGAAGAAAACGAATCACTCAAGGCCGAGGGGCGCATTCTCAGCGCACGCCTGCAAAAACTTGAAATCCTGGCGGAAGAAAATGCGCGTCTGCGTAATCTGCTAGGTTCGTCGCGCAAGATTGCCGACGAAGTTATCGTTGCCGAACTTTTATCGGTGGACCAGAATCCATATAGCCAGCTTATCGAGATTAACAAGGGTAGTAGTGATGGTGTCGCAATGGGCCACGCCGTAATTGATGATTTCGGTATTATGGGCCAGGTCATTCATGTCAATCCTCAATCGGCGACAATTATCCTGATATCCGACCCGGAGCATGCAATTCCGGTGCAGTTTATCCGCAGCGGCACTCGCTCGGTTGCGTTTGGCCGGGGCTCGACGCGCCAGCTTGAGTTGCGTTACCTGCCCGCAACGGCGGATATCATGGTCGATGATGAACTGGTTACATCGGGCCTGGGAGGGCGGTTCCCGCCGGATTATCCGGTTGCCAGGGTAACCGCAATAAGCGAAGACAAGGTGCGCGGATTCGTATCGGTTCTGGCCGAACCCAAGGCCCGGCTCGATTCCAGTCGCGAAGTACTCGTCATAAAACCCAGACAATAAAATGTCGCAGCTGAAATATCTGGTTATATATTTAAGCTTGCTGGCGGCCCTGGTTTTGATGATTCTGCCACTACCGGACTGGGTACAGATTTATCGACCAAACTGGATAGCATTGACGCTGATTTACTGGAGCATGGCCTTGCCCAAGCGTGTCGGCCTGTGGTTTGCGTTTTTTACCGGCATCATTCTTGATACCTCGCTCGGCACGCTACTCGGTCAGCACACCCTGCCACTACTACTTATCATTTACATCAATCTGAACCTTTACCAGCGCATTCGTGTACTGGCCCTGGCCCAGCAAGCGATTTACATATTCGTACTGTTGTTGATCGACCAGGTGATAGTGGCCTGGGTGGAGGGCATACTGGGTCGGCCGACACCCTTGCTGACTTTCTTTGCAGCACCGTTTATTGGTATGTTGATCTGGCCCTGGGTGTTCGTGATATTGCGCGATATCCGACGCAAAGCGTTGTTGAGGTAGCAGCATTTTGGCTGCACAACAGGATTATGAATACATCGACAATAATGCCGGGTTGGTGCGGTTTTGCGCAGGGATAGGCGAAGCCACCTATTGTGTGATCGATACCGAGTTCATCCGTGAGAGTACCTATTATCCTGAGCTGGCGTTGATACAGATTGCGAGCGGCGATCAACTGGCCTGTGTTGATCCACTTGCGATTACTGAATTCGAGCCGCTGGCTGCATTGCTGGTCAAGCCGGACCTGTTGAAAGTATTTCATTCGCCTTCACAAGATCTTGAAATTCTTTACCAGAAGTTTGCAGCAGTGCCTGCGCCCGTGTTCGATACTCAAATAGCCGCCGCGGTGCTCGGCTACAACCACCAGATTTCATATGCAGACCTGGTACAACAGATTACCGGGGTGACGCTCGATAAAAAACATACGCGCGCTAACTGGCTTCGCAGACCCTTGAGCCTGGATGAACTCAATTATGCGATGGACGATGTGCGCCACCTGATAGCAGTTTATGAAGCGCTAAAGCAGAAGCTTGATTCAACCCGGCGCAGCAGCTGGATTGAAAAGGACTTAGTTGCGATGAGTGAGCCGGAGAACTACCAGGTAGACAAGTCGCAATTATGGCGGCGGCTCAAAGGTGTGCTCAAGCTCAAAGACGAAAAGCTGCAAATCGCAAGTGACTTGTGCCGCTGGCGCGAGGAACTGGCGCAGCAACAGAACCGACCGCGACGCTGGATAGCCAAGGATGATGCCCTGGTCGAAATTGCACGCCAGAAACCTGAAGACTTCGAAGACCTGGCGCGAATTCCCGAGCTGAGTGAAAAAACTGCCAGGCGCCATGGTGAAGAGCTGTTAAAAATCGTTGCGCACGCAAAGACGGTCGATTCGGCGCAGTGGCCACAACATGACAAGTTGAGAAATTTGAACAAACAGCAACTAGCGCTGGGTGACAGCCTGATGGCCTTGTGCCGAAAGATCGCGGATCAGAATCAGATTGCGCTCGCCACGCTTGCCACGCGCAAGGATATCGATAGCCTGATTGTGAATCGAAAAAGCAGCCGGCTGACCCAGGGTTGGCGTTTTTCGATGGCGGGTGAGCAACTACTCGAGTTTATCCATGACCAGTCCGCTATCAGCGTCGATAACGAAGACCACAAGCTCGACCCCAAATAACCCATTCACGGACCCATCGATCAGCACAGTATTTACGGTTTTGGTGTCGCGGTATCTTTGCCGGATCGCCGTAAATACATCCATGTAGGCTCGCGCCCGGAGTGCCGTATCACAACATCCCTGTTGCGCAGCGTCCCGCAAAGATACCGCGACACCAAAACCTCGAAAATCGAGCTATCTCGGGGGAAAGGGCGCAAAAGTGTAGCGAGGCATGGATGCCGAGCTCCAAGCGGTTCCATGGATGGACCAACCGGCGCTTGCGCCGGTTGGGAGCGTCTTTTGCGGGCTTTCCCCCGAGATAGCGCTATCAGGAACTTGTGGAGTTGGCCTGCGGATGGGTTACTGGACGAGGATGTTGGAGAACAGGATTTCGCCGACGTTCTCGCTACCGGACAGGTCGGCAATCAGCGCCTGTACCTGTGAGGTTGCCTGTTGGCGAATTTCCTCGCGCCGGGCGGGTGACTTGATATCGCCAGCCTTTTGTTCGCTAAGCAGCATGATCAGGCTATGTCGAATCGCCGGCACGTGCGTCTTGATGGTTGCCTCGGCATCAGAGTCACTGACTAAAACATCCGCACTGAGTTGCAGGAAAGTCAATCGCCTGGGGCCGCTAAGGTTGAGCACCATCGGGTCGCCGAGTGAAACATAAGCCGATGTTGTCGATGCTTTTGCCTCGTCCTCGGCGGCTTGTACCTGGGTAAGGCAGAACATCAACATTATTGAACATAAAAATAGTTTTTTCATGGTAATTACCAACACCTCTTGTAATATAGTTTATCAATCCATCGATTGACTTAAATGCCTTAATCCATGACTCCAGAACACATTCAGCAGTTAATCGCAACCGGCATGCCTGACGCTGCGATTGAAGTTAGTGGCGGCGAGGGCAAGTTTGTTGCCAACGTCGTCAGCGATACTTTCGCAGGCCTGACACCAATAAAACGCCACCAGTTGGTCTATGCCTGTGTCAACGATGAAATTACCTCCGGGGAACTGCATGCATTGACCATTGTTGCGAAGACACCCGACGAGGCCAGTTAATCGGCAATAAACTGGCAATCACGTCCAGAATTCTTGGCCTTGTAAAGGGCCTTGTCCGCACGCTCATAAATCGACTCGACACTATCGCCTTTGCGGGTTTCAGTAATGCCCGCTGATAACGTCAGGGTTACCGGTTCGCCCTTGAAATGAAAACTGCTGGCGGCGATCCCCGCGCGCATCTTTTCCACCATCTTGTCGGCATTGTCTTGCGCAGTATTTGTCAATAGCAGCACGAATTCTTCACCGCCGATGCGAAAAACGTAATCCGATTGGCGTACATATTTCGTCATCAGCTGGGCGACGATTTTTAATGCCTTGTCTCCGGCGTTATGCCCGTAGGAATCGTTAATGCGCTTAAAGAAATCGATGTCGAGAATGACATAGCTAAAGGGAGTATCGTAGCGAGTCCAGCGTGCGAGTTCCTGTTCAATGCGCTCGTCGTAGGCCATGCGACTATAAACACCGGTTAGCGCGTCATAAAGCAGTTTGGTCCGGTTTTCCTGCAGCATGACCTGCAATTCCTGGGTTTCCTGTTCCATTTGGGAGAGTTGCTCGGTGAGCTTGAGATTGCGTTCGGCGGTTGCGTCGTGGCGCTCGTCGAAGCGATCCGCGAATTCGTCGACGCCACCACGAATGTCATCAATATTCTTGGCTACCCCGGACTTCACTTCTTGCAGGTCATTGCTTGACTGGACGTTTTTCTGGATTAACTCCATACCTTCCTGCACAAAACTTTGCAGAGACTTTGCATCTTCGTGATTGGACTCGTGGTCCTTCTGATCTTCTACGATGGTCTGGGTTACGTCTTCGAGTTGTTCGGTAACCTTGACAATGAAATTTTCAAGTTCACGCTTTTCCTGCTCCAGGTTTTTTATTGACCCCGAAATTGAATTGACAATATCGTTTAAGGTGTCGGTCCACTGCTCATCATCGACCCCTTCGTGGACTCGTTCCTGGATCTCTTGCGCGCTACTGTCTGCGCCCTGAATAAGCGTAAGTCGTTCCAGCAGAGATGTCATCAGCTGATCGATATGTGTCTCACCGGGCTTCGAAGGCTGACCGCCGCTGTTAATGTTATCGAAATTCTCGTTGATCAATTCGGAGAGCTTTTGAATGTAGACGCTGACCGAATCGCTATCGTGGCCATTGGCGACTGACTTCAGTAAGTCAGAGCAAATTTCTTTCAATTGACCGCGCTGCGAGGTATCAAAATGAATGTTCTGTAACAGTTCGAGCATCAGCATAATCGGGTCGGAACGACGCGTTTTGGTGCTCACTTTCGAATTACCGGGGGAGGTCACTACCTGGGCGAGCTGATCGAGCGCATCGACAAGCTTATCGTCGTGTTTTTCCCGCGATAGCTGTTCGATGGTGTTTAGCTGCTTATCCAGCCTTGTATCGAGCCCACGACAGGTAGCGCTCAAACGGGCGATTGCCTTACGCAGCAGCTCCTCGCTTTGCACCCACCCCTGCTCGCGCGCCTCAAGATCTTTGAGTGCGTCTTGATATCTCGACTTCCAGTCGCTATTTTGTTCGACCTTGTGCAGCATTAATTCAGTATCCTTGACCCTTAACCTTGCCTGGTCCGGGGTGAATTCAGATTCTTGTCTTGTTGTGGTGGCCCAATTGTTATCGGCTGTAAGAGAGGATTTATAAGCAAAAATATGGAAAATTTGGTCTTTATTTGTGAACTGGAACGGTTGTCCGACCCCGGGTCCTATGGGTTTTCGCTCGATTGTGCCGGAAAACAGGTTGACGGCTTTGTCGTACGACGCGATGGAGAATGTTTTGCTTACCGCAATAGTTGCCCGCATACAGGATCGCCGTTGGACTGGGTTGACCACCAGTTCCTCGATATCGAGGGCTCGCTGATCCAGTGCGCGGTGCATGATGCACGTTTTTTGATCGACACCGGGGAATGCGTTTTCGGTCCCTGCCCGGGGGAAAGCCTGGAATCCCTGCCAATCAGGGTAGAAGGCGATAAGGTCTACCTGCTGGGCAGCGCGTAAAGGTCATATTCGTCGGCGGTGCCAATCTCGACGCGATAGAATTCACCCAGGGATAATTTTTGGTCAGTGGCAATGTTAACCACCCCGTCAATTTCCGGTGCATCGGCGTAACTGCGCCCCACGTAACCTTGCGCATCACTCGTTTCCACCAGCACTGTCATCTGTTGACCGATGCGTTGCTGCAATTTTTGCGCACTGATAGCTTGCTGTTTAAGCATGAAACGGTGATAACGTTCCTGTTTCAGCGTCTCCGCAACCGGGTTTGCGAACGCGTTGGCGGTTGCGCCTTCGACCGCGGAATAAGTAAAACACCCGACGCGGTCGAGTTGCGCAACTTCGAGAAAATCGAGTAATTCCTCGAATTCTGAATCGGTCTCTCCCGGAAACCCGACGATAAAGGTGCTGCGGATTACAAGCTCAGGGCAAACCTCCCGCCATTTCAGAATACGCTCGAGCATACGATCTCGATTTCCCGGCCGTTTCATTGATTTCAGGACGCGCGGGCTGGCGTGCTGCATCGGCATATCCAGGTAAGGAAGAATGGCGCCGTCAGCCATTAGCGGAATCACGTCATCGACATGCGGGTAAGGGTAAACATAGTGCAATCGAACCCAGACACCCAGCTGGCCGAGGGCGCGGGCCAGGTCCAGGAATCGGGTTTGCAGTGCCTGCCCCTGCCAGAAACGAGTGCTGTACTTGCAATCCACACCGTAGGCACTGGTATCCTGTGAAATTACCAGGATCTCCCGGATACCGGCATCAACCAGAATTTGCGCTTCATCCATGACTTCATCAATCGGCCTGCTTACCAGGTCACCGCGTAGTGATGGAATAATGCAGAAGCTGCAACGATGATTACAGCCTTCGGATATTTTCAGGTAGGCATAATGCCGTGGCGTTAGACGCACGCCCTGTTTCGGCACCAGGTCCAGAAACGGATCATGTGGAGCCGGTAAATGTTTATGCACTGCCTGCATGACTTCATCCCGGGCATGCGGTCCGGTAACGGCAAGCAGCGATGGAAAGCGATTATTGATCATATCGGCGCGCGTGCCGAGACAACCGGTGACGATGACGCGACCGTTTTGATGCAGTGCTTCGTCGATTGTATCGAGTGATTCTTCGATAGCGCTATCGATAAATCCGCAGGTATTGATGATAACCATGTCGGCGTTATCGAAATCGGGCACAATATTGTAACCCTCGGCACTTAACTGGGTAATAACCTGTTCCGAGTCGACGGTCGCCTTCGGACATCCGAGGCTGACGAAGCCGATTCTGGGTGTTGCCGCGCTCATTCCCGGATCTGCCGCGGTAAAAAGAATTTGCTTTCCGGCAGCGATTTGCTATCAATCCTGAACAAACAGCATCTTGCTGGGATGCAATTGCTGTTGTCGAGGTTGTCGCCGGGATGACAGTGGGGCGGTACCATTAAGGAAGCGATTCGGTGTTTCAATTCGGTGATACGGCCTGAAAGACGCCGCATTATCCTCGAAATTGTGATGCAGCGCAAAAATGAGGGGCTTTGGGCACTGGATGAAGTGTGTGATCCATGATTTAATCTTGACTATCAGCAGATTACGGTAAAGTGATGAAATCTTTAAAATTACTGCTTGTATTATTTATCCTGTCGAGCCTGTCATTTTCTGCTCGGGCCGAGTTACTCGACCAGGGCTTGAACTCGATCATGGTGATCATCGATAAGGCGATTGACGAGCTCAGCCAACAGGCTTCCGAGGACGGTGCCGAAGTCGATGCAGCGGCGCTCGAAAATGCAACCAGCACCATCGTCAACCTGTCGAGGACTCTTGGCACCCTTAGCTATTCGCGTTTGCAGTGTGGTGAGGCCGGCGTACTCGCGGAGTTTACCCAGCGCGTTCAGTTGATGCCCGAGGAAAGTCGCGATCCCATGCGTGACGCTTTTCAGGAAGGTTTCGATAAGAGTAAAGAGGAAACCCCGTTATTGTCGACGGATGAATGTGAACGCCTGACGCGCTCACGTCTTCGTAGCGAAGAGCCCGCTGACGACAATGTTGTCGAAGATGAGAGTACGGCCAGGCCCGAGGTCGAAGAGGTCAAGGAAGAGCTGCCACCCGAGGATCCGAAATTCCGTCATTTACGTATTGCCGAGTTGACCGGTCAACTTGCCTACAAACGCAAATTTTGCGAAGACGAGAAGGTTTTCAATCGGGATTACAATGAATATCTGCTATCAATCCCGGAAGAATACCGCGAAGAAGTTAAATCGGCCTATTGGAAGGGTTACAAGCATGGCAAGCGCCTGAATAAAAACTTTACCCGGGCGCAGTGCTAATTGTCGAGATAACTGCTGATTAGCAGGTAAATCCCGGGTATTGCAAGGGCCGCGCTCAGCAGTGGCACGATCAATTGTCCACTCCCAACCATGATTGGCGCGAGGCCGTCCAGGCCCAGGATGATGCACGCGCTAATGACAAAACTGGCACCGATGATGGCGCGAATACTGCGCCGGTTGGATTGGCGAATCTCCCGTTTCAAATCATCTATCTGGCGCGACCGCAATTCTACCCTGAGCTCATCATTTGCAATCCGGTCTAGTGCCTTGAAGGCGAGCTGGGGCAGGTCGGGCAAATGCTCGGCGATGTAGGGCAGGTTTTTCTTGAGACCCTTGATCAGGGCGCGTGTACCGAGTTGCTCTGAAAGCCATAGCTCGATGAAGGGTTTAGCCGTATCCCAGAGGTCAAGCTGGGGATATAACTGCCGACCGATTCCCTCGATATGTAGAAATGTTTTTTCGAGCAGCAGCAGCTGGGGTTGAATCTCCATGTTAAATGTGCGTGCTGTCTGAAACAGACGCAACAACAGTTGGCCGAAAGAAATTTCTGCCAGCGGGCGTTCAAACATGGGTTCGCAAACACTGCGTATTGCAGCTTCGAACTCATCGATACGGGTGTCATGATCAACCCAGCCAGAATCGACGTGAAGTTCGGCAACCCGTCGATAATCCCGATTAAAAAACGCTGCGAAATTTTCTGCGAGATAGCGCTGATCGCTAGTCGACAAAGATCCCATGATGCCAAAATCAACCGCGATATACCTGGGGTCTTCGGGCTTGCCGGATGCAACGAAGATATTGCCGGGGTGCATGTCGGCATGGAAATAGTTGTGCCGAAACACCTGGGTAAAAAAGATTTCTACGCCCTTGCGCGACAAAACCTCGAAGTTGATGTCGTGTGCACGAAGCTGCTTGATATCAGTTACCGGGATGCCGTGGATACGCTCCATCACCATGACCCGTGAGCGGCAATATTCCCAGTGAACAAACGGCACGTAAAGATCGGGTGAGCCCTCGAAATTACGACGTAGTTCACTTGCATTCGCGGCTTCCCGAACCAGGTCGAGCTCGTTGAAGATCGTGGTTTCAAATTCGCGTACAATTTGAATCGGTTTGACCCGCTTCGCTTCATCCCAGTAGCGGTCAGCCATCTTTGCCAGTAGCAACAAGACTTCGATATCCTGGCGAATCCTGTTTTCAATCCCGGGGCGTACAATTTTTACAATAACTTCCTGACCATCAGGCAGTTGAGCAGCATACACCTGCGCAATTGAAGCAGAGGCGATTTCGTTTTCATCGAATTTCTTGAAAGCTTTTTCCAGCGGCATTCCCAGTTGCTGCTCGATAATGTCGCGTGCCTCGTACCAGGGGAATGGCGGCACCTGGTCGAGCAGCTTTTCTAGTTCGTCAGTGATTTCATCACCAAACAGATCGCGTCGCGTCGCCATCATCTGTCCAAACTTGATGAAGATCGGGCCCAGGGATTCGATGCATAAACGCAGGCGCTCGGCTTCGCTCAGGTCGTTACTGCGAAACCAGTTAAACGGATTAATCTTGCCCAACAGGTAAAGCGGGCGGTAGAAATGAAGCGATAAAACGACCTGGTCGAGGCCGAAACGCGCCAACGTGAAGTTAATCGAGATCAGGCGTAGCAGGTTGTGCATTACTGCGGTTGAATCTTCCCGAGCAACTGCTGCAGTCTTGCCTCGGTGCGCGCGACATCGTGCTTGAGCTCGGTAAGCCGTGATTGAAAAACTTCGAACTCGACCTCTGTGGGGCTGAGACCTGCCTCTTCGCGCAGGTACTCGCTGCTGGTCTGCAACAGGGATTCTGCACTTTGCCGCAGCCAGGTTCCCAGGTGACGCGTGCGTTGATGAATCTGAAACGCCAGTACATCGCCGCTGCGCTGTGCCAGCGCCTCCTCCCAGTCGATGTCGAGACCTGCGAGTATTTTTTGCAATTTTTGAGCGAGCGCGATATTTCCCTGAAAGCTGACGCGTTCCTGGATCGAGGTCGAAACCTTATCATCCAGTGATGCGAGATTGACCAGGGCCATCATGCGCCCCGATATGGTTGCGTCCACATCCCGCGCCGGAGCATTGCGGCTCAGGCGAATACCCCAGTTCCCGGGGTGACAGTAGAGCTGAAAATCAATATCGGTAATGTCAATGGCGATGCAATGCCCCTGCATTTCGTGGCAGCCCTTAAGCGCAACTTCGTCAAATTCGAGCAGCCGGTTACCGCCGATTTCTGCAGCCACCAGCAATGAATTCTGGATTGAATCGAGAAGAGTCGCGCTGGGGCTGTCGGAAGTTTGCACGATAAAGGAAACTGCCTAGTACTTGAATGCACGATGCAGGGCAACAATGCCGCCGCTTAGATTGTGCACCTCGACTTCGTCGAAACCCCCCTGATCGAGGATTATTTGTTTTAGCGCGAGCTGGTCTGGATGCATGCGAATAGATTCGGCAAGGTACCGGTAGCTGTCACGATCCCTGGCAATAAACTCGCCCATGCGCGGCAGTAGTTTAAAGGAGTAAAAGTCGTAAAGCTTTTCCAGCGGCTGGTAAACCGGTTTCGAGAATTCGAGTATACATAAGCGACCGCCGGGTTTCAGTACGCGCTGCATCGAGGCCAACGCTGCGGCTTTGTCAGTAACGTTGCGCAAACCGAAAGCAATGGTGATGCAGTCGAAGTGATTGTCGGCAAATGGCAACAGCTCGGCGTTGCACTGCACCGATTCGACTCGATTAACGAAGCCGTTGTCGATAACTCGGTCGCGCCCTCGTTGTAACATCGCGGCATTAATATCAGCCAGAACAACCTGTCCGGATTCACCGACCATCCGCGCTTCTTTAAGCGCCAGGTCGCCGGTGCCGCCGGCGAGATCGAGTACTTTATGTCCGGGGCGTAAACCACACATTTCGAGTGTAAAGCGCTTCCACAGGTGATGCACACCCAAAGACATGACATCGTTCATCAAGTCATATTTTTGCGCCACGGAGGTAAAAACCGCGCCTACCCGTCCCTGCTTTTCAGCAGCCGGTATTTCTTCGAAGCCAAAGTCGGTGGTTGATTTCTGTTGCATGAATCGAACCATATCAGGCTCGACGGTTACTGTCATCCCGCGACCCGGCCGCGGGATCCGCTAGGAACTCTCGCGGCGCTTGTGGCCCCCGGCCTCGAGTCGGTCCAGGTAATCTTGCCATCTTTCATCATAGCTGACACCAAGCTCGTACAGATATTCCCAGCTATAAATTCCGCTATCATGATTGTCGTCGAAAGCGAGCTTGACCGCGTAGTGGCCCATCGGCTCGATACTGTTAATATTGACGTCTTCCTTGCCGACCTGCAGTACTTCCTGGCCGGGGCCATGGCCCTGCACTTCGGCGGACGGCGAGTAAACCCTTAAATACTCGATCGGTAACTGAAAACTCGATCCGTCTTCGAAACTAAGTTCAAGCACACGCGATACTTTATGCAGGTTTATCTCGGTTGGTTTCATCAGAGAATGTACTGCGAAAGGTCTTCATCCAGTGACAGTTCGCCGAGATGCTCATTAACATACTCTGCATCGATGGTGATGGTCTGATCGACCATGTCCGAGGCCTCGAAACTGATCGTTTCGAGCAGGCGCTCCATCACGGTATGTAATCGGCGCGCGCCGATATTTTCCTGCTTTTCGTTGACCTGCCAGGCGACTTCGGCGATGCGTGCGAGACTGTTATCGGTGAACACCAGGCCGACACCCTCGGTTTCCATCAGCGCGGTGTATTGTTCGGTCAATGAAGCGTTGGGCTCACGCAGGATGCGCACGAAATCATCGATGGTCAACGCCGAGAGCTCGACCCGGATAGGCAGGCGCCCCTGCAACTCGGGAATCAGGTCACTGGGCTTGGAAACGTGAAACGCGCCGGAAGCGATGAACAAAATATGGTCCGTTTTTATCATTCCAGCCTTGGTCGACACCGTGCAGCCCTCGACCAGGGGCAGTAGATCGCGTTGCACGCCCTCGCGTGATACGTCGGTACCACTGGTTTCCCCGCGCTTGGCAACCTTGTCAATTTCGTCGATAAAAACGATGCCATTTTGTTCCGCGTTTTCGAGTGCGCTAAGTTTCAGCTCGTCTTCGTTAATCAATTTCGCAGCTTCTTCGTCGGTCAGCATTCTGAGCGCATCCTCCACGCGTAACTTGCGCGTCTTGGTTTTCTGGTTACCAAGATTTTGAAACATCCCCTGCAGCTGATTAGTCATATCCTCCATCCCGGGTGGAGCCATGATTTCAACGCCCAGCGAGGGCAGCTGCAAATCAATTTCGATTTCCTTATCGTTGATCTTGCCTTCGCGTAACATCTTGCGGAATTTCTGGCGCGTGCTGTCACTTGCCGTATCAGCCTCCCCGGTAAAGTCTTTCGGACGGGGCAGTAAGGCATCCAGCACCTTTTCCTCGGCCGCGTCTTCGGCACGATGTCGAACCTGGCTGACTTCTGACTCGCGCATTTGCTTGACCGATACGTCGACCAGGTCGCGGATGATCGACTCGACGTCGCGACCGACGTAACCGACCTCGGTAAACTTGGTTGCCTCGACCTTGATGAACGGTGCGTTCGCGAGTCGCGCCAGGCGACGCGCGATTTCGGTTTTGCCGACCCCGGTGGGCCCCATCATGAGGATATTTTTAGGCGTGATTTCATTGCGCAACTCTTCGCTGACCTGCTGCCGGCGCCAGCGGTTACGCAGCGCGATGGCGACCGCACGCTTGGCCTTGTCCTGGCCGATAATATGATTGTCGAGTTCCTGCGAAATCTCGCGTGGGGTCATAGGTGACTGCGCAATGTATTTACTGTCCACGGGGTTACCTAGTAGTCGATTGCTTCGAAGGTATGGTTGAGATTGGTGAAGACACAGATTTCACCGGCGATCTGCAATCCCTTCTCGACGATTTCGCGAGCGCTCATTTCAGTGGTGTCGAGCATTGCCCGGGCAGCGGCCTGGGCATAGGCACCACCCGAGCCGATCGCCATCAGGCTATCTTCCGGCTCGATGACGTCGCCGTTACCGGAGATTATTAACGAGGCGTCCTCGTTGGCGACACAAAGCAGGGCTTCGAGGCGGCGCAATGCGCGGTCTGAACGCCACTCCTTGGCCAGCTCCACCGCGGCACGAATCATTTGACCATTGTGCTTTTCAAGTTTGCCTTCGAATAACTCGAACAACAGGAATGCGTCGGCAGTGCCCCCGGCGAACCCGGCAATAACCTTGTCCTTGTAAAGACGGCGTACCTTGCGTGCATTTCCTTTCATGATGGTATTTCCCAGGCTGACCTGGCCATCACCGCCTATTACGACGCTGTTGTCACGGCGTACCGAAAGAATTGTTGTGCCTTCGAATTGTTCCAAAATCCCATCCCGGTGAAATCACTGCAGGTATTGTCATATATGGGCAGTATAAAATAAATACAAGGAGACAGCGGCTTTCCTGTTTCCTCCAGCATAACCGCAATCACGGTAATAGCGATTTAACTCTTGCGCTTCGCTCGCGGATGCGCTGAATCGTAAACCCTGGCCAGGTGCTGAAAGTCAAGATGCGTGTACACCTGGGTGGTGGCGATATTGACGTGTCCAAGCAATTCCTGCACCGCGCGCAAGTCCGAGCTGGATTCGAGCATATGGGTGGCAAAGGAATGGCGCAAGGTATGTGGCGACAGATGTTGGTCGAGTGCCTGTCGCTGGATCAGGCGGTTGAGCCGGCTTTGCACGTTGCGCGGGGAGATACGGTTACCCTGTTTACTCAGGAACAGCGCCGACTGTTGTTTATCCCGGGTAAAATCCTGGCGCAGTTTAAGCCACTTTTTTACCGCGCTAACTGCCCTGCTGCCGATCGGAAGTTGCCGGGTTTTGTTTCCCTTGCCGGTGACCACCAGTTGTTGTTGTGGCAGATCGATATCGTCGAGGTCGATGTTAATCAGCTCTGCGAGGCGCAGTCCCGACGAATAAATCAATTCGAAAATAGCAACGTCGCGAACCTGTAGCCTGTCACTGTCGTCGTGGACGGACAGTAGATGGTCGATAGTTTCAGCATCGCAGGTTTTGGGCAGTGGCCTGTCGCTTTTTGGCGCACTCACTTCGAGCGCCGGATTTTTCGCGACTAGCGAGTTACGGATCAGGTACTGGTAAAAGCTGCGGATCGAGGATAGTTCGCGCTGGATGGTGCGGCTCTTGCGTCCCTGCCGATGGCGCTGCGCGGCAAACCCGGTGACTTCTGAATAACCAGCCTGCTTCCAGGATTCGATACCCTGCTTGGCGAGGTACTTTCGAAATTGGTTCAGATCGCGGCGGTAGTTAGTGCAGGTGTGTGGAGAGTAATACTTTTCGCTGCGTAACATCTGGATGAACTGGTCCAGATATTCATCCATGCGTGCTACCCCGCCTGCAACAGGCTTTTCAAACGATTACTGACCAGTTCGCCCAGTTGCTGCAGAAAAATAGTGCCCATGCTGAGGCCAAAGCGATCGGCATTGACACTACCGAGGCATAACAGGCCGAGATTGCCGGTATGATAAAGCGGGATCAAGGCGCTTGAACCGATGCGGATATCCGGTCCGAACAGCTGCTGATTGATTTTATCGTCCTGCTGGCCGCAAACAGGCTTGCGTGCTTCGATCCAGGGCTTGACGCTGTCGACGATACCGCTGTCGCCATCGAGATAAAGCCCATCGAGTATATTACCGGCTTCGCTGATGCCCGGTAGAAACCGAAAACAGACGAAATCGGTATAGAAAAAGGTTTGCACCTGGTCCTGCACCATGGCCAGTATGTCGTGTAACTGATCGGTATTCATCAGTTCCAGCGCGAGGCGATGAAAGCGCTGATTTAACTCCTCGTTTTCGCGTGCAATGCCAACCAGTTCATCGATTTTCGACTTCAGCGACTGGTTTTCTTCACGTAGCAGTTTGAGCTGGCGTTCCACCAGCGAGGTCGCGCCGCCGGTCTTGTGTGGAATTGCCAACGAGGAAAAAACCTCCGGGTACGCCATCAGCACTTCGGGATTGTCGCGGAGGTACTGAATGACCTTTGATTCGTCGGTCAGATCGGATTGCCGTGGTTCAGCTGATAATTCACTCATAATCGATTTCGCCCTGATAAACCATTACAGTTTCGCCCGTCATCATAACGGGGTTTGCGTCTCCTTGCCATTCCAGTTTGAGCTCGCCGCCCGATAATATCGCCTTTGCGACCGGCTCGAGCAAGCCAAGCTGCACCCCGGCGACCATTGCGGCGCAGGCGCCGCTGCCGCAGGCACGGGTTTCGCCGACCCCACGCTCGTAAACGCGCAATTTAAAAGCATCGCGTCCCAGGATCTGCATGAAACCGATATTCGCTCTTTCGGGAAATAGCAGGCTGGTTTCGAAGTAAGGTCCAAGCGTTTCTATGCCGGCGGCATCAACATCATCGACCTGGATTACCATGTGTGGATTACCGATGGACATCGCGCTGAAAGTGATCTCGCGACCCTCGTAATCGGTCTGGTATAAATCCTGTCGCTTTTCGGCACGCAGCGGGATTTCGGCAGGCTCAAATAATGGTATGCCCATGTCGACCCGGTAGCGGGTTGCATCGATCGCTTCGAGCTTCAATAGCCCGGTATTGGTTTCCACCGGAATAATGTCCAGTTCGGTCAAACCCTGTTCGCGTACGAAACGAGCGAAACAGCGTGCGCCGTTACCACATTGCGCAACTTCGCCACCATCGGCATTGTAGATGCGGTACTTGAACGCGGCAGCATCGCTATGCGGATTTTCAACAATCAGCATTTGATCGAAACCGATGCCATCGTAACGGTCCGCCCAGCGCCGCACCAGTTCCGGGCGTGGTTCAAAAGGCTGGTTGATTGCATCAATAACGGCAAAATCGTTACCGAGACCATGCATCTTGGCAAACTTCAGCTTCATGGCAACATTGACTCGCCGCGAACCAGGTCATCGAAAGATTCACGCTCACGCACGCAGTAGTGTTGATCGCCGTCGACCATAACTTCGGCAGCGCGTACCCGCGTGTTGTAATTGGACGCCATACCGAAGGCATAAGCTCCAGAAGACCGGATCGCGAGTAAATCGTTTTGCGCGAGGCTCAAAGCGCGATCCTTACCGAGAAAATCGCTCGATTCACAGATGGCACCTACCACGTCGTAGACCTTTTCGCTGGCGTCGCTGTTTTGATCGACGCGGATAATCTCCTGCCAGGCCCCGTACAGCGATGGCCTGATTAAATCGTTCATCGCCGCGTCGACCACGGCAAAGTTTCTATCGGGCCCGTGTTTCAGGTAATTCACCCGGCTCACCAGGATGCCCGCGTTACCCGCGATCGCGCGCCCGGGCTCAATCACTACAGTGCCGGCGAATTTTTTCAGGCGATCGCGCAGGGCACTGGCCCATTCAGCAGGAAGCGGCGGCTCCTCGTCACGATAGCGGATGCCGAGACCGCCACCGAGGTCCAGGTGGTGGATATTGATGCCCTGGTCGCGCAAGCGGTTGATCAACTCGAGCAGCCGATCAAACGCATCGATATAGGGCGAAAGTTCAGTCAACTGCGAACCGATATGACAATCCATGCCGATGATTTCGATGTTTTCCAGTCCGGATGCCTTGAGGTAAACCTGTTCGGCGTCGGCGAAGGGAACGCCAAACTTGTTATCCTTGAGTCCGGTCGAAATGTAAGGATGGGTTTTGGCATCGACGTCGGGATTGACGCGAAAAGAAATGCGCGCGGTTGTTTTAAGGCGCCCGGCAATTTCGTTGATGCGATCGAGTTCCTGTTCTGATTCGACGTTAAAGCAAAGGATATCGAGTTGCAGCGCGGTTTCGATTTCGTGGGCGAGTTTGCCGACCCCGGAAAATACGATGCTTTCGGGCTTGCCTCCCGCCAGCAGCACGCGTTGTAATTCACCCCCGGAGACGATATCGAAACCCGAGCCGAGGCGCGCCAACAGGTTTAAAACCGCCAGGCTCGAGTTCGCCTTGACGGCGTAACATACCAGGTGGTCGTGCCCCTCAAATGCACTGTCGAAGGCGTGCCAGTGGCGTTCCAGCGTCGCCCGCGAATAGACGAATAATGGTGTCCCGTATTGCTCGGCCAGCGCCGCAATCGCGACGTCTTCGCAATATAGTTGCCCCTGCTTGTATTCGAAATGGTCCATCGCTAACCGGTATTACCCTGGGTCTTTTTCTCTTCTTCCTCTGGCAACTCCAGGGGACCCTTGTTACCACAGCCGGACAACACCAGCAGCAGGCAAAGGCAGATCAAGCCGTTGATAATACTATTTCGCATCATGTCGCGGAGATTACACGCTTTGCAGCGAGGGCCCAAACTCCTGCACCCATCAACAGTCCGCCCCCGACCATGCCATAGGTCTTTTGTGCGCGTGGTGACGCGAGCCAGCGGCGAATCGAGGCGGCAAACAATGCATAACTGGTGGCACCGATGGTGGCGAGCACGACAAAGGTTATCCCGAGGATCCAGAGTTGCGTTATCACCGGGTGATCGGCGCTGATGAACTGGGGCAGCAGGGCAATGAAAAAAACGATGCTCTTGGGATTTAACGCGGTGACGATAAACGCGTTGCCGAATAGCTTAAGTGGTGCTGACGCCGGTTGCTGTTGGGCCTGCACGGGCATCGGTTGGCCGGCGCTGCGTAACAGGGTAAAGCCGAGGTAGATCAGGTAGCACCCACCAATCCACTTTATAATCGTAAACCAAAGTGCCGACGTAGCCAGCAGGGTACCGAGGCCAATCAATGACAGGGTGATCGCAACTGAATCGCCAAGCGCAACTCCCATAACCACGGGCAAAGTCGTTTTGCGCCCATGCGCGATGGCATAGCTCAATACCAGCAGTATGGTCGGGCCGGGGATCGCCAGCACCACCGAGCTGGTGGCGACATAGGCAAGCCAGAGTTCAAGCGGCATGTTCAGGCCCCCGGGAACAGCTCCCGGCGTCGCGCTTCGAACTCCAGCAACAGGCGCCCTGGATCGATGCACAAGGCATCGCGCGCGCTTTCGATATAGACGCGTAAGTCGCTATCAAGGTCATCGGGTAATTCGTCTTCATCCAGCACTCGGCAACGCAGGTCAGGGGTAATCAAAATATCCACGCTCAGGTCGCGCCATGCGACCTGTTGACGTGATATGCGGGTGTTATCGCAGATATTAAAGTATAACGCCAGTGTTTGGCATTGCGCATCGATCCAGTGATACGCGTTATAGGCGCGGTCTTCCCAGAAATAGCCGATGCTGATGGAATCTTTGCGCAGCAACAGGTCTTCAAGCTGCACATCGCGCGGCATTCGATATATAACCACGACCTCGCCCCGGGCGAACTTTAACAGTTCACAATCGAATTGTTTGCGCTCTCCCGCGAGCGTGGTCTTGATTTCTACAATACTGGTGGCGGGCTGATTCAAATTTCAAACAGGATCGGTTTGGCACCTTCCCAGAGAGTGGCAACACCTATTTTGCGCAGCTGTTCCAGATCGGCAGTGATTGTTGCGAAATGATTGCCGGCGAGGGTGCCCGCCTTCGATGCAAACTGGACGCTGCCATAGGTGATCAGGATCTCGGTTTCACTTTTTCCTTTTGGATACAACAGGATTTGCCCGGGAGCGGGGTAGGTGGTCGCGTCTTCGTGGCCGACCTCGAAGTCCATGTTACCGAGGGGTATCCACACCCCCTCACCGCTCCAGCGCACATGCACGACCTGGCTTTCGAACGGCATAACCGCGCGAAAGGCGTCGCAGGTGGCAGGCGATTTATCGTCCTCGAATACGGCATTGAAGCGGTGCTCGGCAATCGTTATTTTCATGCGGCTGAGTCCTCTATAATGCGGGCGCTGCCGGAAACCCGGATTGAACTGCCAGGCTCATCGCTGATTTCCGCCCTGAGACGGGAACGCATCCCCATGTCTTCGCCCTGGATAATTTCAATCGATCCCTGGTGTGGCCATTCGAGGTCGCGCAGATAGCCTGCAAAAGCAGCGGTTGCAGCGCCGGTGGCCGGATCCTCGTAAACGCCACCCGAGGCAAACGGATTACGGGTATGAAACAGGCGTGGAGATTCAGCGTAAGCTAGTAGAATCGTAATCAAACCCTCACGGTTCATGAGTTCGCGTCCGGTTGCAAGGTCGTATTGCATCGCCGACAACGCCGCACGTGAATTGAGACATACTGCCAGGTGATTCGCACCGCCGTGCACGCGCGCAGGCGGAATCTCAACATCGAGATCGCTTTCGCGGTAAGCGAACAGGGCCAACACTTCGGCCAATAGTTCAGCAGGCATTGGTGCGCTATGCGTCCGCGGTGACTGCAGTGCCGCGTATAGCGATCCGGCGTTGTGCTCCCCCTCGACGGTAATATCGGCCTGGTTCAGTTGCAGCTTAAACACGCCGTCGCCGTGCTTGAGCGCCAGCGCCGCCCCGAGTGCGATGGTCGCATGTCCGCAAAACGGGACTTCGGATTCGGGTGAGAAATAACGCACGCGCCAGGCGTCACCCTCGGGCATCGCAAACGCGGTTTCAGAGTAACCGACCTCGGCCGCAATGCGTTGCATTTCGGCGTCGTCGGGATGCGAGTCGGCAATCATGACCCCGGCCGGGTTGCCGCCGAGCCCGGCGTCAGCGAAAGCAGCTATTCTTAAGATATTCATTGGCGTTAGTCTGGTGTTACAACGATCTTACCACTGGTTCGATTTTCGTCCATCAATGCATGCACTTGTTGAAGCTCATGCGGCAAATGCCTGCGCCAGGAATCCAATAAGTATTCTCGTCTTCAATGGCAGGTATTCTCGCGAGGGTTACATCATGGCAGGCGTTGCTCGTCTTTACCTGTCAACACTCAATTAGCAGCAAGCACCAGGATCAGGCCGAGAGCCGCGGGTGCGGCCTGGATCCACAGGATTCGACGGCTTACGGTGGCCGCTCCGAAGACCCCGGCAATAATCACGCAGGCAAGAAAGAAAATCTTGATTGCGCCACCCTCGGCACCAAGAATCAGGCCCCACAACAGCCCGGCCGCAAGGAAGCCGTTATAAAGCCCCTGGTTTGCCGCCAGTACCCGGGTTATCGCGGCGCGCTCGGTGGTTTGTCTGAACACGCGCAGCCCGAGCGGTTTTTCCCACAGGAACATTTCCAGCAGCAGGAAACCGAGATGCGATATCGCGACCAGCGCGACAACAATATCAGCCAGGTAGCTAATCATGGACAGCGTTGATTTGGTTTATAATTGATGCTTATCCTCTCATAGAGACGACGACCTTGTCTGTTCGAATTTCATGACCCACCAACTCCCGGTAATCGATCTGGAACCCTGGTTTGCGGGAGACAGGCAAAGGCGGCTCGAATTGTGCCGGCAACTTCGCCAGGTATGCCATGAAATCGGTTTTTTCTATGTCGTCAACCATGGCATCCCGGGGTCGGTCAGCGAGGCTTACCTGGCGATGCTTAAGAAATTTTTTGCGCTGCCGGAGGAACTCAAGAAGGCGATTGATAAGAACGGTTCCCCGCAGTTTCGCGGTTGGGAAAAACTGGGCTCGGAACTGACCAACAACCAGGTCGACTACCGCGAGCAGATTGATATCGGTGTCGATCGCAATCCGCTTCCCGAACCGGATCCCTATTACATGGCGTTGGTGGGCCCCAACCTGTGGCCATCCGAAGCGGCTATCCCGGGTTTCAGGGAAACGGTCAATGACTATTTCTCACGCCTGTCCGGAATTTCCCGGCAAATTCTGCGCATGATGTCGCTTGCCCTTGACCTCGATGAATTTCATATAGAACAGGTGTTTGGGGAAAATCCCTCACCCTACCTGAAACTGATTCGCTACCCGCAAACCCGTGCTGGCGGGCAGGGTGTTGGCGTGCACAAGGATTCAGGATTCCTGACGCTGCTGCTGCAGGATGAAAATACCGGCCTTGAAGCGCAGGCCAACGATGACACCTGGTACCCGGTCGATCCCGTTGCGGGTAGCCTGGTTGTGAACACGGGGGAATTGCTGCAACTGGTAACGCATAACTATTTCATCGCGACCCCGCATCGGGTCGTCAATAAAACAGGGCGAGAGCGTTATTCATCAGCGTTTTTTTACAGCCCAGACCTGAATACGGTGCTTGAACCATTGCCGCTAGCGGCCGACTACATCGATCGCGTCAATGCAAGTAGACGTCATCGTAACGAGGGGTTAATGGCGTCACGCTCGGAGATGGCTGCCGGTATCGGCGGTATGGAGAGTCGGGTACAACCTGCAGTATTTGGCGAGAAATACTGGCAACGCTGGGTGCGCAGTTATCCCGAGATTGCACGAAAGTTCTACCCCGGCTCGACGGGGTAGCATCCCGTTGCTGGTGGATAAATTTCTATCGTATAGCACTGCACGTCATATACCTGGCCGAAGCATGCAAGCAGATTAGCCCCTGGGGCGAACCCAGAACCAGCTGCCGACTACCAGTGCCCCGAACAGGGTATACAGTAAAATAAACACCCATTCCGGCGCACGGTAATAAAGCAGTGTTTCGAGCCAGTACGCAACGAACGATCCCGGGTAGGTTACATCACCGGCCCTGTCCCGCAGTTCCATTTCCCACAGCGTAAGAGGACAGATAACGCTGAACCAGGATTGCAGCACGACGATACCGATCGCCGCAAGGTGTGCCATGCGAAACCGGCGATTGCGCACCCAGGACCAGGAAAACAGCTTGCCGACAAAGACCAGGATTAATCCGAAAACAACAAAGCCGACAAACGACGCATGGATGAAAAGAGTGGCATCGGCTGCAATCAGGTATAACTGTTTCGTTTCCATCAGATTCTCAGCCTTAACAAGGTGATCATTGTCATAACCCGACTTCAGTCAGAGCTCAATGCCTGCCTGGTCGAGTAGTGCGACCATTAGCCAGTAGCAACCGATGGTTATCGTAATCGATGCCCCCATGCTGAGATAAAAATTGTATCCCTGTTTCAATAGCAGCGGCAAAGCAATGAAAAGGGCTAGCGACGGTAATACCAGCCAGAAAATGCTGGATGCAAGCGCGCCTACCCGGTCGACATCCTTGGTATCGATATAAAGCCAGATCATCGCCAGCACCGACACCAGCGGTATGGATGCCAACAGGGCGCCAAGCAACGAACTGCGCTTGGATATTTCCGAGATTGCGACAATCAGTATTGCCGAGATAACAATTTTAACAATGTAGTAAGTCATGTTTTGCCTGGCATCTATTAGAGCCATCAGTGCATCGCGCTACTATGCCCGATGTAATCACGAATTTGATCAACTATTTGATCCAGTTTCTTGCTGTGCAAACCTGAGTAACCCCGCGTCAGGGGTATGATCGTATTATCGTCGAGGATCACGACGAGCCGATGAGAATATTTCAGACCACCCGAATCGCCGGATTCGATAGCATCGCGCCTGACCTTGGCGATACGGCTGAATGGCACTTGCCCAGTCTTTTTATTAAACAGGTTGCGCCAGCGCCAGTGAAACACACCTTCAGTTCTGGAAAAGGTGAAGCTCGCAAACTCAATGTAATAATAGGCCCCTACTAGCGGCAACAGGATGCCGATAAACAGGCCAACCAGTTCACCGGTTTTAATGCTGCCATCAAGTACCCCGGGGCCAAGCTCGATCAGCATTAGCGGTGGAATGCACAAAAATAGCACCGGAATCACGTAACTGTTGTTATTGACCTGGTAAGTGGATTCATCCTCGTGGGTAACAAGCACCGGTCTCTTCCCGACTTCCTCTGTTAAAAGCCGTTTTCGGTTTCTGTCGTGGTATGAAAACTCGTCGCGCGTGCGCTTGGTCTTGCCTGCATTTGTTGCATCCAATGTTCCAGTCCGGGATACGATTTCAGCATTGTCGAACCCTCCGGGGTTTCCATGAAGTAGCGAAGCATCGGATAGGCATGCAGGTCTGCTAGCGATACTGAATCGCCCGTCAGGAACTCGTATTCATCCTGCAGGAGTTCAAGCTGCTGGAGGACATTTTTCAAGTTTGGCAAGGCCGCTGCTACCAGGCTTTCATCCGGTTTGCCACCGCCACTGGGCACGACAATACGCTGCACGTAAACATCCCAAACCATCGGCCGATAGGTATAGGCATCAAGAATGCTAATGATTTGATTCATGCGCGCGCGTCGTGACGAAACCGACGGCTGCAATGCCACGCCGGGAAATGTTTCGTCGATATAGCGGGTAATCGCACCGGTTTCGTACAGGTAGAATTCACCATGCATCAGGCATGGAATAGTACCGAACGGATTGTGCGCAAGGTATTCTGCGGGAGGTCCCGTATCGGCGAATATATCGACTTCCTCAAGCTCGTAATCGACACTTTTTTCCTCGAGCGCCATTCGCGCGATGCGGGTGTAAACGCTGATTCTAAGTCCGAGTAGTTTGATAGTGGACATGGCGGAGTTCAGTAAGCCAGTGATTTACTGTCGATGATACCCTGCGTAGGTACAAATTGCTTTAGCTGCACTTGTCGCGATGGCAATGGCCCCTGGTTACAACGCGCTGCAATGTCAGTTCACAGGATTTTGTGATTGCCATCGTTTTCTCAACGCATTTTCGTCTTCGGGTTCCCGCTCGAAACAGCGGTAGTGATCGTGATCGATGGCTATCCAGGGTTGTGCGCTTTGCAACCAGATATGCGCCACCGGATCCAGCCAGCTGGTATCGTCCAGCGAACCTGCCTTGATGCTGACCACCTCATCTGGACTGTCGGAACCGTGAATGATACGGGTGCCACAATCGGGGCAAAAGGCGCAGCGCTTGATTGCACCGTCTTCACCGCGGGTATCCCAGGTTTTCAAGCGATCCTCGCCCTGTATGAAAGCGATGTCGTGAGGATCCATCCTCAACGACATGCCAAATGCACTCGACGACTGTTTCTGGCAGTCCTTGCAATGGCAGATATAGAGCATTTTCGGTGCGCCGGTTAATTCATATTTAATGCTGCCGCATTGGCAACCGCCGGTTTTATTCACAGTTGTTCTCCAGGTTAATTACGCTTGAATTTCGCCCAATACTTCTGCGGTTGAACGAAGCACGCAGAATTCGCGGTCAAGGCTTACCAGGTTAACCCGGTGGATTTCCTCGCCGGAATAATGAACACCGTCGTAGCCAACGCGTTCAAATGCCGCGGTCGCATCACTAACCAGGATCACATCAAAGCCGAGATCGGAAGCCATGCGGGTTGATGCCGAGACGCAGTGATCGGTAGTGAGCCCCATAATGACCAGTCTCGAAATACCCGATTCTCGTAGATACTGCTCCAGGCCGGTTCCGATAAAGGCGCTATTAACCGCCTTGGTAAATTCTTTTTCTCCAGTTAACGGCCTTACCTGGTCTTTATACGCATTACCGGGCAGTTCGGGGCGTAATGGAGAGTTCGGTTCGACTGAGCAATGCCGAATGTGAATGATCGCAAGCTCGTGTTCGCGCCACGCGCTGAGCAAGGCGGACATATTGTCCTCGGCGTCCGGATTATTGCGCAATCCCAGTGATGGTTCGGCAAGACCTTGCTGAACGTCGATGATCAATAATGCAGGATTGTCGGCGATAGCCATCATCATTCTTGAGTCCGGTTAAAAATCGAACTTTCGGGCTGTATCGCCGTTGGGCCATATTCCCGAATAGCTTTGTTCGGTCCTTGGTAATGCTAACTCAACTTTAACCGGAGTTAAATTTTGTCGGTTTCGAGGTCAATCAGCACAGCCGCGTGATCGCTCAGCGCATCACGGCGATGGGAATGTCCCGAGTCACTGCCCCAGGCATGTTGCAGGCCTGCAATCGCTGGCACCAGCTGCGGACTGCAAAAAGCGTGGTCGAGCCGAAATCCGTTATTACGGTGCGAATACCAGGTGTACTCGCGGCGATCTCCGTGAAGGTGGCGAAAAGCATCTGCAAAGCCATGCTGCTCCATGTCGACGATCCAGTCATGTTCGCGCTGAAACCTGGGACCCTGTGGCTTTTCCTCGTCAAGACCGCGCTTACCGCAGTTAGTGTCTCCCATTAAGAGCCCCGGCCCCTGATTCCATTTCTTAACCATCTTCAACAGCGAGGCCAGGAATGGATATTTCAAACCTGGCGCAGTGTAGTTCGGCACATGCATAAGGCCGAGCGTCAATGCGGGTTGGGTATCAACAGCGGCCATCAGCCAGCGTTCACGAACACGCGGCATTCCCCTTGTCTTGATTGCCTGCAGGGGATATCGGCTGGCCAGAAGGAGTGCGTTTTTGGCGGGCAGTCTCGGGTTAATACTGCTCAGCTGGTAGCAATATCCGGCTACCTCCAGTTCGCATGCCAGCCACTGGCTTGCACTGGTACCGCGAAATTCGCTTAGTCCGATAATTTCAGGCTGCCATGCAAGCAATTGCGCCAGTACCCCGGTTGCGCGTTTACCGCTGCCGGCGCGGATATTCCAGGACACGATGCGCATGCTTTAGCCCTTTCCGCCCGAGTGCGCCTTGAGGCGTAACCTGGCCGAGTATAAGAGCAGCTGCGAGTAAATTTTATGAAAACCGAGCAGGACGCGAAATCCGTTGCCTAGCGTCATCTTGCCTGTTTTTTGATCTGGTACCGTCGTGACCGCGGAGCCGAAATATAGATGCGTCCCTGAGTCGTTATCTTCGCCAGCTGGAAGCGCCATGAACCAGGACCTGGTGCGGCCGCGGAAATCGGACATTAACAATTGGTTTTCGACTCTGCTTTCCACCTGCCAGGCAGCAAACAGGTTGGTCGAACCTGCTGCCAATTGTTCCACCTCGCGATCAGTTGAGGGTTTTGATACAAACCTGGCCAGTATCATGCGTTCTAACTTGAAGAGTGAAGTGGTATAGAAGGCGCTGACATACTGTGTATTCGTGACGCTCCCGGGCACTTCGGTGCGATAACAATCCGTGTAGGCGCCACTGTCAGAGTAGCTATTCAGCAGCGCTTCTTGTGGAAGCTCGCACGATTCTATGGAAAACATGATTCGTCCTGCCGTTGCCCGTAATCTTGTACCTGCAATAATTTATCCGTGGGCAATCTCATCCTCGGTGAAGAGGTAGTCTTTAAGCTCTTTATCGAATGTCGGGTCCTGTCGGCGAATCCATTCAAGTACCATTGCCGCATGTTCCTTTTCCTCGTCGCGGTTGTGTGCAAGGATTGCTTTAAGTTCGTTGTTCTTACAGGCATCAACGCGTTGGTTATACCAGTCAACTGCTTCCAGCTCTTCCATCAGCGAGGTTATCGCTCTGTGCATATCCCTGGTTTCATCGGTTAGTTCGCCAATGGGTTCGTGATAGCCTTCGTTTGCCATGTCTTTCTCCAGTATCTCTTCGTTATCAAGAATGATGAATAATCGGCAAAAGTTCTAGCTCGATCATCCGCTGCCTATTATCAATCATTTTGACTCTTCATCGCCAGAGAATACCCGCGTTAAAATGGCTAACCTGTCCTGGCCCAGGCTTTTCATCAATGCAATGTTACGCGAAGGGATTTGATCTGCATCTGGGAATTCGGCAAGGGCTCGCTCAAGGCTTGCTTCTCTAATCAGGTGCAAAACGGGATAGGGTGATCGGTTCGTATAGTTTTCTACATCATCCGGGGCGGTGCCGCCAAACTGGTAATCCGGGTGGAAGCTCGCGACCTGGTAGATACCCTCCAGTTTCAGTTGCAGCAGTAATTGATCGGCGCTATCCAGGAACTGGTTGTAGTCGTAATAGTCTTGTAATACCCCGGGGTGAATCAGCAGCGTGGTTTCGATCGATGGGTCGCGACTTAGCAGTTCCAGTTCAACTTGCAACGCGGTTAGTAACTGTTCTTCGGTCGCTGCACCTGCCACGGTAAAACGTACCCGGCTATCTGCCAGCACGCTCTTGGCAAACGGGCATAGATTCAAATCTACAACAAAAGATTCCACCCAGTTTTGAACCGACCTGATTACCTCATCGTTGTTAGTAGTCATGCGGTTCATCTTGTATCAACCGCTTGCTCAGTACCATGACCGGGTCAATGTCATAGCCGGCACTCTGGTAAAACGAAATAACATTTTCGTTAGTCTTTCTGACCATTAGTTCTACCTTCGGGCAACCCAGCTTAATCAGTTCTGATTCGGCGTGATCTACGAGCATTGAGGCAAAACCTTTGCGTTGACAGGCGTCTTTCACTGCGAGGAAATAAATCCAGCCGCGATGACCATCATACCCTGCCATGCAGCTTGCGATCAGTTCGTCATCGAGTAATCCGACATAAAACAGGTCGGGAGAAGTTGAAAGTTTTCGCTGAATATCAGTCTCGGGATTGTTCCAGGGGACGATTAACCCGCACTGACGCCATAGATCGATGACATCAGGTTCGTCGTCGGAGCGAAATGTTCTGATGACAAAATTTTTCATACGGCTTTGCACATGGAATTGAACCTATTCCAGTCTTGAGGCCCATATTGCCAGTTTATGCATCATTGATTTTTGTGAAATCTGATCCTGTGGAATAGGCTGGATTACTTTATCGTGCACCAGTAGCCGATATATGTACTCAATTTTTTCGTTTGCCGAGTCGGTGGGTTCAAACTCGACCACGCCTCTTTTCTCTCCGTACTTAACGCCTTCGATAATTGCTTTTTTGAGCATCTCTTTTTCATTTTTAAGTTTCTTCATGACTGTTCCTCATCGCACATCGGTTCTGACTGCAACAATCCCAGGGTCTCATCCGCTTGCGCAAGCTTTAGCGGGCAGTTGTTCAGTCCGCCGGTTCGTGCTGGACAGGTAATTTTTAGCCTGTGCTCCATGCGCGCGGTCTTTTCATGCCGGCAATTTTACACGCCTGTTTAACATATCCGTATGGAAACAATTTAAAAACAAGTTTTTTTGCTTTTCTTTTTTCGCATTGCTTTTGATCTGCCAGGTGCTTGATCAGGTGACGAACATCCGGGGCAATGTTATGTTCGTCGTAATACGCCCTCATAAACTTAAGAACCGACCAGTAAGTGTCATTTAATTCAACCCCTTCTTCGGTCGCGAGCTCAATGGCAATTTCCTCAGTCCAGTCACCGGGATTTATCAGGTATCCTTCAGTATCTCTTGGTGCCTGTAAGCTCATGACTCCAGTTTGCCAATTTTCTTAGCCACACTTTTTGATAATTCATTTCGATTTTTTAGCAGGCTGTATTTTATCATTATTTTTCCAGGAACCCCGGTAAGCGGAAATTGCAATCCATACCGCGAACAAAAATATACCGACGAATCCGAATATTTGAGCGGCGAACATAACGATTGCGCCCATCAGGCCCGGCCCCTGTGTATCGAAACTGGATGTCGGAACCACGATTAAAAGCCAGGCTACGCACAAAAAGCCTGCAAACGAAAAACCTAAAAACAGGAACGCGGTATATTTAAGTATGTTCATGGATGTTAAGCAATTTGGCCGAACTATATTAAGGCTCTATATCATGGCACCAATGTTCTGGATCGGTAACTCGTCCTTGCCCTTTTACATGTTCCAGACATAGCCAAACGCTAAAATAATTGAAAGGATGGATACTACGGTTGCGTTTACCGGTTTTGGCGACGTTTTTTTAATAAACAGAATCGTGGCAAGAGCCAACGACAGTACTCCTGAACCAATAGTAAGCACCACGCCGACAGAACTCACAAAAACCATTCCCTCGTAACCGATGGGTGGGAATTCAAAATAGGTAACACTAATAGCTAACAGTGCTGATTTTTACGTCACCTTGGAAAGAAACCTGGATAGTCGATACATCGCAAACTCTTGTTAAGTGGCTTTCTATATACGCCTGTCAGGTATTTTCATTTCATAGACATCTTTGAATTGTAACATTTCGCCTATTCTCTGTTCCGCGCCATCCGGAAATCCACATCTTTCGGTAAATGATATGGAGTCCTTGTAAGTGCCGAATAGACGATCCCAAATCGGTATGTCACTGAAATTATATTTATGTACATCGTATTGATGATGCACAGAATGTAGTTCAGGTGTCTGGATAAAATACCTTATCCAATTCGGCGACTTTAAATTTGCGTGGTAGAAGTATTCACCTGTTGCCGCAAAAAAGTTATACCAAAAACTCGCCATTAACGAGACACCGAGTAACGGAAAGAGTATGACTGCAGCAAGCAATGAATTTACGAAAATTTCGACCGGGTGCTTATAAAACGAGGTAAGTACTTCGATACGTGAGGCGGAATGGTGAATCTGGTGGAAAACTTGCCAGAACCTGTTCTGATGCCTGAGCCGATGCCACCAATAAAATACAAATGTTCCTATAAACCAGCCAATAAAACCCTCGACCCAGGGAGATGCGAGTTGGGCCAGGTTAAAAAATGATTCTCCTCCAAGCCACTCCAGCCATAATCCACCGAACAAGAGAGTAATGGCAAGTTGCACGAGGTTTATTGACAGGCAACGTATATACCAACCCGCTGAATGGGGTAATGGTCTTCCAGGAAAAACTCGTTCGGCGACAAGGAAAATTATTGTTGCGCAAATGAGCAGAATGGTCGGTAAAGCTATCAAAACGTTATACGTCCGGTCAGGCAGCAATTCATTTCAATTGATGCCTCTCCTTGTTTCGACTTCGACATGCATGGCATTCAACAGCAGTTGCATCAATATGGCCCTTTGCTTCTTCGTAATACCATTTTTGATCCCTGGCTTTCCATATTTCATGTTTGCCACATTGCCGACAGGTGAATGGCTGATCTACATAGTATTCGGGCAATGATCCGTAGGTATTAATATGATCGAGTTTACTCACATCTGCCGGAATAGCTGACGGGTGAGTTTTTCTCTGCTGTGGGTGAAGGCTCAATACCCGCTCAGCTTCGAGCAACTCTTTGGTGCTGGGGTTTCGCCCTGTGTTCAGCTTCTTTCCCACCAAGTTTTTATCCTGAAGATTCGCATCAACGGACACCATATACACAGAGCGTAAGTGGTGCCATTCCGGGGCACAGGTTAATGCGGTTATCGTATTTAATTTTACACTGGCATCTCAACCAGCTCGGATACCTCAAGTGATCCTCCAATATCCAGGAAAGGGCAAGCCTTTGCAATCGTCAGTGCCGCTTCCATAGAATCTGCTTCGATTATAGTGTAACCGGACATTTTCGTTGCGCCCCCGTCTGTAACAGTACCGTCGGTATTTACTGTGCTCGTATTTTTAAGCGGATTGGCGGGACTGACCGCCGAGTCGCCCAACGAGGATAACCACGCCATATATTTCGAAAAATGCTGCTTGCCCTCTTCGGGGCTGGATGGCTGATCGCCACCTAGATAAACAATGAGGTACTGAGCCATTTACAATTCTCCTTTTTCATTTATTGTCTACGGGTAAATCCGCATCACATTTTTTACAATCCAACTTATAACCTAGCATGGATTCTCTGCCGGGCTCTGATTCAACCCAGGGTCTGCTGACCAGGGGTGGATTGTTTCGGACATGTTGATTGTGCCCACATGCCAACTCCGCAACCCACTGGTTCTCTTCATCCTTGTGGTATCCAACAATAGGGTGCTTCATAACCCCCTACCGCTCATATCCCAGCCCGCTCTAGTCGGGTGCTGTGGCATGTGCTTGTTATGTGACCTCCAGATCAATCTCTATCCTTTCGTGAATCAGGCGGATTTCTCACTCCTAAATCATGCGGACTTGGTTCATAAGGTTTTCCCATAAACAGGCTTGACCTGAATCGAAAATGGAAATATGCCACCCCAATAAATGGAAGGAGCACAAGGAATGCACACCAAAATATTTTACTTTTAACGGAAATAGATGCTCGCAGAGTAGTGCTGATTGGCACGACTATCAGCAACAGGTGCAAGATACCGAATACTGCCAAAACCCCGACTATTGCCTTGTCCACTTGTATCTCCAATTGCTAAATAATGCTCACATCAGACGCCCGACTTTAGTTTAATCTGACTGCATGCGCTTGCTATTTGTCTTGTAAGCATAATGACATTTCATGCCAGCTCAGACCGCCATGGTCCGAGGCCGATTTTCCCAGGTTAACAAAACCGTATCTTGCATACATGCCGATTAGCTCTGGTTGACAAATCAGGAAGATCTCAGTTTTACCAAGCGCTTTCATCTTGTCTATAAAGCTATTCATGAGTTTACCGGCCATACCCCTTCCCTGGAAATCGGGATGAACAACAACTGACAGAATGACTATATGTTTACCTTCAGGATCGTGGCCGACTAGCTCTTTAAATTCTTCGTCCGATAGTTCAACCTTTTGAGTGGCTCCGGAGTTAATAAAACCAATAACCTCCCCATCATTTTCTAAAACAATGAACCCTTCCGGGTAGGTCTTAATTCGCTTTAAAATCTTGTCCTTGGTAGCGGCCTCATCACCCGAGTACGAAACAGATTCAATTTCGTAACATCGATCCAGGTCTTGTTCGTTTACGATGCGGATATTTATATCTGACATCCTCCGTCAATTTTCATTGCTACTCCCCTGGTTCAGTGTTTTGTAGTGGTTAAGGACATCCAGGCCAAATTCCTTCCAGCCTTCCGCGCTAAATGCGATCGGCCGAACAGCCAGTACTTCTTTCATGGATTTGTGTACATCGTATCCTTCAAACTCAATTAAGTAGGCAGCCATAACCATACCTGTCCTGTCCTTTCCGGAACGGCAATGAATCAATATCGGGCCTTTCTTAATGTTTCTGCGGATAAAATCCATCGCTTTTGGCAGGTTTTGTAAACAAAGTTCCTTATCTCCTTTCCTGGCTGGCGCATTCGAAGACATCGGTATGCTTGAATAGGTTATACCCAGGTTTGAAAGCATCGTTTCATGAACTGCGTCCCCATTATTTACCGAAAGGATTGCAGTAATTCCATTAGCCTTAATTTCGTTTAGATCCCACATGACGGTATTTGGTCCCGAGCGACCCGCGATTTTTCCTTTTCTCAACCAGAATACGTGTTCCATGATTCTTTCCTGTACAAAATGCTGTGTTCAGCGGCCAACCGCAGGCTGGCCCGACTGCAGCGCCGTGTTAGAGGTCAGCCAAAAATACACATTCACCCCGGCTTGGTTGCAATGGTCATCATCGCCGGAAAAGCCATCTCGATCTTACTGCCCGAGCGGAATTCTTCCGCTCCTGAAATAATCGCCTCGTGAATGCGTTCACGAGCCTCCGGTGTCTGTGCTTCCAGCACCATGGGTGCACGAACGATGCTTTTATAAATTAGCTCGATAATTTCATCAGCATGACTCGCAGTCCAGGTCAGCTCCAATCTCGAAACCTCTGGATTTGAGAAACCGGCTGCCTGTACCGCGTTTTTACATTCTTCAGAGTCTGCAAAGCGGAACATCGGAGGTGCAGGCGGAAGATCTACATCAGGATTACCGTGAGCCTGAACTGCTGACCACACTAGACGCATGAAATCGCAGCCTTGATCAGGACTGCACCAGGCAGTAAATGCAAATTGCCCTCCACTTCGCAGCACGCGATGCATTTCCGAGATGGCTGCGTCCGCGTTTTCAAAGTGCAAAAGGCCGAAATTGCATGCGATGGCATCAAAAAGTCCATTGTCGTAAAAAAGGTTTTCGGCATCACCCTCGTAAAACGCAATATCAGGATAATTGGCGGAAGCCTTCGCAAGCATTGTATCTGCAAAATCAGTGCCTTCGGCATGGGCGCCTCTCTGCGTGGCCTCAGCAGCTAAATGGCCAGTTCCACAGGCCACATCCAAAAGGCGCTTTCCTGTTAAATCGCCAAAGCTGTCGAGTAGTGGGCTAATTGCCTGCCGGGTAATCAGGGCGAAGATATCGTCATAAGCGGCTGCTTTATCTCGCCAGCCCGATTGTTCGAGCTGTTTGAATGTTTTCTTTAACATCTAGTTTCCCCTACGAAGCCAGGTGCTTCCAACGCTACGTATCGGCAATGCAGCTCTGCTGGGTCCGTCTGCCTACGCCTGTTATGTGGCAGGGCGGTATAGTTTTCGTCTTTAGCCCGGATAGAATCGAATCACTAAAATGATCAAGGCTGCAATCAAAACCAGGAGCATTGTGGACAATACGACGCGGCGCTGGACCACAGAAACACCCTGAAAGCGGGTTATACCAAGGTATATTCCACTGCCTAACGCAACCAATGCAAAGACTCCGACGAGTAACCCGGAGCCGCCATAATACAATACTCGCGCGGGTTCTCCACGGATCCTCAAAACACCGGGGTCTGAAACTTGGGAGAGGCCGGTAAAAAGCAAACATAAAACCACACTTCCAAAAAAAACTTTGCCCGCCATGTTAACTAACCTGTTGCATGTTATGAAGAATGGTCTTCAAGCCAGGGCACCCCGAAAGTGATAATTTTTTCGCATACATCTTTTACTTGCCGTTGGGTAAACTCTTTATCGGCAGAAAATCGCCACCATTTATCATGAGACCCAAAGATCATTCCCAGGTACGGAACGTCCTTAAGCAGTTCCGACTTTGGTGGTAACACACAGCCAATTCTATTTTGTGATGGGCAACTGTATGGATAAGCCTTACCTAGTTCTACACCTTTCAACAGTGCCTCTTCCTGGGATAAAACGCCTAAATTGACGGTAAACTTACCTTCCAGGCGTCGTTGACCTAGTTGGAAATTAATGATCTCGGCAACAGTTTGTTCGTTTGTAAACCTGCGGTATGTTCTGCTTTTATCAAATTTAAATCCGATATCAATTAGTTTTGGGCTGACAATTTCTATTAAACACTCATCGAAGGTGTCGGATCTAGCTGTCATGATCCTTCACAATGCCTGGCATCAGTGAACCAGCTTTGCTGGGCCCAACGGCATGCACTTGCCGGGAGATTCCAGGTTAGTTGTCCCGGTCGACACGCACATACCTCCCGTCTTTAAACACAGTAAAGAAGTGTTCCACCATGGGGTGATTGATTGATTCCAGAATATCATCTGGCTCTAAATTCTGTTCAGCGACATACGTAGAATGATCACTTCCATGCACTAAAACGTGGTACCAGGGCTTATTTTTCGGAGGGCGAGACTTAGCGACTGCTTCGTACCATTCATCCGTTGCCTGAAAATCTTGATCGACATCTACAATGACGCCGCGATAGTCAAAAAGGCGATGATGTACCAACTCGCCAACGGAAAATTTGACCTGTGTGATATTTGTTACAGTTCCCATGCTTTTTATACCGTCGTCGTGTTGATCAAACTCATAACGCATCGTATTAGCGGTAAAGTGCTCGCGTAGCGGGCATCTTGTCGACCTTCATGCGCTCGTTAACTGCTTATAATTCATGCTCCTTGACAATGAATGCCGAGGATTTTGAGTGATCGATAAAATTTCCCTCATCTTCCAGCAGCGCGGCACCTAACTTCTGGCCTTCCGGTGAGCTCATTCCTGCCATCAGCTCTTCCTCCGATTCAAACCACACCTCGGCGACGCCATCATATTCAGGCTGCATTCCCCGCGAACTCCTCAGCCCTTCGTTCAAAGGGGTGTCTATGGTTTGAGATTGCACATATTTTTTGGCCCTCATGGCAGCAGCGTTTTGCATGAAGAATGGGCCATGTTTATTCATCCAGTAATCCATGAATTCTTCGCGAGACATGTCCGGGTGCCGTGTTATACACATAACAAATTTGATCATCTTTGTATGCTCCTGTGTTTATTCGAATCTTCTGAGAAGATTGTACCAATGATTCAGTTCAGCTTTAAAATTTGCCGTTATCGTTCTTCCATTCGCTGCGCGGAGGCACCGCCTCGGTCGTATCCCAGTGTTCTACAAGCTTGCCATGGACAACCCGGAAAAGGTCAAAGAACGAGGAGTTCACGTCATTTACAGAACCTTCACTGACAGTAAGCACAAAATTTCCCTCTGCCAGAATACGATGCATTCTGTCGTATTTTATAGTGATGCCGCCGTTAGACATTGGATCAGAAAACGCCGAGCGTAGCGCCGACAGGCCATCTCCGATACGCGGGTTATGTTCGCAATAGGATTTGTCGTCAATGTAATGCCCCAGTTTGTCGAGTTGGCCATTGATAAGGACGTCTTCGACAAGGGAGCGCACGATTTCCCGATTGGGTTCGGTTCTATCGAGGTCGGTTACTTCGGTTGGCCCATCAACCATCGAATGACCGGAGGGGTTGGGTCCTTCCCTCGGCTGGATATTGTCCCAATGCTCAACGGTGAGGTCACCCTCGAAGCGAAAGATTTCAAAGCCCACCCTTGAAGTGTCAAAGTCGTATTCAGTGTGGGCAAATACATAGTCGCCATCCGAGAAGATGCGCACGATATTGACGCGGGGCGAGCTCTTGGAGAGTCTTTTGAACAGTGCCACCAGGCCCTCTCCTCCTTCGTGAGTCTGAGGATTATGCTGGATGTACTTGTCAGGATTAACCACGGCGACCGATGCCCCATCACCAGTTTCAATGCCTTTGAGTAATGTGCAAATTTGGTCTTTTCTTTTTGAGGCCATGGACAATTACGCATCATTTGTACAGCTAACGATTACATCAACGGCCTGGCCGTAGGCCAGGTCCGACTGCATGCGCTTGTTAAGCGATATTTTGCTATTAGTTGCGTGGGACTACAAGCTGCGAGTAGAGTGCCTTCGTTAATCTGCCCTGAACCGCAATAACCGACTCGCAACAGACAGTTGCAAATCAAGGACCAAGTTGTTCCCGTGTAAACAGGAATATTGCAGAGAGACGCCGTTTACTCGTATGGCTCAACGGATTCCGCCTCGAGCGTATAGGCACTGGGGATATCTGACGAACCGTCGATAAATTCCAGGTTGGACTGACTCTGTTCGGTTTTCATCAGCCCGTTTACCCACACCGGCGTATACAGTCCGCCGTCGGTTGTGTATGCCTCGTCGTTCTTGACGTGAACGATCTGGTTGGGTGGCGGCGGCGGAGTGTGGATACAAGCGCCAACATAGGGCACCAACAGGAATTCGGTGACCTTGTCGCCGTCGAATTCTAGCGGCAGCAGATAGCCTGGAATCCGAACCGGTTTGCCGTCCAGGGCCTCGTTGGCGAGGCGGGTCTTGGCGATGCGCTCCTGGGTGATTTCGTCTCGCATTGCGATCAGCCCATCGACATCGACACCATCGTCAACCAGCTTCCTGGTGCGTTCATGATGGCCGGCGAGCGTTTTCTCATCGATTTCCATCCCCGCATCGAGCCGATCCCGAACTCCAGCAACCATGCTAAGTTCGAAGAGCGTGTCATCATCCAGCCTGGTGAATGCGTCATCGAACTGTGCCTCGGCGGGCACCAGGTCGTCCCAGGTAATTTCCCGGGGCTCGCCTGCGGTACTAACGCTACTGAGCAGCAGGCTCGTGACAACCGCAATCGCGGCCAGGTATCCGTTTTTCGTCATTTTTACGCTTCTCACGGGGTTTCAAATTCGAATGGTCATGCCGTCTATCAGTGAATAACGATACATTCGTATGCCTGGAATCAGGCCGATCAGAAAGCCAATCAGCATAACCAATAATACAACATAGACCAGATTCGGGGTTAACAAGTTCATCTCGATAAACAGTCCGAACTGGCGAGCGATCCAGCCATGGCCAAGCAGAAAAACTCCGTACACAAGTATTATGCCAAGTCCGATGCCGGATAGCGTTATGGCGATCGCTTCACCGAGAATCAGCGAAAAAACATGACCGGGCCGCGCACCCAACGCGCGCAGGATGGCCATTTCCCGGCGCCTCTCATTGATACTCGTCATCAGGATAATCAACATCGAAGACAGGCCGACAACGACGACAAACAGCGATATGGCGCGCAGGGTGTGCTCGACCAGGCCGACAATCTGCCATAGTTCCAGCAGGGTAACACCAGGCAGGATCGCGCTCAGCGGCTCGTCTTCGAACTGGTTGATCCGGCGCTGCAGGCCAATCGCGGCAGCGCGTGAGTCGAGGCCGAGCATAAAGGCGCTGATGTTGCGGTCGACAGCGTGATCAGTCGTATCGTCATGCTCATCGTGCTCTTCTTCCCCGTCATGTTCGGTGTCGGGACTTGTAGCATACAGCGGATCGTGGTTGTGATCGTCATCGGCGCCTGTCCAGTCTTTGTGCATACGGTCGATGCCGTCGAGGCTTACGTGCACGCTGCGGTCAACGGGTGTACCCGTGCTGGCCAGGATGCCGACCACACGAAATGGCTGCTCGTCGTGGGTGATAAAGCTCTCGTCACCTGCGCCGTGGGCGACGACGATTTCATCGCCAGGGCGATAACCCAGGCTGGCCGCAACCTCTGCACCTAGTACGGTTTCGTCTTCGTGTTCGAACCAGGCGCCCTTAGTCAGTGCCAGGTTTCGATCGCGGCCATAGCGGTAATGCTCGAAATAATTGTCATCGGTACCGATGACGCGGAAACCCCGATGCGAATCACCCATCGACAACGGAATACTCCATTTTACACCGGTCAGATTGCGAATCTCGTCGTAGCTGTGCCACTCGATATTATTGGTCGGATTACCAATGCGAAACACTGAATACAACAGAAGGTTTACCGAGCCGCCCCGGGCGCCGACGATCAGGTCGGTACCGGAAACGGTGCTGGCAAAACTGGACTTGGCCTGGTTGCGCACGATTTCAACCCCGAGGAGCAGGGCGACACTCAGCGAGATAGAGGCAATCGCCAGCCCGATGCTGAGCTTGCGATTGCGAAAACTTTTAATTGCCAGGACTCCGATATTCATAACGCGATTTTAGCTGACTTGTTGCAAATCTTGCTGCTCGCCGTTCGCCGGTCGATTGATCCGGTCGAACTCGATCGCTCGTTCGAATAGACCTTGCAGCCCGGCATCGTGGCTGACGAACAACAAAGTGGTTCCCGCCTGCTCGCACTCACGGAAAAGTAATTCTATAAATGCCGCACGCCGATCGGCATCCATTGAAGACGTCGGCTCGTCGGCAATCAGGATTTCTGGCGATCCGATCAACGCGCGGGCTGCGGCGACGCGCTGTTGCTGGCCGACGCTGAGTTCGGTGACCGGCTTGTGAATTACGCTGGTGTCTGCCATGTCGAGGTGTTCGAGCAGGCGTAACGCCTCGTCGGTCGTGTTGCCACTGCGTGCAATCGCCTTACGCCGACGCGCGTCCGAGAATTCGCAGGCCAGGGTTACGTTTTCAATGACGCTAAGATAAGGGATCAGGTTGAACTGCTGAAAAATAATGCCGAAATGATCGGCGCGAAACCGGTCGCGCGCGGCGGCGCTTTTTGCATCGAGCGATTGGCCGAGCACTTCAATCACACCGGACTGACCTGCTATGACGCCTGCGATCAGTCCCAGCAGCGTCGATTTACCAATGCCGCTGGCGCCACGGACAAACAAACGCTCACCCCGTGCCACATCGAGACTGGTAATGTTCAGCAACGGCGTCGACTGCCCGTCCCAGGCAAAACGAAGCTTCTCGAGACGGATGATATGGTCAGACTGCATGCGCTTGTCAGGCAATTTTTTACTATTCCCACACGTTTGCTTTTTCTTCGAAATCAGGGCGTATCGGACCTATAACACAAAATCGATGTTTGCTTGGTGCTTCCATAACTACCCACTTTTCCATTCTTTCTACAATCTCGGCTCCCAGAGACAACAATCTATTAACTTCGGCCTCGATGTCGTCTGTTTCTATATCAAAATGAACCCGGCTCGGGTGATCGACTTTCTGTAAAATTACCTGTGCCTCATTAGGCGCCCGTTGAGCCGAATATAGCGTTGGTCAATTTGCCCTTCTTGGGATTCTGGTTCAGATCCTAAGGCCGCTCCCCAGAACTCGGCATGTCCAAACAAATTTTCAGATTGACAATCCACTATCAATGCTCCTAACCGACTTTTATGCATTTTAACGTCTCCGGGTTTTAGATCTATTGCCTAAAGCGCTGCATCAGCGGCAAAATCGTGAGCGTAGCGAGTGTTGTGATCCGATCGCATGCGCTTGTTAGGCGCCAATTTCCAGCCTGCTAAAACCGTCACTCTTATCGACAGCAGAAGATGTAGGATAAACATCATCATTTGAAAAGGGGTCGCCATCAAGACCAATTCCAAAAAGATAGTACTCTTCGCCATCGTTTCTTTGCTCATAGTGAAAATGACGTACTCTTTCACCAAGTCTAATTGGACCCATAAAGTCCAGGTCTGGGTAAATTTCACCTTCCTTCAGGTAGGCTCTTGCGTTTTCCAATGATACTGGATACTGGCCTTTAGCGTTTTTGTAACGCTCTACCATTTCTACCGATTTATCAAGCATCATAACTGTATGGCGCTTAAAAAGATTACCCAGTTGACCTAATTCCAGTGTATTAAACAATGCTATGCCGCCAAGTACGATCGCCGTAACGAGTGTGACAACTATTCCGATAGTAGCTACGGTAACAGTGGAAGACTGCATGTAGGTTGGCGCCCGGCAGGAATTTTAATTAGTTTTTGACCTTTAATATAGATACTAGCAGGTAGATCTGCTACATCGCCTGGTTAGATGACCGCTTGAGCGGATTCACTGGTAAGTCTTCCCATTGTGTTTCAACCAACCCGATACATGCCTGCCTTGAGGGTCATGGTGCGTCCAATGAATGACACCACCCTTTTGGTTCCACTCATACTCTCCGTAGAACTCCACAAAATCGCCTGTATTCAGGGATGCAATCCTGGGTGCCAGGTCAATGTTGTGAGCAACCAGCAACGTCCGACCAGAGGTCAACCGCAGGATAAATCGTTGATGGCGGGAACCGTCGTTATCGTCAGCTAAGAGCTTCACGATCTCACCACTTCCTTGTACCTGAAGATCGCTCTGGCGCTGTTCGAAAGCTTCTTCCAGGATAGAGTCCCCGGACGAGCCTGGAGCTCCAATGTGATCCTTTGGTTCTCGATCATTCCATGCGTAGAATGCCAAAAAAAGGATCGCTACAATCGATAAACCTCTCCTTGTATATATGTGGAGTCGCCTAGCGTTTCGCATCAGTGGCAAGGATCGAGCATAGCGGGCTCTACTCCCGCCAATGTTGAGGTTGGTCTAGTATCTTTGAGCATTGAATCCTCCCTTTTTCACCAGCAAGACCGCCTGTCTTCAATGCTTGAACCATCCAGGCGTCTGCGTGCTCCGACGGAATTGTATGTGGAGCTTCAAACCCTAAAAGACCTGCAGTCTGGAACCCGAATCTCGGATAATAGTGAGGATGGCCCAGTACGAAAACCAGGTCCACACCTGATTCTGCTAACTGTTTCAGACCTTCCTTAATCAAGCCTCCGCCGATACCTTCCCCTTGATTTTCGCTTGAAACCGCGAGTGGTGCGAGAATTCGAATTATGGTTTCTTCATTTCCAGGTTGTAGTCGTGCCGTTGTGAAAAGTATATGGCCTACTAACTTTCCGTCTTTCTCTGCCACCAGTGAAAGCAAAGGTTTTGCCGTTTCATCTTTTAACAAGTCATTGACGAGATCCACGATTTCTTGACCTTCCGGCTGTCCAAACGCATTCATGTGTATTGCATCAATTGCGCTGCGATCCGATTCTGTAGATTCCCTTATCTTCAATTTGGAATTCTCATCTAGCCCGCTTACTCCCATATTCGAAGAGTCCGGTACAGAAAGTGCCATATTGCGCCTAATATTTTCGACACCAAGTTAGTCAATGTTGCGAAGCCCAATACAAACATAAGAATACTGAAGATGACCACATATATAAAAGAGGGTTGGTACTCTATATTTACCATCGAAAGAGAATAGAAAACGACAAACCATATAAATGTAGCCGTCAAAAATGCTGCGATACCACTTAGTGCACCAACAGCAAGTCGATCGGTTAATTTTGTATCTTCTTTAGGAGAATTGTTCATAACCTATAACGCCTCGCATTAGCGGTGCAGCTCTGTCGCGCCCGATTGCATGCACTTGTTAGGCGGCCTTGTTATTTTCACTACACTATTTTCTAGCTGTAACTATATGTGCTGATGTAGGGAAGGCGACCGCGCCATTTGATGTTCTAAAGCTGGTGAGTTCTTCTTCCGCAGTCTTCAGTAAAAGCTGTAATTGATCATCACTAAGCGCATCGTCCTCTGTCCATCCCTTTGCTCCAGTATGAATCCAGCTCTCTATTGAATCAAAGCTGGCAGTTCCTTCGTGAGTGGTAATTTGAACATTGGCTACGCCTGATTTTCTAAACAAACTTTCGAGAGCTCTTTTGTCGCCAAGCCTATAAGGAGTTTCGTCCACCTCATCATCAAATATTTGCCGCCACAAATACTCTTCGGCAGCGAGGCCAGGGTTATTATCAAGTCTATCCCAAACAACTACTGCAAGTGAGCCGCCTGGTTTTAGTACTCTCATCATCTCCCGTATCGCGCTTTCCTGATTTTCGAAGTACATGAGACCGAATTGACTTACAACACAATCGAAATGTTCATCATTAAACGGCAACGCTTCCGCGGGCGCATTGATCCATTCAACCGAAAATGACTTTGATCTGGCAATATCCAGCATCCCTTCATTTATATCAATCCCGACAGTCTCTCCATTTGGGGCTACCTTTTTAGACACAGCTATGGCGAGGGCTCCCGTGCCACAAGCGATATCGACAACGTGATGTCCCGACTTGACATCGGCAGCTGCCAATACCCGCGGGCACCATTCCTTAAACAATGCAGGAAGATATACTGCTTCATAAATCATCGCGGCGTCTTCTGATACCTGACCTGTTTCGCTATCGACCATCTCCTTCTCAGTAAATAAAGTTGTGCCGCCTAACGTCTCGCATCAGCGGCTTTGCCGGGCCCTACTGTATGCGCTTGTTAGGCATTTTTTGGCCGTATCCTTACCGCCGTTCCATAAGCTAGCAATTCTGCGGAGCCCTGCATAACTGGAGAGGTGGTAAACCTCATGGCAACAACGCCGTTCGCCTTTTTACTCTTAGCCTCAGCGATCATTCTATCTATTGATTGCTCCCTGGACTCGGCAAGCATTTTTGTGTACTCGGAAATCTCCCCTCCGATTATCGTTCTTAATCCGGCTAGTATATCTTTGCCGATGTGCCTGGCTCTTATTGTATTGCCACGGACTAAACCTATCGTTTCAACTATGTCATGATCCGCAAATTCGTCTTGCGTAGTAATAAGCATTATTTATCAACCTCCTTAGAATAGTAATCGTCCTCTTTATTCTGCATCCGCTCTTTTACTACCTTAACCAGTAAAACCCCAATGCCTGCCATTAGGAGAAGACCTAGTAGGCCATACGGAAAGGCCGCTATCATTCCTACAAACATAGCAATCAAATAAATTGCGGCAATAATCGATAGTAACGAGTATCCCCACTTTTCATATATGTCCATTATTTCTCCGTTTAATCGTGGTTACACAATTCGATACAATATAGATCATCTTAGTTCGTCGAATTTGTTCTTTGAAATTGGAACGATATAAATCTGTATCAGCGAAAATACAATTGCTATTACTAATCCTATAATCAAAATTTGTATCGTCTCCAGTTTCACCATCTGTGAACCAAGAAAAAGTAACCCCAAAGCGACTATCATCAAAACGTAATACTTCCCCGGAATGGTAACTTCTCTTCCACAGCTATTGCATGGTCTTGAAGATGCCGAACCCATGAATAACTTTTGCATCGTAGACATGCATTCATCATGACAATGTGGGCACAAATGCTTCATCTATCTGTTAGGTCTGAGAAAATCGCATAACACCTCGCAAAGTGCGTAGCGGTTTGCAAGTCCGACTGCAACCGCTTGTTATGGGGCAGCATACCATTGCACTTCATTTAATAGCTTCGCTATTTCCATGGGTATAATTTTTTCATATCGACAACAGACCTTCGTATGATCTGTTTCAACACCCTTACGTCGATGTTTTCCAGATTATTGAAATAAATGCACGATACACTGGTCTTGTGACGTCCGAGCTTTTCCAGCAAATCTTGATAGTTTGCGAACCCTGGCATTATATAAACCGTCATATTACGTTTTCGTGGGGAAAATCCGGTAAGAGGCCAATCGCCTTCTTGTCTACTTCGCTCGGATTTGTAGTGATACTCGCCAAAACCCACGATGCTGTTGCCCCAAAGTATCGGCGGCATTTTCGTGACTTGTTTGAATATGTCTAGTAGCTTAAGACTATCTTTGCGTCGCTGTTCATTTTCAACGGATTTCAGAAACGCCGGAACGCTTGCTCTCGTTTTCTTGGTTTTTAGTTCTGTCACTTTACGAGACTGGAAACTCGAGAATAGTTTGAAGTTGCCCCATAACGCCCCGCATCAGCGGTCAGCAAAGCGCGTAGCAATTTGCTGATCCGACTGCATGCGCTTGTTATGCATCTTATCCTGCAGCTTTGAGTTCTTCTCGAATCACCTTACGGAGTGTCTTCTCTAATCCTTTATCACGTACCTGTATGTGTTCTCTCAAAGCATCATTAATCAAGGTTTGATAACTACCTCCGCCAGCTTCATGCACAATATCTTTAAAATACTCAATAATATCCGCGTCCAGGCGGATTGTAATTCGCACTTTATTTGGATCCGGCTTTACGACCGGACCTCGTTTACCTTTACTGAAATCTTCACTCATAACTCAAACCCTGGAAATAAAATTTGGTTTCCTTCTTATCTGCTTTGCGGGCAGAAATAACTCGAATGCTATTTGCGGTTTGCTCACAATGAACGACAAATAGAATATTTAATGTGGGGCCCATTCCCAGCGTTTTGAACCGTGGCTCATCGTGGCCTGGATCTTCTATGGTGAGTGCGTTTTCATCTTCGAGGGCGATGACCGCATCTGCGAAATCAACGCCGTGTTTGCGCAGATTCTCCTTCGCCTTCCTTGGGTCCCACTCAAATTCCATCGACTAAGTGTATGCACAATCTGTGCATAAATCAAGTTTGATAGTTTTCCGCTGAATGGAGAGATGCATAACGCCCCGCATCAGCGGTCAGCAAAGCGCGTAGCAATTTGCTGATCCGAGTGCATGCGTTTGTTAGGCGACAGTGGCACTAATTATTCAGGGCCTCAGTAAACATGAAACGATGACCGTCCGGTGTGATGACGCCAAACTCTCTGAAACCCCAAGGTTTGTCTTCTGGTTCCGAAACGTCCACACCCTTCGATATAAATTCTTGGTACAGTTCGTTTGCATCATCAACGTTCGCTTGAACTATTAACGAGTGATCTTGACAACTCGTCATAGGAACAATGCCTGGACAGTGGCCGATGCGAAGATTCAAAGATCCGCGATTTAGAAATGACCAGCCGCCAGTTCTAAGATATTCATTGAAACCCAGCTGGTTGATATAGAAACTTCTTGAAATCTCGATATCTTCGACTGCGAGTATTGTCAGGTTGTCAAATATATTTGCCATCACTTTTGTCGTCTAACGCCTCGTCCGACTGCATGCGCTTGTTAGCCGTTTCACGATACAGTTTTTGAGGCTAACTAGATGAGCCGTGGATTTCATCCGCGTCCGGGCGATTCCAATATCGGTTGGGGTTGTCTTTATCATCCAGATATTTTGAATGGCTTCCCCAAACCTCTTCTACGCTGACCGTTGGCTCCTCTTGAACGCCATAAGTAAATATCACGTCAAACGCTAGTTTCAATATTTCCGGATCGGCGGTAATTGTAAATATGATTTCACTCGATTCAGTGGTTTGAATGGTTCCTTCATCACCTGCGTGGGACCCTTCAAGCGCGCGAAACTGTTGATAGCCATTATTCCTGACATATAGACAATTGTCATAGGCACCTTGTTGTAGGGGCAAATCACGACCTAGGGCCTTCGTTAATACCTCGATTCCAGCTGTAGGGCACTGAATCGTTATCCGCCATTCGTGCTGTAGAAAGGTAGGCCCCAAGTCCAATTCATCGAGAATATGGGTCATGTTTATAATCCTCCAATTTGTTAATTACGTCTGCTAACGCCTCGCATCAGCGGCCCAGCTTTGCTGGGCCCGACTGCATGCGTTTGTTATGTGGCATATGTTCACATTTCAACATTGCAGATATATTTACTTGAGGGAGCTATTTGGGTGAACACTGATGCTCTTGATTTCTGTTCCATAAAACCGTGTTGGTTTGAAATATACGCAGTCAGTATAAAATACTCCGGTACAATGTCCCAATGGCGGGTTATCGAAAACTGTTACTAGTTTCGTCAATTGGTCTAGCGGCGATTGTGATGGCGCTTTATAGCCTTCCATTAGTCGATTGGTATCCTCTGCAACATCAGCCGACTTCTGCAGTAACCAAGTCAGAGAGCGATACTGAAAATCAGGTCAGGAGCCCAAGTGTTTCTCTTGGTAATGGCAATCAAGAAGTGCAGTCGAAGATTGAAGTTCAAACGACAACTGAAAAGTTGCAAGATATACCCCCCGCAACCAATAACATCTCCTTATCTGGGTGGGTAGGGACTGAATTCGGAGAATATATTGCCGGTGAAACAGTAATATTATACTCACCCTCACAGAAAGCACGTTACTCGATAGTCACCGGTAATTCTGGCGAGTATAAATTTGTCGATATCAAGCCGGGTTGGGACTATGTATTAAAAGTCTCTCCACGGGGAATGTTTGATAGCTACACCAAATCCCAGATTAAATTGAGGTCAGATCAGGAAATACATAACATTATTCTGGATCCCATTCCCTTTGGCATACTTATTGGCCGAATTGTAGACCCGTATGCTCGGCCAGTTACCAATCTTGAGCTATCTGTGACAACCGTCGAAAAAGAATACTGGACTACCAGTGTCCTAACTGATGCGAATGGCACTTTTAGCGTATCTGAATTCCCAAAAGGAAAATTTAAGGTGACGATCAAGGGACCACAAAATTTAAGAGTATCCGGATTAAAATTTGATCCAGATACTGCTATGCCGGTAATCCTGACCATGGATCTCGGCCCGTACAATCTCGGGGGCAGTATTTATGATGAATCTGGTCAGACCTTTGACGGTGCTGAGGTTTATTTGAATTGGGCGCTACATGAAAATGGCGTTAGAACCCGCTCGACACGCAAAGTCACCGTGAATGCCATTGGGGAATTTCAATTTACCGGATTGGGGCCCGGAAATCATGAGTTAGTCGTAACAGCATGGAGAGGCAACACTTTCAAACAGACGGTTAAACAAACGGTTAATTTGGGCGTTGATTCTGGAGAACTAATTATTGTTTTAAATACGATGTAATATTTAGCGGTCTATTATTTTAGAATCGAACCTTCCGAGAATAGCCACCGATAGTACCTGCTACATAACGCCTCGCATCAGCGGCAAACCAAAGGCGTAGCCATTGATTTGTCCGCCTGCATGCGCTTATTAGGCATTCAGTACCCGTTTCCATGCTTTAGCAAGCGTTTCGCTTACATGTTCTTCTATATTTTCTCCATGTGCGATTATCACCTTTCTCGCATCCCAGCTAAGAATTTTATTAAGAGTGGTTTTGACTATTTCTTTGTTTCCCCAACCCATCTGATATTCAGGAGCGGCCTTTGGATTGTTCCACATTCGAAAAATTGCTTTCCACCAGAATCGAAGCAAAAGGCCTGCTTCGTGGCCATAATCGTCACCGATGTTTTCTAGTAAATCTACGAGAATTAGCGTTCTCGACGATTTATGAAAAAAGGCCACTTCACATATAATCTTCGTCCCCTGCACTAAGATTTGATCAATAGCGCCTTCCCATCTGTAATCTGGCTTATTTCCAAGAATCCAATCAAACTTAATATCTGGTCGTTTCCTCTCTAAACCTGGGCATAAGTACGTTTCTGCATTTGGATACTTCTTCTGAAAATCCTGAACAAACAAATGATGATAGGTGCCGGGTGCAATGATGTATTTTACTATTCCTAATTCGTCAATTTTTTCTTTTGTAGATTCGTCTATTTTGCACGGATCATGAACGATCAAGTCTCCATTTTCTAATCGTATGATTGTCGTACGCCCAAATAAATCCATGCCTCCAAATCTGACAGGGTACTCAAGCAACCAAATTCTCTCTTTAACATATTCGGTCAATTGTTCCATTTATTCGCCTACGAATGCCTAACGCTTCGCATCAGCGGTCAAAATGAGCGCGTAGCGGGCATTTTGATCCGTCCGCATGCGCTTGTTATGCAATTTTTGTGTTACTGGGTTCGAATCTTGAATTCTCTGCCTCAAATAAAGCAAGGGTTTTTTCTACATCATAAGGCCCTTCGCTTAGACTCATGGGGTCCCACTCACTTCTCTCAATTTCAAAAAAGTTACCTCCATAAACATGAATTGCGCCAGTAAATTCAGATGTTGGATTTGTTACTGAGTGGACGATATTTTTACCTAATTTTGCTACTTCACAAGCGGCTATCGATTTCGCGCCTGCAGCCTCAATTTTTCCCGTTTTATCGTTCTTTATTCGGCGCCAAAATATATTGTCTTCTCGTCCGGAGTAAACACCGATAATTGCCCAGGTATTATGATTGTGAGGCATGATCGTCATTTTTGGTGCCCAGACTACATTTAGAATCGTTAGGTTTTCGGAGACATATAGCTTTTCGACCATTCCCCGCTTTGGCTCTCCAATGGCCCCCATTACACCTTTGTAATCTATTACTGCATTCTGGACTATTTCGGAAATCGCCCTTTGAGGTTTATCACCTGCTACAGCTGATTTGCAATCATCGATAAATTTATCTAGATCAAATTTCATTTTTTTGTAATCTCCTCAATTGCATGACGCCCCGCATCAGCGGCAAAGTACGCGCGTAGCGGGCACTTTGTCCGACTGCATGCGTTTGTTATACGCCCTTGACGACGATTGATTGCCTATACTCCTTATAAATTCCATTTTTATTGAATCCGGAATCGTTAGTACTCAAATTTAAAAGGTAATAGTCCTTGTGTTTTGTTCCTGCAAGAATGAATTTGAAGTGCATTTGTTCTTCACTGATTTCCGAATTTGCATAAACAATGATCGCTTCCTTGGATTTAACAATCTCGTATCCAACCAATCGTATATCTGCGCCTTGGTTTTTGTTTCGAATAGACGAAACAATTTTGGAAAACTCCCTGAAAGGCATTTCCTCCTTAAGTCTATCATCGGTCCACTCGTAGGCTAAATGTATACCTTCATTAGATTTAAATGCCGCAAGACAATCTGCAACAAGCTCGGCCGCTCTATCTTCGTCATGAACGGTAATTCCAATATTGCACCCAACTACAAGCAGAAAAAATAGAGATGAGGCAAATATTCTCATTTGTCTAGGCGTATAACGCCTCGTGATATCCAACTCTTTGCATAGCTGAAGCCTTCCTCTGGTTTATAGAGTACTGTTTCAATGCCTATATCACGAGCAGCAATTACATTTTTTTCTCGATCATCAACGAATAATAATTCATCAATTTTACAACCACTATGCTCAATCAAAATTTCATAGATTTTTCTATCTGGCTTTCTCACGCCTACATCGCCGCTAATAACTGAACCTGCTAGATATTCTTCTATTCCAAGATTGCTTCGAAGTTTGTTAGACCACCTGCCCACATCATTTGATAAGCACCATACAGGAGCCTTTTTTTCTTTCGCAAAGGCTAAGAGTTCTAGAGCGCCAGGATTTAACGAATGCCGGGAAAGATAGTTATCTTCCGATTCGGGAGGCATGTTGAAATACACCCAAAATTCATCTGGGTCTAATTTTCCGAGACTTGCATCTATATATGCTGACTGAATAGCCTCTTCATCAGAACTTCCAGTTTTCTCTGAAATAAATGGAATGAGTAATTCAGCGACGTCGTCAGCTGATTTGAAGATTACACCCATTGCATCAAGTACTAGACAACTCATTGCGCTCTCTAACGCCTCGCATCAGCGGCTGACAAAGCGCGTAGCGGTTTGCTGATCCGACTGCATGCGCTTGTTAGGAGCCATGTCGATCCCAGAAACTGTGAAGCACGATTCGAGCTGTGCTCGGATTATCCTTAGGAAGTTCCAATATCATTTCGATCAACTTTCTTTCGCTAGGTGAGCCTACGTA
>JAOTXY010000136.1 GCA_029862125.1 Gammaproteobacteria bacterium | reverse complement strand
AGGGCAGGCTGTTTTGTTCGACAGGAAAATAGTGGTGTCCCCGGCAGGAATCGAACCTGCAACCTACGCCTTAGGAGGGCGTCGCGCTATCCAGTTGTGCCACGGGGACATTAATCGGGAATTGTAACAGAGCAAGCCCGCCTCGCGAAAATCAACTCTTTACCGGATAATCCGGGTGACCCGGACTGTGCCGGGTTCACTGTTGACGGCTGGCAAAACCAGTTACTCCTGGTAGTAGTAATCATATTTGACCAGCAGGCTGCGCATGAAATCCCAGGCCTCGTTGTACGTCAACCCGCTGTTATCGGGAATAATGATTTTAACGTAGAGATTTTTACCCTGTTCACGTTTCAGTTTATCTAGGCGGGCCTCGACTTCAGCCAGGCTGAGCCTGCTGAAGCCAGTATCACCGGGTTGCCGATAGCGGATCACGTTCCCGGACTCACCCTTAACGTAGTAGACCTCGGCGATGTATTTGCCTCTCGCGGTGCGCGCGGGCTTGATTAATTCCTGGTACTTGGACTTAACCGTTTCATAGTCGCCCTTGAGCGTCAGCAGCTGCTGGTTGTAGGATTCGATTTGCTGGTTCAACAATGCCTTTTCCTGGGTTAGCTGGGCGATGCTTTGTTGTTGTCGTTTGCTGGATTCGGAAAGGCCCTCGATCTGCTTACGCGCTGTATCCAGCAGTGCCGTGGTTTGATCGCTCTCCAGTTGCTGCTGAGCCAACTGTTGATTCAGGAGTGCTAGCTGTCGTGACAATTCCTCGGTTTGGGTGGCCGCGTTTTCGATGTCGAGATTTGCCGTGGCCAACTGTGTCTGTGTCTGTTTGAGGGAGAATATCAACTCGCTATTTTGCAATTCCATCGAGGCAATTCGGGTTTCCTGTTCACGTATTGCAGTTTGAGCGAGATCGAGCTCCTCTTCCTTTTTTAACAGGCGCAGGCGCAGAATCGAATTACTTTGTTCAGCGTTAGCGAGGCGTTCCTCGAGCGTCGCATTTTCCTGCGAGGTAGACTCGATCATTTGAAACGCAATTTGTTCGGCGGCGATACTTTCCTGCAGTTCGGCGACCAGTTGCCAGTTGCGAACCACCAGCAGGCTGGTGGCCATCAGGAAAATCATCGTAATCACCATCATGATATCGGTGAATGAGGGCCAGAAGCTGTTTTCGCCACCGATGCCGGCATGGCTACCACCAATGGATGGAAAAGCGCTATCCATCGGTGTCTACTGTTCCTTCTCGGGAGGAGGCAGACGGAAACCTTCGCGTAATATGTACTTGATTGACTCCATCTCGTCGCCCAGGTTGTCGATTTGTTCGCGATTTGCGGTGATGGTCTGCTGCAGCGCCGTGGCCGAGTTGTGGTAAAGCTCCTGGGTTGCTTTCAGATTGTCAGCAGCATAGACGACCGATTTGATCAGGTCCCCCATTTTATGAAGGATATCGTCACCGGAGCGGACGTGCTGGGGTAGTAGATAGACCGAGGTCAGGTGTTCAATACCACTCAGAAAATGGGTTTGCACGTCATTCAGGCGCGTGTAAAAGTAACCGAAGATGCCATAGGCTACAATGGCGGTAATGGTTGTCGAAAGCGCGGTTGACATGCCATGAATAACCAGTCCCATGCCACCGAGACTGGCATCGGCCGAGTCGATTAAATCGGACGCGCCGAGTAATGCGATCGACAAGGATACGATGGTGCCGAAAACACCGGTCAGAATTAGAATATTGTTGATGTAGCGAACCAACCCGAAGTGCGTGGCCTCATCCGCGTTTAGCATTGCAGCGAGCGCACCATGGTTGATTTCACCGTGGGCTTTTTGTATCGAAAGCATGGTCGCATGTCGCCTGGCGACGACCGAATCAGCGGGCAGGCCTTCCATTAAATCAGGTTTTAACGAATCGGCGTTATTTACAAAAGCTGCAATCGTGGCTTCTTCCCGACGGTAACGCATCAGGTGATAAAGAATATTGCCCAGGCCGATGATAAGCAGGCCCAGGATCGCACTGTTGATGGCAATTCCGATATTGGTTAGCTGGTTTTCAAAGTAAAACGGGTAAATAACATCAAAATTCAGCACGATCAGTATAATCGTCGCTGCGACAACAACGCTAAACTGGGTGATAATTTTCAGGCTGAGACTGGTCTGCAGGCGCCGAACTTCCATAGCGGGAATCTCTGGTTGATTTAGGTAATCTCAATGACCGAGCGAGCACCGGCATTTAATAATGTTTTCAGAAGGAAGTCAAAACGGCCAGCTTATGCAGGGCCAAATCCCGTAGCCGAATTTGCCTAGGACCGGGTAGCCGAGAATTATGGTCTCGGGTTCGGGCAGGGGCATGATTCCCGGGTGGTAAAAACCTCGTTTATCGACAGGCCGGGTCGCCGCTAGTCCATGGTCTTGCGCAGATGGTTAATCAAATCGATCTGGGTAATCAAGCCGTAGAAGTTATCACCATCGGCAATGATCGCTACCTTATCCTGTTTGAAAAGGGTAACAATATCGTCGATGTCGGCCGACGGGGCGACAGTTTCGAGCCCTTTGACCATCACTTCTGCGACTTTCATCTGGAAGTTGTCCTCGTCTTCGTAAATGCCCAGTAAAATATCTGATTCGTCGATCAAACCGACAATGTGGCCATCGTCTACCACCGGCAATTGTGATACGTCGAACATGCGCATACGCTTGTAGGTCGTGATCAGGTTGTCCTCGGAAGTTACCGTAACCACATCGCCGCTATCCATCGGTCGGGCAATCAGGTCGCGTAAATCACCGTGACTTTCACGTTCCAGAAGACCCTGGTCGGCCAGCCAGGAATCGTTAAAAGACTTGTTCAGGTACTTGTTGCCGGTGTCGCAGGCAAAGGTCAGCACACGTTTCGGCGTGGTTTGTTCACGACAATAACGCAGTGCAGCTGCCAGCAGCGTGCCGGTAGACGAGCCCGCGATAATACCTTCCTTGCGCAACAGCTCTCGCTGGGTGTGAAACGCCTCCCTGTCGCTGATCGAGTAGCCTTTCTTGACCAGGCTGATATCGCAAATCGGCGGCATGAAATCCTCGCCGATACCCTCGACCAGCCATGAACCTGCTTTTGGCGTATGGCCGGTGTTGATGGTTTCGGCAAGAATCGAGCCTTCCGGATCGGCGACAATCATTTCGCAGCCGGGTGCGTGTTCATGGAAATACCAGCCAAGCCCGGTCACGGTCCCGCTCGAACCTACTCCGACTACCATGGCATCGAGCTTGCCCTCCATTTGGCGCAGAATTTCGGGCCCGGTATCGACACGATGGGTTTTTGGATTGTTGGGATTGGAAAACTGGTCGATAAAATACGAGTTCGGGATTTCGGCAGCGAGGCGCTTGGCATAGTCCTGGTAATATTCTGGGTGGCCTTTCTGGACGTCTGAACGGGTCAGGCGTACGTCGACACCCATGGCGCGGATGTGGCGAATCTTGTCGGGACTCATTTTGTCCGGAATCACCAGGATCAACTTGTAACCCTTTTGTGCGGCGACGAGGCCTAGACCAAGCCCGGTATTTCCAGCGGTTGCTTCAATTATGGTGCCACCGGGCTTGATTTTGCCTTCTTCCTCGGCGGCTTCGATCATGGTTACCGCGATCCTGTCTTTTATCGATCCCCCGGGATTCTCGGATTCCATTTTTATGAAAAGCTCGCAGGGGCCGGTATCGAACTGCTTGAGTTTCAGAATGGGTGTGTTGCCAATCAGTTCAAGTACAGAATTAACAATTTTCATAATCGGTTGCCATGATCAGGGTTAAAATCGAGAGCCATTATAACTGATGCGATAATCGCTGAGCGCAATCCATTGGGGATCGATCTCGATGCCCCAGCCGGGTTTATCGGGTATCGATACGTTGCCATCCCTGATTTCAAAAGCAGGGCTGAAAATATTTTCCTGCCATGGGTAGTAGTCGCTGCCTTCAATCGAGAACTCGACATATTTTCCCGCATTTTCGATTGCCGCCATGAAGTGTATCGAAAACAGGGTGACCAGGCTCAGGTTTGCGCAATGCAGGGTGCAGGGAATATCGGCCTGTTTCGCGTAGTTGGCAACCTGCAGCGTACGTGTAATGCCGCCCATGTAGCAGATATCGGGCTGTACGATGTCAACCGCGTGACTGTCGATCATCTGTTTCCAGACGATCATGTTGTTGTCCTGTTCTCCGCCGGTAACGTCAATATCCAGTGCAGCGCTGACTTCACGGGTCCACTCGAGTTCCCAGTAGGGACAGGGCTCTTCGTAGTGGTTGATGCCGTAATCGGCAAGCAGTTGTCCGACTTCGATCGCTTTCTTCGGGGTATAACCGCTGTTTGCATCGACCATCAGCGTGACATCGTCGCCGAGGGTAGAGCGCATGGTTTTGACGATTTCCTCAGTGCGCCCGGGCCACTGGTCGACGTCGTGTCCACATTCGCGTGCGATGCGGAATTTAAACGAGTGATAGCCGAATTGCTCGCGCAGGGCCAGCATGCGCTCCGCTTCCTGCTGCGGGGTTATTTCCCGTTTCATGCTCGAGGCATAGACTGGAAACTCGGTACGCTCCCCACCGAGCAGCTGCTGCACGCTCTTACCGGCGCGCTTGCCACGTATATCCCACAGCGCGGTATCGACTCCGCACAACGCGCGGTAGAGATATGTACCCTGGAACTTGTGCTCACGGTCCAGCACGATTGCTGTTATCGCTTCGATATCGGCCGCGTCCATACCCAGTACGTGACAGGCGACCTGGCGGTGGACAACTTCGGCAGTTATATCCGCATTGTATGGCGACACCTGGCCCCAACCCTCGTCACCTTCGTCGGTTCGTACCCGCACCAGCGTAACGTATTCGGTGGCAAAGGTTTCGACGCTGGTGATAAGCATGGGTTGTTCGCCTACAGCCCGTCCAGTGCCTGCTTCAGGTCGGCAATCAGGTCCTCGGCCGATTCAAGTCCCGCCGACAGGCGCACCAGGCCGTCGGTAATTCCGGCTGCCATGCGTTCTTCCCGGGGCATATCGGCATGCGTCATGGTTACCGAGTGCGTGACCAGTGATTCGACCGAACCCAGATTTTCCGCGAGGCTCCAGAGTTGCAGGGTATCCATCAGCTTCTTACCCGCTTCGACCCCGCCATGAACGTCAAACCACAGCATCGAACCATGACCGCTGGCCTGCCGGTCGGCAAGTTCTTTTTGCGGGAACGACTCCAGACCGGGATAGCAAACGCGATCGACATTGGGGTGGGTTTCGAGGAACTGCGCAATCTTGAGTGCATTGGCCGACTGTGCCTCGATCCGGGTGCTCATGGTCTTGATACCCTGCAGCGTATAAAACGCGACCATCGGCGTCATGTTGCTGCCGAGGCAGTTACGCACGAACATGATTTGCTCCAGATGCTCCTTGTTGGCGGCAGTAATGGATCCGCCGACGCTGATGTTATGTCCCTCCATGAACTTGGTGGTACTGTGCAGCGTGATATCCGCACCAAGCTCAAGTGGACGCTGATAGAAAGGCGTCAGGAAGGTATTGTCGACCACGTGTGGTATTCCGGCCGCTTTCGCAACTTCGGAAATTGCTGCGATATCAGTGAGTTTTAAGGTCGGATTGGCCGGCGATTCGGTAAAAATCAACCTGGTGTTTTCACGAATCGCGTTTTGAACATTCGCCGGATCGGAGGTATCGACAAAACTGCATTCCAGTCCCCATCGATTCAATACCTTGGTAGTTACGCGATGGGTTCCACCATAGACAACATCCGACAGGATTACATGCTCGCCACTGCCGACCAGGCCCATGATGGTGCAACTGGTGGCGGCCATACCGGTCGCAAAACAAAGACTGCCAGCGCCGCCTTCGAGCGCGGTAATTTTTTCCTCCAGGGCGGTCACGGTCGGGTTACCGGAGCGACTATAGGAATAACCCTTTTCCAGGTACTGATCCACCGATTCCTGGACATAGGTCGTGGTTTGGTAGATGGGCGTCAGAATGGCCCCGGTAACCGGGTCTGGTCTGACCCCGGCACGTACTTCACGTGTTTTAAAATGTCGATTATCTTTGCCGCTCATTGGGTTCCCCGGTTATAGGTTCGCAAAGGAAGGCGATTCTAGCATTAGTAAGACAAATTAAAAAAGCAGAATGAGTAGTGCTGGCGCTGTTTCTGCCAATCTTGCAAAATGTGCTGCATGAGCATCGCAAATTATCCAGCCAGGGCCCATTCCACATGTCCTCACGACTGTCCCAGCACCTGTGCCCTCGAGGTTGAATTGCTCGACGCCAACACCATTGGCCGGGTGATGGGCGCTCGCGATAATAGTTACACCGCCGGCGTGGTCTGCGCCAAGGTGGCACGCTATGCCGAGCGCATCCACCATCCTGAGCGGCTTGGCCAACCGCTGCGTCGACGTGGCGCCAGGGGTGAGGGCCGGTC
>JAOTXY010000048.1 GCA_029862125.1 Gammaproteobacteria bacterium | reverse complement strand
GAATCTTGATTTCACGATCGAGATTGCTCCCCAGGCTTACGTAGACGCGGGCCATCAGGCTGGCCTGGTACCGCGTTCAATAATCACACCGACCGACTTGGAGCCGCGGACTGCGCCGGGCTTGTGTAAGGTCAGCTTCACCCAGGGCACCGAAAACTCCTCCATCACAATGCTGCAAATTCGCTCCGCGAGCGCTTCAACCAGTTCGAACTCACTCTGCTCGATAAACTCGATCAGGCGTTTGGCCACGGTTTTGTAGCTTAAGGTATCTTCGATATCGTCGCTTTTTGCAGCCTTGCTGATATCGGTCGCCATTTCAATATCGAGACTGATGGTCTGCCTGATTTTACGCTCCCAGTCGTAAATCCCGATCACGGTTTCGATTTGCAGGTCATGAATAAAAACAATGTCCATTGTGCTACCAGCCCGGTAAGATTGTCTGCCTGCAATCTTAGCCGTTGAGAGTTTCAAAAGGAAACGCCAAATCACTGAAAAACAGCAAGATTCCGGGCTGAAGCGGCTTGAAACCTGAATATGCTTCTGGTAGAGTTCGCGCCCTCAATCTAATCTCGCTATTCAACGGAGTTCCACCATGTCTCGGGTCTGTCAAGTAACCGGTAAAAAACCGGTTAGCGGAAACAATGTGTCGCATGCGAATAACAGGACGCGTCGTCGCTTTCTGCCGAACCTGCATTCCCACAAGTTCTGGGTCGACTCGGAGAATCGGTGGGTCAAGTTGCGCCTGTCTGCCAAGGGCATGCGGATTATCGATAAAAACGGCATCGACGCGGTAATCGCCGACATGCGTAAGCGCGGCATCAAGTGCTAGGAGTAAAATCATGAGAGATTTGATAAAACTGGTTTCAACCGCGGGCACCGGTCATTACTACACCACGGATAAGAACAAAAAGAATACTCCCGACAAAATGGTGTTCAAAAAATACGATCCGGTAGTACGCAAACACGTCGAATACAAAGAGGCCAAAATCAAGTAAGCAGGCCGCTGCAGCAAGTTAAAAAAAACCGGTGCCAGCCGGTTTTTTTATGCCCCCGGCAATCTAGACTATCAGGCTTTCATATCGCCTCCAGTAGGGTATGATTAGCGCGATACCACTCCCCAGGGAACTCATGTCAGACGTACTCGTTCAGGTTGAAAACCTGTCCCGCTATTACCAGAGTCACTGCGCGATCAGCCATCTGAGCTTTAGCTTAAAAGCCGGTGAGGTGCTAGGTTTCCTGGGCCCAAACGGTGCCGGGAAATCGACCACGATGCAGGTAATCAGCGGTAACCTGGCGCCGAGCGAAGGCGAGGTCAGCATCGCCGGCCACGATATCCTCGAAGCACCGCGGGCCGCCAAACAACAGCTCGGCTATCTACCGGAACACCCACCGGTATACCGCGATGCGAGCGTTGACGAATATCTTAAATATTGTGCGCGCCTGCATCGCATTCCCCGCAACCAGGTAGCAGCCGCTGTTGACAGGGTCAAACAACAGTGTGGGCTGGAAGATGCAGGCACGCGCCTTATCGGTAACCTGTCAAAGGGTTACCAGCAGCGAGTGGGAATCGCACAGGCGATTATTCATAATCCACCGGTGATTATCCTGGACGAGCCCACGGTCGGTCTTGACCCGATTCAGAATCGCGAGATTCGCAGCCTGATACGTTCACTGGGTGACCAGCACAGCGTAATTTTATCTACCCATATACTCTCCGAGGTCCAGGCGACCTGTGACCGGGTACAAATCATTCGTGCCGGCGAGATAATTTACCATTCATCAACCAAAGCGCTGAACCAGGGGCACGAGAGTTCGTTCAAGGTCGCGCTACGAAAACCCGTCAATCCCGAAGAATTACTTTCCCTCGACGGTATCGACCATGCCGAAGCTCTCGATGCGGGTCGCTTCCGGGTATTTTTTGCTCCCGACGCAAATCCTGATGCGTTAGTCGAGGCGGCAGTACAACAGGAATGGGGCCTCTACGAACTGATTCCCGAACAGCAATCACTCGAAGACCTGTTTATCGAACTTACCCACAGCGAGGAGTCTGCCGCCAAATGATCTGGGTTATTGCCAGGCGTGAATTCGGCGCGATGTTCCTGTCGCCACTGGCCTGGGTCATTCTAGCCGTAATCCAGACCATTCTTGGTTACATGTTTCTGACCAACCTGGATAATTTTTTCGTGCTGCAGCCGCAGCTGATTCAACTCGAGAATTCACCCGGGGTGACCGATCTCGTAATAACCCCGTTAATGCAGGTCGCGGCGATCATTCTGCTAATGGTGATGCCATTATTGACAATGCGCTCGATTGCCGAAGAAAAACGAAATCGCAGCTTGTCTTTACTGATGTCGTCACCGCTCAGCATGACGGAAATCGTGCTCGGAAAATTCCTGGGAATGATGCTGTTTGTCATTGTCCTGGTTAGCATGCTGATGTTAATGCCGCTCTCGCTATACCTTGGCACCAGCCCGGACAGTGGCAAATTGCTGTCAATCTATATTGGCATGTTGCTATTGCTGGGGTCATTCACGGCAATCGGGCTTTACCTGTCGAGCCTGACGGAAAACCAGACTATCGCGGCGATCAGCACCTTCGGGGTGCTGTTAATGCTGTGGATTATCGACTGGGTCAGCGCCTCGCTCAGTAACGGGCATACCGTACTTTCCTACCTCTCTATTTTGCAGCACCACCAGTCGATGCTGGAAGGCGTATTCGATACCAGCGATATCGCCTACTACCTGCTGTTGATTTTTGGATTCCTGGTGCTGACGATTCGCCAGCTCGACCGGGAGCGCCTGCTATGAAGGTCAATTCCCGGGTACGCCTGCAGTTTCGTATCCAGTCCGGAGTTTTCCTGCTGTTATTTATCGGCCTGCTGATTGCATTAGCCTGGCTGAGCAATCGCTATCCGATAACCCTCGATATGAGCGCGAACCAGCGCAACAGCCTGTCGCAGGAATCACAGCGTCTCATCGAAAGCATCGAGTTGCCACTTGAGGTAACACTATTTGTCTCGCCGATAAACCAGAGTAAGCCACTTCTCGAAACCCTGTTCGAACGTTACCAGCAACGACAGCCAAACATCAGCTTTCAAAGCCTGAACCCGGATTTGTATCCCGATCTATTACGCACCCATGACATTCGCTATGACGGCGAGGTTTTGCTCGAATACCAGGGTCGTAGCGAAAAAGTTTCCCAGGTTAGCGAAGCCAACGTGACCAGCGCGATCCAGCGTTTGTTGCGCCAGGGCGAACGTTGGCTCGTATTCCTGGAAGGGCATGGCGAACGCCACCCCTACCGCGAGGCCAACCATGATTACAGCCTGTTTGCGACTGAACTGGCGAGCAAGGGGTACAGCATCGAGAATTTGAACCTGGTGCAATCCAGTAGTATTCCGGAGAACACCGATGTGCTGATCCTTGCGAGCCCCAAGGTGCCAATGCTGCCCGGTGAAATCGAGATTTTGCGCGAATTCCTCGAACGGGGAGGTAACCTGCTGTGGTTGGCTGACCCCGAGCAGGCAAGCGATGGACTGGAGTTACTCGAAGATCAACTCCCCATCGAATTTTTACCCGGTATCATCGTTGACCCCAATAGCCAGCTGATGGGGCTCGATCGAGTCGACTTTGCCCTGGTCGGAGAATACCCGCGTCATCCAATAACACAGAACCTGAGCAGCCTGTCATTGTTTCCCCAGGCGCAGGCACTCGAGTTCAGCGGTGACGAACGTTGGCAATTACAGGTTTTTTTGCAAAGCGACGAGCACAGCTGGAACGAGACCGGTGAACTGCGCGGTGAAATATTCAAAGGTGACGACGAGGACGAGAGTTCCGGTCCGCTGAATATCGGACTGACACTGACACGCAGCCTGCAGGGCGACGATGGTGAATTATTCGAACAACGAGCGGTAATCATCGGTGATGCCGACTTCGTATCCAATCGCTATCTTGGCAACGGCAGTAACCTCGAGATCGGGCTCAACCTGATCAACTGGTTAAGCCACGACGACAAGTTGATCGCAATCAATCCCCGGCCCGCGCCCGATACCCGTCTCGAGTTATCGCAACCCGCACTGCTGGCGATAGCATTAATCTTCCTATTGGCTTTACCACTCGGATTACTGGCCAGTGGTTTGCGTATCTGGCTTAAACGGCGTAAGCGCTAATGTTTTCGCGGCGCTGGATTATCAACTACGTTCTCGTCGTTCTGATCGTGATCTTCACCTACGTCGGTAATAAATTCGATGTGCAGACGGGATATCAGCCGCAGCAACACATCACCGGAATCAAGCCCGAAGATATCGAGTCGGTAGATATTCAGACGGCCGATAAAATCCTGGCGCTTAAACGGGATAGTGGCGGCTGGATGCTCGAGTCTCCGATTCGCTGGCCCGCCAACGATGTCAATGTCGAGCGTTTGCTCACGATTGCCTCTGTTGAAACGGATTCTCGCCTGGCTGCAAATGAAATTGACCTGGCAACACTCGGATTAAAGTTCCCCAAAGCCATATTGCGATTGAATGATACCGAGGTATTGTTCGGTGCAACCAACAATATCGGCGCAAGACGCTACACCATGGTCGGTTCCACGGTTTTTCTGTTACCCGATCAACACCTGCCATTTATTACCCAGGGTTTAACAGCCATGGTGGATCGTCGCCTGTTACCGCGAACCGATGAGTTAAGCGTTATTAAATTGCCCGGATTCGAGATCAGCCGTGACGATAACAATACCTGGCAGTTGACCGATGCCGATGGCTTCGAGCAGGGTCAAATCGCAACACTGGTCGAGAACTGGCAAAACCTGGAGGCATCACGCGTGAAGCTCTTTGCCGCCGATAAAATGCCCCGGCAAAAAATCAGGGTTTTATTTGCGGATGGCCAGAACCAGGAATTTTTCGTGATGTCGATCGATCCGGAAATCGTTATCGCGAATCCGCAGATTCGGCTGCAATACCACTTTCCTGCGGACCTTTACTATCAACTGATTTCTTTGCGTGCAGATGAGATTCCCGGTTAGCCTGGTCCTGTTGCTGCTCGCAAGCCAAGCCATCGCCCAGGGGCCATTGCCCCGCCTGGAGCTTGGCGCCGGCTTGATTGCATTGAGCGCGCCCGACTACCGCGGCTCGAGCGAGGCCTCGACCTACCTGCTGCCAGTTCCTTATATCAAGTACCGCGGTGACCGCCTGCGTGTCGACGAAGGTGCACAAGGCGTTATCTTCGAATCCGACGACCTGTTGCTAACCTTAAGTGGCAATCTTTCGCTGCCGGCAGACGATGATACGCCCGAACGCGAGGGCATGGAGGAACTGGACACGGTTATCGAAATTGGACCGGCGCTCAATTATCGCTTTTACCGCTTGCAAGACAGCGCCTGGTGGGTCGATCTACCATTCCGTTACGCCTATACCGTGGATGGCGGACTGGACAATATAGGCTGGGTTTTCCAACCGCGCTTTTCCTGGCGCAAACCCGCGAACCGGCTCGGTGAATGGAAATTGAGATTCAATTTCGGACCGCTGTATGCCAGCGAAGAGAATCATGCCTACCTGTACTCGGTTGACAGTATGGACGCTACCAGTGAACGTCCGGCCTACAGCGCCGATGGCGGTTTCAGCGGATATCGTGGCGAATTCACCTTTAGTAAGCGGTTTGGCCGCTACTGGCTGGGTGGATTTGTCCGTTATGACAGCCTACGTAACGCCGAAATCGAGGATAGCCCGCTGGTTACCGATACGGATTCCTGGATAGGTGGCGTCGCGCTGGCCTGGGTATTTCACGAACGATAGATCGTCATCATGCCCGAACTCCCCGAAGTCGAAACTACCCGCCGCGGCATCCAGGATCACGTACGCGGGCAAAAAATCGAACAGGTAATATTGCGCGAGACCCGGCTGCGCTGGCCCATCAGTGCGGAGGTACCAAACCTCAAAGGCCGGCACATACGCGAGGTATCAAGACGCGGTAAATACCTGTTAATGCACCTCGATCAGGGACACCTGATCTGGCACCTGGGGATGTCGGGCAGCATGCGCATTTTACCCATCGGCTCGGCCGCCGAAAACCACGAGCATGTCGAGTTTCAGCTCGGCAACGGGCAGGCCCTGAAGTTTCGCGATCCGCGTCGCTTCGGCGCCCTGCTCTATTGCCACGAGGATCCGTTACAACATCGGTTATTGCGACAACTGGGCCCGGAACCCCTGGGTGAAGAATTTGACGCCGACTATCTGTACCACTGCTGCCGCAAACGCAGTGCGGCAATAAAAACTATTTTGATGAACAGTCATATCGTTGTCGGCGTTGGCAACATCTATGCGAGCGAGGCATTGTTCCTCGCCGGTATTCGTCCGGCACTTGCGGCGCGACGCATCAGCAAACCCCGTCTCGGGAAGCTGGTCAACGCAGTGCGTGATACCCTGTCAGCCGCTATCGCAAAGGGTGGCACCACGTTGCAGGACTTTACCCAGGCGGACGGTAAACCGGGGTATTTCCGGCATAATCTGCAAGTCTATGGCAACAAGGGCGCGTGCAAGGTTTGCGGCCAGTCCATAAAGCACCTGATGCAAGCACAGCGTTCGAGCTACTACTGCCCAGAATGCCAGTCATAAGCTTCGATTACATTGACCTCAAGGGGAGCGTTGGTTTCTCTCGGGCTGGATTTGCATTATCATCGGTTTAGTTCAGCTGTAGATGAGAATAAGCATGTCTATTCACGCTATCGACGCGAATATCGATCCCGTTATGCAGGCGAAAATCGACCTTGCAGCAGCGCTACGCCTCGCGGTTTACCACGAACTCGAGGAAGGCATCGATAACCATTTCACGGTCACGCTGCCGGGATACGAGGATCGCTACATGGTCCTGCCCTTCGGCCTGCACTGGTCGGAAGCCAGCGCCAACGATATGATCGTTTTTAACGAGGCCGGCGAAACCCTGGAAGGAGAAGGCGTCGTCGAACTCTCGGCGCAGTGCATTCACGCCCCGATTCATCGCATTACGGGGCGTCGCGTGGTGTTTCATACCCATCAGAACTGGGCACTCGCGCTCAATATGCTCGAAGACAATCGATTAATCCCGGCGTGCCAGACCTCGGCATTTTTCGCCGGCAGAATCGCCTACGACGATCACTACTACGGCACCGCCGATTCGCTCGAAGAAGGCGAGCGCCTGGCCGGGATAATTGGAGATAACCAGGTCGTGTTTTTACGCAATCACGGTGTTCTGGTGGCGGCTGATTCGATCGCCAAGGCTTACCGCATGCTTTACTTACTCGAACGCGTCTGTCGCGCGCAGATTCGCGCGATGAGCACCGGGCAGAAATTACTACCCATTTCGCAACAGGTGATCAAGCAGGTACAAACCCCCGATGAACACGATCGTCACAAGGGTCAGCGGGACGACCTTTACTTTGCCGCAATGAAACGCCTGCTCGACCGGGAGATGCCCGGCTACGCCAATTAAACCTGGCTAAATCTAAAAAGCCTGTTGCGAGGCCTTGATCGGCGAGTCCGGCTTATTTACCATCGGGACCTCCTTTAATAAAGGAACCAGTCATGTCTTTAAACTCCCCGTATCATTACCTTTGCCTCTTGCTCGCGATGATGTTTGCTGGCACTGCCCAGGCAGTACCCGGCGAAGGAACAAGAATCATGATCTCCGCACCATCGAATTATGCGATCAATGCCGGCAAGGCAATCTCGGCAAAGGGTGGCAATCTAATCGATGTTGCGGTCGCGGTAGGTCTCACGCTGGCAGTCACCAACCCGTCAAATGCCACGCTTGGCGGCGGCGGATTTGCACTGGTCAGCATGGGCCAGGGTGTCGAGGTAATTGATTTCCGTGAATCCGCACCGGCGGCAACCTCACCTGAATTTTACGTCGATCGGGGAAAAGGCGCTTCGTGGAATGGCGGCACGGCCGTGGGCGTTCCTGGAGTCGCCGCCGGATTATGGGCGCTGCATAAAAAGTACGGGAAGTTAAAATGGGCAGACCTGTTCGACATGCCTGTGAGTCTCGCCCGCGACGGCATCGAAATCTCGGGAACCGAATCACGCTACTCGGAAAAACAAAAAGATCGATTCAACAGCGCCGGGATCCGACACTTTTACAAAACCCCGCAACAGCACTACAAGCCAGGTGAAATACTGAAGCAGCCCGCGCTGGCACAGGCCTTGACACTTTATCGGGACCAGGGCCCGGATGGTTTTTACACAGGTGACGTGGCCAGGGACATCGCCGATTCGGTCCAGGCAGCGGGCGGCGTCATTACCATGGCAGACCTGGCAGCATACAAGGTACGCTGGTTGAAACCCCTTGAGACTAAATTTAAAGGGCACAAGGTTTACATGATGCCACCACCAAGCAGTGGTGGTGCAGTCATCAAGACTGCATTTGAGTTGTTCGACAGGGTTAACATTCAACAGCAGGCGCCGCTGAGCGTTAATGAAATCCATTTAATGGCAGAAGTTCTGAATCGCGCATTCAGAGGTCGTGCTCTGCTGGGTGATCCTGACTATCACGACAACCCGTTCGATAAGATACTGTCGGACGGATACCTCGGTGAAATGGCACAAAGTATTGATATTAACCGGGCCGTGCAACTAGAGCCGCTGGTCGACAAACCTGCCGATGATTCCAACGAAACTACCCAGTTTTCGATTCTGGACGCCGACGGCAATGCGATCAGTCTTACGGTAACCCTGAACGGAGGCTATGGATCCGGGGTGGTTTCGGAAAAATACGGAATTTCCCTCAATAATGAAATGGATGACTTTACCACCCGGCCCGGTAAACCCAATGCGTATGGCCTGGTGCAGGGCTTTGGTAACCGCGTGCAACCCGGCAAACGGCCGCTCAGCTCGATGAGCCCGACGCTGGTCGAAAAAAACGGCAAGATCGTGATGACCCTGGGCGCGGCCGGCGGCCCGCGGATTATCAGTAGCGTGATTCAAACCATTTACCGGGTACTGGTCACCGGGCTCGATATCGATCGCGCGGTCCAGTTCCCACGAGTGCATCACCAGTTTTTACCCAACAAACTGTTCATCGACGAATTTAAATTTTCACCGGAACTGGTGACGGGTCTGCAGCAGCGCGGGCACGAGACGGTGGCGTACAAACCCGGCTGGATGGGCAGGATCAAGGCAGTTCGTTTAAATGACAGGAATTATCTCGAGGCGAGTTTTGATAATCGTAGCGAAGGTGCGGTGGGTGGCTACTAGGCCAATGCCTTAAACCCTTTGAGACCTGGCCGGGCTCCTGGTTGTGTTAGTCGTTTCCGGTGAGGTGGTTATATTTCTCCAGCAATTGCTCCTGCGTTTCCGGGTATTGCGGATTAAACGGGATGCAATCGACGGGGCAGACTTCGACGCACTGGGAGGTTTCGAAATGGCCCACGCACTCGGTGCAAAGCAGCGGATCTATCTCGTAGTATTCCTCTCCCGGTGAAATCGCGTCGTTCGGGCACTCCGGCTCGCAAACATCGCAATTAATGCATTCATCGGTGATCATCAGTGCCACGAGCTACTTCTCCCACAGAACATTTACTTGCCAGCCTGCAATTTCTCGGTCAGGCGCCGCAAGATCTCGGGATGCAGAAACTCCGAGACATCGCCATTCAAGCGTGCAATTTCGCGCACCAGGCTCGACGATACGAACGCATAGTGTTGTGCCGCGGTAAGAAAAACAGTCTCGATTTCCGGCGCCAGGGATCGATTCATGCCTGCCAGCTGGACTTCGTACTCAAAATCTGAAATCGCGCGCAGCCCACGAACGATGACATCGGCACCACTATCGCGCGCAAAGTCGATCAGCAAACCGGAGAAGGGCTTCACCGAGATATGTTCATTGTCGTCAAAAACCGTCTTTAACATATCGAGCCGTTCGTCGATGTCAAAGAAAGGCTCCTTGGCGAGGCTATCGGCAACACCGATCACGACATGATCGAACATTTTCAAGGCACGTTCGCAAATGTCGATGTGGCCGCGGGTTACCGGATCGAAAGTACCCGGATAAATTGCGGTACCCTTCATAGATTACCTCTGTATTCCAGCATCTGCTGCCGGGCTGAGTGATCGGCAGATTTTAACGGCTTCCCCGCCATTCGGCTATAGCATATTTAACCTGGCCCGCGCTTTTCTGCTTCAGCCATCGCAGGCTGGCAGAGGGTAAATCAAAATTTTCCGAGGTCGGCCATTCAAAATAGATTTTTGCACCATTTTGCAGGCAATCCTCGATTTCCAATTGTTTAAAGACCTGCTCACGCAAGTGCGGCTCCGCGTAAGGAGGATCGATAAATACGATGTCGTATTTCCGCTGCAGCTTGCCAATCGAACCCACGGCGTCACCCGCGATGATTTCAAAGGCGGGGTTTTCAAGTCGTTCGGCCTGGAGTTGCAGGTTTGCCAGCGCCATTGGATGCTGCTCGAAGGCGGTTACCTGGCAGGCCCCCCGTGACAATGCTTCGAAACCAAGCACGCCGCTGCCCGCGAAGCAATCGAGCAGGGTTGCGTCCCTCAAATCCTGTGTCAGCCAGTTAAACAGGGTTTCGCGGATACGATCGGGGGTTGGGCGCAAGCCTTCTGCATCGATTACCTGGAGTTTACGACCACGCCATTTGCCGCCAATGATCCTGATTTGAGATTTCATATCCGATGCCGGGTTAGCGCTTTAATGCGGTTAAGAAGTGCACAGATGGAATCGCTTTCTGTTAGCATATTGTGCCTGAATTCTGAGTCCCGGAAAAACGATGTTCGGATTTAAATCTGCCGGCAAAAACGAAGAGGAAGCACCCACCGGTCTATTCACCTCGCTGCGCCAGCGCCTCACCAAAACCAGGGAAAACCTGTCGAATGGCCTGGCCGATTTGCTGCTCGGCAAGAAGCAGATTGACGATGAATTGCTGGAGCAACTGGAAGACCAGTTGTTGATGGCCGATGTGGGTATCCAGGCCACGCAAAAAATTACCTCGCGCCTGACCGAATCGCTGCAACGTAAGCAACTGGGCGATAGTGATAGCCTCCTGGGTGCACTTAAGAATACCATGACCGAAATTCTCGCACCCTGTGCCATTCCGCTTAGTATAGATACCAGCAAAAAGCCTTTCGTGATACTGATGGTAGGCGTCAACGGCGCCGGCAAAACCACCACTGTCGGTAAGCTCGCTCAGCAGTTTAAAAACCAGGGGCTAAAGGTCATGTTGGCAGCTGGTGACACTTTTCGTGCCGCAGCGGTGGAACAGTTGCAAACCTGGGGTGATCGACTCGAAGTACCGGTTATCAAGCAGGGCCAGGGCGCCGACTCGGCATCGGTCATCTTTGATGCTTTACAATCCGCGCAAGCGCGTGAGATTGATGTGCTGATTGCCGATACGGCCGGGAGGTTACATACCCAGTCGAGCCTGATGGATGAGCTCGAGAAGATAAAGCGCGTCATGAGCAAGCTTGACCCGGAGGCGCCCCAGGAAACTCTGCTGGTACTCGACTCGGGAACCGGCCAAAATGCATTGGCGCAAGCAAGCAATTTTAGCGATACGATAGGCATTTCCGGAATAATCCTGACCAAGCTAGACGGTACCGCCAAGGGAGGAATGATATTCAGCGTTGCCGAACACCTGCAAACCCCGATCCGCTACATCGGGGTGGGCGAGTCGGTAGACGATCTGCGCCCTTTTGATAACGCGGAATTTGTTGAGGCCTTGTTGGCCGATGCCTGAGTCCGATCCCGAGATATGATTGAATTTCATAATGTGACCAAGCGTTTCGAAGGCGGCTACGAGGCGCTAAGCAATGTTTCGCTTAAACTGGATGAAGGCCATATGGCCTTTATCACCGGCCATTCGGGTGCCGGCAAAAGTACGCTATTGAAAATTATTGCGCTTATCGAGAAACCAACCCGTGGCCAGGCGCTGCTGAATCGCGTCAACCTAAATACAATGCCCCGTCGGCGCGTACCTTATATTCGCCGTAATATCGGCATTATCTTCCAGGATCACCAGTTATTGTTTGATCGCAATGTATTCGACAATGTCTCCCTGCCCCTGCATATCCAGGGATATAGGCCACAGGAAATTGCCAAGCGAACCCGCGCTGCACTCGATAAAGTCGGCTTACTGCACAAGGAAAAATCGTTGCCGATTACCCTCTCCGGCGGCGAACAACAGCGTGTCGGGATCGCGCGCGCGGTGGTGCATAAACCGATGTTACTGCTGGCAGATGAGCCCACTGGCAACCTGGATCCGGAGCTGTCACGCGAAATCATGCAGATTTTTGTGGATTTCAACCAGGTCGGAGTCACGGTGCTGGTCGCCAGTCACGACCTGGACCTGATCGACGATCTCGACAAACCTCGCATCACGCTTAATCGGGGCAAACTTATCCTGAATGACCTTGAGGACATTGCGCAGGAGGCAGACGGTGGCTGGCAGTAATATCCGTCGCAAGAAGCTAGCGACTTCCAATCGCATTTCAGCTTACCTGTTGCATCACTTGCAGTCGTTAATGTTCAGCCTGCGCAAGATTTACGCGGCCCCGGCAACCACTATTATGACGGTCGCGGTCATCGGCATTACACTGTCATTGCCCGGTGGGTTTTACCTGTTTTTAAAAAATATTGATGCGATTTCCGGCGATTTCCGCTCGAGTTCCCAGATCAGCCTGTTTCTTGATCTCGAGCTCAGTGAAAAACAGGCGCGCGCACTCGATAAGAAGATTTCGAAAATGGAACTGGTTGATTCGACCCGATTCATTTCGCGCGATAAATCGCTCGAAGAGTTTCGCCAGGACTCCGGTTTTGGCAAGAGTATCGATACCCTGAGTAGCAATCCTTTGCCGCATACCATTATCGTCGAACCAGGCGAGGCCGATACTTTTGCGGTGCGCAACCTGCTCAATTCCCTGCAGGCGATGCCCGAGGTTAAAATTGCCAAGCTGGATACCGAATGGCTGGAACGACTTTACACGATTATCGAGATTGCGCGGCGCTCGGTCGTAATTATCACCGTACTGTTCTCTTGCGCGGTTTTATTAATCATTGGTAATACCATCAGGCTCGATATTCAGAATCGGTACCAGGAAATAATTGTCACCAAGCTAATCGGCGCTACCGATGCATTCATTCGACGGCCATTTCTCTACGGTGGGGTATGGTACGGTTTACTGGGCGGGATAATTTCATGGCTGATCGTGGAAATCGGCTATCTTGCAATTTCGGGCCCTCTCGGGCGCCTGAATCTGCTATATAAGTCTGACATGAACCTGATTACATTTTCGTTTCACGACTTTATCATTCTGATAACATCAAGTACCCTACTTGGGCTGGCCGGGTCCTGGATCGCAGTGGCGCGGCACCTAAATCAAATAGAGCCAACCTAAAAAAATGTCCGCAAAACGCCGAATATTACTGATTGATTCTTCAGACTCAGCTCGCACAATTCTATTCAATGAAATTTCGGGTCGCGCACCCGACCTGGACATTATCGCCTGCGCTAACGGCAAGGAAGCGATGACCGCGGCGAAGCGTTACGAGTTTGAAATTATCACCACCGGTATCGATCTACCCGACATCGATGGTTACCAGTTAATCGAGCAAATTCGGCAAACGCCTAAAAATAAAGAGACTGCCATTTTCGTTGTCTCCGGTGATATTGACACGCGGGTGGTTGGTGGTGACATGGAAGATACCGATGCGGTAACGGCTTATTTTGACAAAGCCGAGGGACACAAATCCCTGGTTAACTTCATACTTAATTTCCTGGGCACGCATAACGAATTACCGTTTAAGGTCCTGTACGTGGATAGAAGCGCCACCTCAACCGCAATTACCACTGGCATATTGGAAAGGAACAATATCGAGTACTTTCATTTCCGTGACAGCGACGAGGTGCTCGAGTTTTTGAAACAGGATCTGGCAAACCATGCCAACTGCAGCATTGATGTCATGATTACAGACCTGATGCTGACCAGCGACGTAAATGGTTACGAGTTGATCCAGACCATTCGCAATGAGCTAAACCTGGACTATCTTACGCTGCCGGTACTACTCATGACCATCGAACCCGGTGAGGACGAACGTACTGATTTCACCGCAATTTTCGGCGCTGGCACTAATGATTTTATTACCAAGCCGATTGACGAAGACGATTTACTGACACGCCTGCAGACCCTGGTCAACATTAAACGCCAAAACGAAGCCTTAAATCCCTGAGGCCAACTCTCCTGAACCACCAATTTAGTGATCCAAAACCGGGATTTCGGCGTATATATTCAGGATTTTGTCTTAATATCCATACAGTTAACAAGTATATTAATATTTGCTAATACTCTTGAACTCTTTGTCATGTTTATGCTCTAATAGCTAGCACTCGAATAGCGTGAGTGCTAAATAAATATTAAATCGAGGTCATTTATGAGCACAGAATTGGTCAATACAAATACTACCTTGCCCGTATTAACGGGTAGCTCGAATCTGGATGCCTATGTTCAGGCCGCCAGGAGCGTGCCTATATTGAGCGCCGAAGAAGAATATGCCCTGGCGAAGGACCTACAGGAAACCGGTAATATCGCATCGGCCCAAAAGCTGGTTCTACCGCACCTGCGCTTTGTCATCAAAATTGCTAATAACTACGCCGGATACGGCCTTGCAGTCCCCGATTTGATTCAGGAAGGCAGCATTGGCCTGATGAAGGCGGTAAAACGCTTCCGTCCGGAAGTTGGAGTGCGACTGGTGTCGTTTGCAGTGCACTGGATAAAGGCCGAAATCCACGAGTATATTTTAAAGAACTGGCGCATCGTAAAAGTGGCCACCACCAAGTCGCAGCGAAAGCTTTTCTTCAAACTGCGTAGTCAGAAAAAACGCCTTGGCTGGTTCAAGTCGGAAGAAATCGATCATGTCGCGGAAACACTCGGCGTTACCCGGGAGAACGTGATAGAAATGGAAAACCGTCTCAATAATTACGATGTCGCATTCGATATATCCAGCGATGATGATGACGATACGGCCTACCTTGCACCCGCCAACTCGCTGACTTCAAAAACACCTTCGCCCGAGTTATTGCTTGAGGCCCAGGACACCGAGCAGAACAATGCTCACATGCTCAGTGAGGCGCTGCAGAAACTCGACGACCGCAGTAAGGCAATCGTGACACGACGCTGGTTGACTGAGCCCAAAGCAACGCTGCACCAACTGGCCGATGAATATGGCGTTTCAGCAGAGCGTATTCGTCAAATCGAAAGTAACGCGTTTAAATCGATCAAGTCCTCGTTCTAGCCAGAGACCATTAAGCACTTGAATTGAAAGCCCGGCCTGACCGGGCTTTTTTCATGCCTGCCCACATATAAATACTATACTCAAACGTAAATTCTACCGGGCTCACCGAAAATGTCGGCTATCGATTCTCCTGAAGACGAGAATGATGAACAGGCTTTGCTTGAAGAAAAGCTGAAAGCGCTTGAGGCAGACCTGCGCCAAAAAAAAGAAATTATCCTGGCACAGCACAATAAGCTTGAGGCATTTTTCGAGTCGTCGATCGATGCCGTGGTGCAAATGGATTTTGACGGTTATATCACCGGCTGGAATCAACAGGCCGAAAAAATTTTCGGCTGGAGCGCGGAAGAGATTCTCGATCAGACGATTGAACAAACGATTATTCCTGAACGCTACCGGGACGCCCATAACAAGGGTATGAAAAAGTTTCTCAAAACCGGAGAAACTTCAGTTATGAACACCCTGATCGAAATTCATGCGCTGCACCGGGATGGCTATGAATTTCCAGTCGAGATATCGGTATCGGTTATCGACTCGGCTGACCTGCAGGAATTCAATGCCTACATTCGTGATATATCCGAGCGCAAGCACGCCGAGACGGTGATCTGGAACCAGGCTAACTTCGATTCGCTGACAAGTCTGCCAAACCGAAACCTGTTTTTACAAAAGCTCGAGCATGAAATTCGTTCCTGCGATCGCAGCAATTTATCACTGGCATTACTCTATATTGACCTCGACCGTTTCAAGGATGTCAACGATACACTGGGCCACGACATGGGAGACTTGCTATTGATCGAGATCTCGAGTCGCCTCAAGAAAACACTGCGTGAAATTGACACGGTATCCCGTCTCAGTGGAGACGAGTTCACGGTTATACTGGGGCAGATCGACGATCCATTATCGGTACAGCCCTTGTGCCAGCAGTTGCTGGATGAACTCGCCCGTCCCTACCAGCTCGATAACGAGAAAGTATTCCTGACGGCCAGTATCGGTGTGACATTCTACCCGCAGGATTCGAAAGATATCGACATCCTGCAACGCAACGGCGACCAGGCGATGTATGCCGCCAAGGGGAATGGCCGCAACAGTTTCCACTTCTTTACACCCGAGCTGCAGGAGCGAGCGCTTAGAAAACGTAAAATGATCAAGGATCTGCGCGAGGCAATACAGCAGCAGCAATTCGAGATTTACTACCAGCCGATTATCGATATGAAAACGCAGGGCCTGACCAAGGCTGAAGCCCTGCTACGTTGGCTTCACCCCGAATCGGGCATGGTAAGTCCCTCGGTTTTCATACCCATCGCGGAAGAAACAGGCCTGATTGCGGATATTGGCAACTGGGTGTTCTATAGTTCCGTCGAACAGGCCAACCGTTGGCGGGATCAATTTGACATCGATTTCCAGGTCAGCATTAACACCTCCCCGTTGCAATGGATCGACGAGGCTGCAGCCATGAACCAATGGTTTTCGCATCTACAACAGATCGGGATCAGCGGCCAGGCAATCACCGTCGAAATTACCGAGGGCCTGTTAATGGATGCCAACGACAAGATAACCAATCGTCTGCTGGATTTTCGCGATGCCGAAGTCCAGGTATCGATCGACGACTTTGGTACCGGCTACTCATCGTTATCTTACCTGAAGCAGTTCGATATTGATTATCTCAAGATCGACCAGTCTTTCGTGCGTAACCTGGATCATGATAAAAACGACCTTGCACTGTGCGAGGCGATTATCGTCATGGCGCACAAACTGGGAATCAAGGTGATCGCGGAAGGTGTCGAAACCGAAACCCAGAACCAGTTGCTGAAAGATTTTGGCTGCGACTATGGCCAGGGTTATCTCTATTCGAAACCAGTGCCTGCGAGTGATTTTGAAGCGCTTCTCCGCGAACGCCCGGTGAAACCACAATCAAGGTCGCGGACAAAAAAACGCACGGCCTAGGCCGTGCGTTGTTAGAAAAACCACCTGTCTACTACAGCCAGTAGACGAAGATAAATAATCCCAGCCAGACCACGTCCACAAAGTGCCAGTACCAGGCGACCGCCTCGAATGCGAAATGATTCTCCGGGGAAAAGTGTCCCTTGGCGGCACGAATCATGATGATTAACAACATGGTCGCTCCCATGGTGACATGGAACCCGTGGAAACCGGTTAACATGAAGAAGGTGCTACCGTAGATACCCGAGTCGAGGCGCAGGTTCAGGTCCTGGTATGCATGCGCGTACTCGATACCTTGTAGAATTACGAAGCCGAATCCGAGCGCAACCGTCGCGAACAGCCAGTACACCAGCCAGACATTGTCCCTGCGTTTCAGCGCCCAGTGTGCCAGGGTCACAGTCAGGCCCGAGGTCAACAGGATAACCGTATTGATAAAAGGCAATCCCCAGGCGCTCATGGTCGCCTTGGCAACCTCGAATTTATCCGCCAGTGGCAGGGTAAGCAGCGGCCACGCAGCTTCGAAATCGGGCCACAGGTATTGCGCTGTGGCATCATTATTCGAGGCCCCGTCCAGCCACGGCACCGAGTACATGCGCGCGTAAAACAGGGCGCCGAAGAAGGCCGCGAAAAACATTACTTCGGAGAAAATAAACCAACCCATGCCCCAGCGGAACGACATGTCGACCTGCGCGTTATAGGTGCCGGCCAGTGATTCCTTGACCACGGTACCAAACCAGCCGTACATCATGAAAATCAGGATGGCGATGCCTACAAATATAGGTGTTGCACTCCAGGTGCCGTGCAGAAAATTGGCGGCGCCAACAACGGTCAGGGACAACCCGACCGAGCCGATGATCGGCCAATGGGTGCCATGCGGTACATAATAATCTTGGTTGCTTGTACTACTCATGGGTTCGTCTCTCTCATAATCCTGAATGCGTTAGAATTTTATTAGCCCTTGTCCAGACTGAAAAACGTATAGGACAGTGTAATTTGCTCGATATTGTCAGAAATTCCGGTACCAACCACAAAGCGTACCGGCATATCCAGGGTCTCGCGCCCTGCCAGTTCCTGCTCGGTAAAACAAAAACATTCCGTCTTGTTAAAGTGCTCCGCAGCCAGCCCCGGTGATACACTTGGCACCGCTTGCCCCAGGGTCGTTCTATCACTGGCACTGCGCACGCGAAACACGGCTTCATAGACCTGGCCCGGATGAATTTCCATCTTTTTGACCAGGGGCTGAAAATCCCAGGGCAGCCCGGTGTTAGTATTGGCCAGGAAGCGCACTTCAATCGTCCTTGAAGTATCTACCTGGCTGGCGTCAATTTCTGCCGCTTCAATCCGGCCGGTCTTGCCGTTGAGCCCGGTAATGTCACAGAACACGTCGTACAACGGCACCAGCGCAAAGCCGAAACCAAACATCAGCAGGGGAATCGCAGCCAGTTTAAGCGGGCTCACTTTCACTCGAAATTACCCCAGAAAAAGGTTGCAGTGAAAAACGTCGCGACAACGAGTAAGTGTGCGATCACGATCCGCCAGGTGCGCCTGCGTCGGTCCGCAGACGTGAAATAATCCTCTGACTGGTTCTCGTGCATCAACTGAGTCACCTGCCCCGCTTACCTGACCGGAGGAGCTTCGGTGAAACTATGATACGGCGGTGGCGATGGCAGCTGTTCGAATTCAAGACCAGTCGCACCTTCCCAGACCTGGGCGGTCGCCTTTTCACCACCCCTGATCGTCTTGATGACGATATACAGGAAGAATACCTGTGCCAGGCCGAACGCAAAACCGCCGATACTCGAGATCGCGTTGAACTCGGCGAACTGTAACGAGTAATCCGGAATCCGCCTCGGCATGCCCGCCAGGCCAACGAAGTGCTGCGGAAAGAACAGGACGTTAACCGCAATGGTTGACCACCAGAAATGGATCTTGCCCAGCTTTTCATCGTACATATGACCGGTCCACTTCGGCACCCAGTAGTAAAAGGCGGCGATAATCGAGTACAGCGCACCGGTTACCAGCACGTAATGGAAGTGGGCCACGACAAAGTAGGTATCGTGATACTGGGTATCCACCGGGGCAACACCCAGCATCAAGCCAGAAAAGCCACCGATGGTAAACATGACAATGAAACCCAGCGCCCACAGCATCGGGGTTTCGAAGGTCATCGAACCCTTCCACATGGTGGTGACCCAGTTAAACACTTTGACCCCGGTCGGTACCGAAATCAGGATGGTCGCGTACATAAAGTAGAGCTCGCCTGCGACCGGCATACCGACGGTAAACATATGGTGCGCCCAGACCATGAAAGACAGGATCGCAATCGACGCGGTTGCATAAACCATCGAGCTGTAGCCGAACAGGGGCTTGCGCGCGAAGGTCGGTATGATTGCCGAAATAACGCCGAAGGCCGGCAGGATCATGATATACACCTCGGGATGGCCGAAGAACCAGAACACGTGCTGGAACATAACCGGATCACCGCCACCGGCAGCATCAAAAAACGAGGTGCCGAAGTGACGATCGGTCAGCATCATCGTAACCGCACCGGCGAGTACCGGCATAACCGCGATCAACAGGTAGGCGGTAATCAGCCAGGTCCACACGAACAGCGGCATTTTCATCAGGGTCATACCCGGGGCACGCATGTTCAAGATGGTCGCAATGATATTAATCGCGCCCATGACCGATGAAATCCCCATCAAGTGGACCGCAAAGATGAAAAAATCGGTCGTGTCGGGTGCAAAAGTAGTGGATAGCGGCGCATAAAAGGTCCAGCCAAACGCCGGTGCACCACCTTCCATGAAGGTTGTAGATGCCAGCATCGTAAACGCGAACGGCAGGATCCAGAAGCTCCAGTTGTTCATGCGTGGCAACGCCATGTCCGGGGCACCGATCATGATCGGTACCAGCCAGTTTGCGAGGCCGACAAAAGCAGGCATGATCGCACCGAACACCATTACCAGTCCGTGCATCGTGGTCATCTGGTTGAAGAAATGGGGCTCGACCCACTGCAGTCCGGGCTGGAACAGTTCCAGGCGAATAATCATTGCCATGGAACCGCCGTACAACAGCATGATGAATGCCAGCCACAGGTAAAGGGTGCCAATGTCTTTATGATTAGTCGTCGTAACCCAACGCATCAAACCTTTCGCTGGACCATGATCGTGGTGCTCGCCATGAGCCGCATCGTGTGTTGTTTCGGTATACATCTAAATCCCCTTATCTTGCATTCTTGATCGCGGATGGCTGAACCATATCACCCACGCTGTTTCCTAAAGCATTGCGCTCGTAAGTCACCACCGCCGCTAGATCGACGTCGTTGAGCTGCCCCTTGAAGGCCGCCATCGCGGTTCCGGCCTTGCCATTAACGACGACGTCGATATGTCCCGCAGCATCACCCAGGACGAGCGGGCTACCGGTCATCGCCGGGAAGGCACCCGGAATACCAGCACCGGTCGGACCATGACAAGCTGAGCAATTGGCCTGGTAAACCGTTTCACCACGCGCGAGCAGGTCCTTCATCGACCATTCCTGTTCCGCCGAGGCTGCGGCTGCGGCCGCTTCTTCTTTCTTGCTGACTAGCCACTGCTCATACTCTGCTTCGCTCACCGCATTGACGACAATCGGCATAAAGCCGTGATCCTTACCACAGAGTTCGGCGCACTGACCACGGTAAATCCCCGGCTCTTCGATGGTCGCCCAGGAATCGTTGATAAAGCCGGGAACTGAGTCCTGCTTGACCGCCAGTTCCGGAACCCACCAGGCGTGGATGACATCGCTTGAGTGAAACAGGAAACGGATTTTCTTGTTGATCGGTAGCACCACCGGCTCATCAACTTCAAGCAGGTAGTTTTCGTTGCCGGTCGGGTCACTCATCACATCGCGGCTGGACTGCGCCAGGCTGCTGATGAAACTGACGTCCTCGTCTACATAGGTATACTTCCATTTCCACTGGATGCCGGTCACCTGCAGCGTAATGTCGGCATTGGTCTTAGCGTCTTCCAGGTCGAGCAGGGTACCGGTCGCCGGAATCGCAATGCCGATTAGAATTAACAGGGGCACAACAGTCCAGACAATTTCTATAGTGGTACTTTCATGGAAGTTTGCGGCTACCGCACCCTTCGATTTGCGATGATGCAGAATTGACCAGGCCATTGCGCCAAAAACAACCACCCCGATAACGACACAAATCCAGAAAACCAGCATGTGCAAGCTATAGATATCCTGGCTGATAGGGGTAACGCCCTGGGTCATGTTCAACTCGTACTCGGCACGAGCCGCGGACATCGAAAACATCGAAACCAGGCCCGTGACGACAACCAAGAAACGTCGGGATAACTTGTTAAAAATCATTCTTTGACTCCCCTGTACCACACGGCCGCAAATATTTTGCAAGTTGCGTGACTCGTGCCGGTATTTAAACACAAAAATGCCACCTGGACATGGACATCCAGACGGCGCTAAATCAAACGCGAATTATACAGTCTTTCAATTGAAAGGCTAGCGCATCCTTTTCCGAATTGGCCAGAAAACTGCCCACCTCTACCGCAGCACCATGCACCCCGATAGCAAGCCTGCGCCTGGAGTTTCGACCATCTCTGGGTTCGTCGATGATCCGCACCCAGGGCGTCTTGAACTCCCAACTCTGGGCAACCCGTTGCACCCCTTTCTCGATCCTGGTCCGGTCCGGGTCCAGCGTGATCACTTCCTTGCGGTAGACCTTGCGTGAGGTTAGATAAAGTCCGGTACCCAGGGCCAGCATTTCAAGCCCGGAAAAAGGCAGTACCATCCACATCCCCTGCAATGTAAAAAACAGGCCCACGGCAATTGCGACCAGGCAGGTAAACAGGTAAAACAACACCAGTTCACGCCAGCTGATGGAACAGTTGGGGGACAGCACGATTCTATAGCTACCCCGGGAATCGACCTTGCTAATGTTGACCATGTATAGATTTAGGGCCTACTCTAGATTGGATATTTCACCATTTAAGCTCGCCTGCGACAATACTTAAATTTCACGAAACCTGGTAAGGAATTCAATCTTGAATAAAAATAAGGACGAGCACCCGGGTGAAGAAGTTCATTTGAGCTTCGGGCAACTTCTTAAAAGCACATTCTCGGCATTCCTCGGTGTGCAATCCAGCGCCAATCGAGAACGTGACTTCAAACACGGCAAGATGTCCCATTTTATCTGGATGGGATTGCTATTTGGACTCGTGTTTGTGCTGACGCTGGTTGGTGTGGTGCAGCTGGTATTGCACCTGACCGGTAACTAGAGGAACCAGCCGCGTATGAACACGCGCGCGTAGTGATCCGCAAGCAGGAAGGCGAACAGCAGGCTCAGGTAGAAAATCGAGTAGCCGAATGTTTTCATCGCGATCACGTTGGGCTCCTGGTCTCGATACAGCTTGATCGCGTAATAAAGAAATCCGACCCCTAACGCGATTGCCCCGGCGAGATATATCAACCCGCTCATCTGCACGATAAACGGCATCATGGTTACCACGAACAGCAAAATGGTATAGAGCAGTATCTGGATCTTGGTGAAATTGACGCCGTGGGTCACCGGTAACATCGGGATATCGGCCTTGGCATACTCTTCGCGACGACGGATCGCGAGCGCCCAGAAATGCGGCGGCGTCCAGACAAAAATAATCAGGAATAACAGCAGGGCCTCGGTATCGACGGTTCCGGTCACCGCGGTCCAGCCCAACAATGGCGGTGCAGCCCCCGCGGCACCTCCAAGCACAATATTCTGCGGTGTCGCACGCTTCAGGTACATGGTATAAATCAATGCATACCCGACCAGCGAAAACAAGGTCAGCACCGCGGTAAGCAGGTTGATAAATACCAGCAGCAGGGCGATACCGAGGGCGCCGAGTGATAGTGCAAAAACCAGGGCTGATTTTTGATCGAGCTCGCCGCTGACCAATGGGCGGTTGCGGGTGCGCTCCATGACACGGTCGATGTGTTCATCAACCACATGATTAATTGCTGCCCCCGAGGCTGCTGCAAGGCCAATACCCAGCAAGCCGAATACAAAAATATCTAACGGTACCGCACCGTCCGCGGCCAGCAGCATCCCCACCATCGCGGTAAACACGATCAGGTAGACGACCTTGGGTTTGGTCAGCTTGTAGTATTGCGAGCAGGAATCAAGTGTAAGCGCTGTCATTTAATTTAGCTGAATTATGATGCTTTTTAAGAATGCGGCTTTATACAGGCATTATTGCCGCGGTTCAATCGCGCGATGATAACAGACTCAACCGATCTGGGATAACTTCATCAGTTTCTTTATATCCTCTAGCACCCTGTCCTGTTCGTTCTCGGCGGGATAATGCATCATCAGGTTCTGCTCAGGATCTACCAGGTACATGCGCGGAGCCTCGCCGACCTCGCCATGACCCTCGAGGTAGAAC
>JAOTXY010000047.1 GCA_029862125.1 Gammaproteobacteria bacterium | reverse complement strand
TTGCGTCACAACTGGCTTTGGCATATTTTGTATGCACGAGACGAAATAGTTGTCCCGTATTAAAACGGCCTGAGGATCCAGGGGGATTAGATGAGCGTTAAAGTTGAGGAATTGATGACGAAGTCGATCATCACCGCGCACCCTGTACCTGTATCGCTGTCAAGTAGCCGACCCACAGAATCAGCCCGAGCCCGATAATTCGGGAGATGTTCAAAGCTCAAAATATAACAACCAGAGGAGACGGGACATGCCAGGTTCAAATTTCAACTTCGAAACAATCGAGTTTCTTGATCCGAACGGGCAACTGAAACGCCCTCTTCCTGAAGCACTTGCCACACGCGATAAGCTGGTAGAGCTTTATCAATTAATGGTGCAAACACGGGTTTTCGATCGTGCCGCGATCAATTTGCAACGCACAGGCGCAATGGGAACCTATCCCTCTTGCGAAGGCCAGGAGGCGATCGGCACTGGGGTCGGCTACGCGATGAATGAAAACGACGTGCTGGTGCCTTATTACCGCGATATCGCCACGCAAATCCAGCGCGGTGTCCTGCTCGAAGAAATCCTGCGCTACTGGGGCGGGGACGAATGGGGGATGCATTTCCAGCACCAGGCACAAGATTTTCCGATCAGTGTGCCGATTGCAACTCAGTCTTGCCACGCGGTAGGCGTCGCCTATGCGATGAAGTACCGCCAGCAGCCTCGCGCGGTGGTAACTACCTGCGGCGATGGCGCCACTTCGAAGGGTGATTTTTACGAGTCAATCAACATCGCCGGCGCCTTGGCGTTACCGGTGGTATTCGTGGTCAATAATAACCGCTGGGCCATCTCGGTGCCGCTGGAAAAACAGACCGCCGCGCAAACCATTGCGCACAAATCCCTGGCTGCGGGTATCGATGGTTATCGTGTCGACGGAAATGATCCGATCGCGGTGTTCCAGGTCCTCAGCGAAGCCCTCGAGTTGGCGCGTAACGAGCAACGCCCCAGTCTCGTTGAAGCCCTGACCTATCGGCTCTGCGACCACACCACCGCCGACGATGCCAGCCGTTATCGTCCGCAGCAGGAGTTCGATGCTGCGCGCGAACTCGAACCATTGATTCGATTCAAAGCCTATTTACAAAAAGAGCAGCAATGGAGCGATGCCGACGACGAAAGCATTTATGCAGACTGCAAAAAACAGGTCAAAAAGGCGATCGAAGCCTACCAGGCTTTCCCTGAACAGCCACCGGGCCAGTTTTTCGATTACATGTTTGCCAAACGCACGGCCGATCTGGAACAGCAAAAGCAGGAATGGCTTGCCGGGGTGAAACGTCATGGCTGAATGGACCCAGTTGGAAGCGGTCAACCAGGCTTTCGCCTCGGAAATGGGCCGCGATGAAAATGTTGTCGTGCTCGGCGAGGACGTCGGTATCAACGGCGGCGTGTTCCGCGCTACCGAGGGTTTGCTCGAAGCATTCGGCGCCGAACGGGTTATCGACACGCCGTTGGCGGAATCGGTGATCGTCGGTATGGCGATCGGCATGGCCGCGCAGGGCCTGAAACCGATCGTCGAATTACAGTTTATGGGTTTCATATACCCGGCGGTGGACCAGATCATCAACCACGCATCACGCCTGCGTAACCGTACCCGCGGCCGCATTACCTGCCCGATGGTGATCCGTGCCCCGTTCGGTGGCGGCATTCACGCCCCCGAACATCATTCGGAGAGCACCGAGGCGCTGTTCGCACACATGCCCGGCTTGCGCGTGGTGATCCCTTCTTCACCGGCACGCGCCTACGGCTTACTGCTGGCCGCGATTCGGGACCCTGATCCGGTCGTATTTCTCGAGCCCAAACGGGTATACCGGCTCGGCAAGCAGGTAGTCGAAGACAATGGTGAGGCGCTGCCGCTGGATACCTGTTTCGTGTTGCGCGATGGCATTGATATTACGCTGGTGAGCTGGGGCGCGTCTATCAAGGAAACCCTGGAGGCCGCGCAACAACTGGCGCAGATTGGAGTCGATGCCGAGGTTGTCGATGTCGCTACTATCTCGCCGCTCGATATGGGGACGATACTCGATTCGGTCGCACGCACCGGTCGATGCGTGATCGTGCACGAAGCGGCACGTAGTGGTGGCGTCGGCGCCGAGATCGCCGCACGCCTCGCAGGGGAAGGCATTGCTTCGTTACTGGCACCGGTAAAACGCGTGACCGGTTACGACACCGTAATGCCGCTATACCGATACGAAGACCAATATATGCCGGGAGTAAATCGCATTATCGATGCGGTTCAGGAGGCGATGGAGTACCGATGAACATCTTTAAATTACCAGACCTGGGCGAAGGTTTGCCCGACGCCGAAATCGTTGAATGGCATGTCAAAGTGGGGGACGAGGTCGAAGAAGGTCAAACGCTGGTTTCGGTTGAAACCGCAAAGGCGATTATCGACATCCCGTCGCCGCAGGCCGGGCGCATCGCCAAGTTATTCGGCGGCGAAAGCGCTGTAATCGAAACCGGGCAGCCGTTGCTCGCATTTGGCGACGATGACGCTGCCGATACCGAGAAAAAACCTGAAGACAGCGGCACCGTGGTCGGAGAAATGGAGTCTACCGAGGCCATTATCCCGGAAGCGGCGATCGGGTTGGCGCCCAGCTCGACCGCGATCAAAGCCACCCCTGCGGTGCGCGCGCTCGCCAATCGCATGAACGTCGAGTTGTCGATGGTCACCCCGAGCGGCCGCGATGGCCTGATTCTCGCCGACGACGTACGCCGTGTGGCCCGTATTCTGGCAGAGCATGGTCCGATGGAACCGTTACGCGGGGTACGCCGCGCGATGTCGCGGAATATGGCACAGGCCCACACGGAAGTAGCGCCGGCAACGCTGGTTGAAGATGCAGATATCACCGGGATCGAATCGACCGCGGATATCACGCCACGCCTGATACGCTCCTTGATCGCGGGCTGCAAGGCCGAACCCTCGTTGAATGCCTGGTATGACAGTCACGCCAATGGTCGCCGCGTGCTTGAGCGGATTCATCTCGGGCTCGCGGTAGATGCGCCCCAGGGACTGTTCGTTGCGGCGTTACTCGATATCCAGAACGATGACGAGGCCGCCATCGTCAAACGCCTAAGCGAATTGAAGGAGAAAATCAAAAACCGCAGCCTTACCCCGGCGGAGTTACGCGGCTATAGCATTACCCTGTCCAACTACGGCGCCATCTCCGGACGCTATGCGTCACCGGTGGTATTGCCACCGACCGTGGCAATCCTGGGTGCCGGAAAATCGCGCGATGCGGTGGTTGCCAGAGACGGTGAGATAGTGATCCGCCACATACTGCCGCTGGCGCTGACCTTCGACCACCGCGCCGTTACCGGTGGTGAAGCCGCACGATTTATGAAGGCCGTGGTGGATGATCTCGAGAATTAGACAGGGCAGTTTGCCTGGCATTGTCAACAACGCTACTGTTTATGGTCGCGAACGAAAAATGGCTGATGCGTCGTGGGGTAATTTATACCGGTAGATTTGTTAAATTATGACTTGCATCCCCCCACACATTTATATCTGGTCATAGTTCGATAGAGTGTTTCTCGATTTCTGTCCTGAGTTGCTTAGTGATGGCTTCAACCCGTTCCAATATTATTTCAGAATGCTCGGCGAGTGCCTCACTAACGATACTTTTCAGGGCCTCAAAATGTTGGTCACCGATGGATTCACGAACATCGCTGCCCAGTAAATCCTGGAACGATTGAATTACACGATTTGCTATTTCTTCCTGTTCTCTGGACATAACCTGCCTCCAATCTGTAAATGCCACTATTAATCATGCTGATCTGCCTATCATTGATCGGGATCAAAGATCAATTAACTAACTAATGTAGAAATACAAGATGGATTTATCACTGCTCTGTATTAAGGAAAACAGGGGGAAACATGAATGATATTTTTTCGCTTGGCGACGAACTGGGTCCCTTAAAAGTTATCCATGTTCACGAGCCAACTATCGGACTGAAAGGCATACTGGTGGTAGATAATGTGGCCATGGGGCCTTCCATAGGCGGTGTGCGCATGGCAGCAGATGTTACTGTCGAAGAATGTGCTCGATTGGCCCGCGCCATGACTTTTAAAAATGCGGCCGCCGGGCTACCTCACGGCGGCGGCAAGGCGGTACTGATGGGTGACCCCAAGATGCCCACAGCGCAAAAGGAAAGATTAATCCGAGGTTTTGCATGTGCCCTGCAGGAAGTTGAGCAATACATTTTTGCACCGGACATGGGTACCGATGAAGAGTGTATGGCCTGGGTCAAGGATGAAATTGGTCGCGTCGTAGGCCTGCCACGTAACCTCGGCGGAATCCCGCTTGACGAAATCGGTGCAACCGGCTGGGGACTAAGCCATGCAGTGGACGTGGCGCAGGAATTCTGTAGTTTTAAAACTAAAGGCGCTCACTTTGTGGTGCAGGGTTTTGGTGCCGTCGGAAAACATGTTACCAGGTTCTTATCGGATAACGGCGCAATTCCCGTCGCTGTTTCCGATTCTTCGGGCACAATCTATAACCCTGATGGCCTCGATGTAGAGGATCTAATAGCGCTTAAGTCAGAAGGCAGGAGTGTCACCGACTATGCCAGTGGCGAAAAACACGATCGCGACGCAATCATCGATATCGAGTGCGATATCTGGATCCCTGCGGCTCGACCGGATGTTATTGACGAAGCCAATGTGCATCGGCTAAATACTAAAATCGTCGTGCAAGGTGCCAATATTCCAATTACCCAGGCAGCAGAGGCAATCCTGCATCAACGAGGCGTTCTGAATGTACCAGACTTTATCGCCAATGCTGGCGGCGTAATTTGTGCCGCAATGGAGTATCAAAATGCCAGCGAAATGACTGTTTTTTCCGCGATCGAGGGCAAGCTACGTCACAACACCCGTGAAGTCCTTGAAACAGCCAGACAGGAGCAAATTTCTCCGCGTGATGCAGCTCTGCGAATGGCGCGCAAACGCGTTGAAAAGGCAATGGGTTACCGCCGTTGGCGTATATTTTAATCGGGTTGTTCACTGTCGAAATAACGCAGTAAGAAAATGATCCCGAAAGCTAAAAGTTACTTTCATCGCGGAGGAGAGACACCGCTTTTAGGGTCTACCATACCGGAGCACCTTCTTTCTATTGTTAGTCGTTTCCCAGACCAGGAAGCCGTTGTCTCTTTGCCGCAAAAAACAAGATTGAATTATCGGGATTTTTCCACTCAAATTGACCTGCTAGCCAGGGGATTAATGGCTCTGGGATTTAAACAAGGTGATCGAATCGGTGTCTGGTCCACCAATAATGTTGAGTGGTTAATGATCCAGATGGCAACCGCGCGTATAGGCGCTATTCTGGTCAACATCAACCCAGCTTACCAATCCAGAGAGCTGGCCTACGCGTTGCGGCAATCGGAAATACAGTGTTTGTTTGTGATTCCTCATTTTCGAAGTAGTGACTACATAGCAATGCTGAAGGAATTGATTCCCGAGTTACAGCAAGATAGTGTGAAAATAAAATCAGAGATATTCCCGCATTTGTCTCGCGTTGTTATTTTTGATCCGAAGAATTCCCTGCATACGGATTTACCCACACCCGGTTTTTCGACCTGGCAGCAGGTGTTAACTGCATCCGAGACAATCAGCCCGTTAGAGCTAGAAAAACAAACCGCATTACTGGATCAGGATGATGTCATCAATATCCAGTATACCTCTGGCACTACCGGAGTTCCCAAGGCCGTAATGTTAACGCATCATGGTATTTTAAATAATGCATGGTTTAGTGCGATGTCTCTGCATTTTACCGAACAAGATCGGCTCGTCGTCCCTGTCCCCTTTTATCACTGTTTTGGCATGGTGCTGGCAAACCTGTTGTGTTTTTCGGTTGGAGCATGTGTTGTAATCGGCAGCGAGCACTTTGATGCAAATAAAGTGCTTACAGCGGTGGAAAAGGAAAAATGCACTGCAATTCATGGGGTACCGACCATGTTCATAGCAGAGCTCGAAGACAAAAACTTTCGCCACTATGATCTTTCCAGTTTACGTACCGGGATTATGGCCGGGGCACCTTGCCCACCCGAACTAATGCAGCGTGTCATTGAAGACATGCAGTGTGGTGAAATCCTGATTGGCTATGGCGAAACCGAAGCTTCACCGCTGACTCATCTTACAACAAGTGCTGATAGTATGGAGCGGCGTATCAATACCGTCGGGCGTAATTTACCGCACCAGGAAGTGAAGATCGTCGACACCGAAACCGGGGCCACCTTGCCACTGGGTAAAACTGGTGAAATTTGCTTCCGTGGTTACCATATTATGCGGGGATATTATGGTCAGCCCGATAAAACTAGGGAAGCAATCGACCCGACGGGCTGGTTGTACTCAGGTGACCTCGGCAGTATGGATGAATACGGCTATGTGCAAATAACAGGCCGCCGCAAGGAGATGATCATCCGTGGGGGGGAGAACATTTATCCTCGTGAAATAGAAGATTTTATCTTCACCCACCCTAAAGTCACTGAGGTCGGTGTGTTCGGAGTACCTGACAAAAAGTACGGAGAACAGGTTGCCGCCTGGATTCAGTTACATAACAGTGAAACCGCTACTGCGGAAGAGATACGCAATTTCTGCAAGGGTAATATTGCCCATTTCAAAATCCCGAAATACATTCATTTCGTTTCTGAGTTTCCTTTAACGGTGACTGGAAAGTTACAAAAATTTAAGATGTGTGAAGAAATGGTTGAACTTCTGCGGGAGGCTAATCAACAATTGTGACAATGTAAGGTTTCAAATTTTTACTCGTTAACCCTGCATTTTTTATCGGTATAGGATGTATCGAATTCTGAGTAAGCAATGACACTTATCCAAGATCACGTTGGATTGCAGCTCAAGGCTAGAATGTCCGCTGCGGCTCGTTTGCGGGCTCTAGGGGAGGTGTTCTCAGTGTCCGTTTTTGGTTGAATCTGAAAAAATCTCCATCCGGACAATGTTTACCTAAAGACGGTAATGTTATTAATTTTAAGATCATATCGATTTCCAGTGCAGTTTATCGCTCGATTTAATTTCTTCAAAATCAGCTGAAGTTTTGACTGGCTGCTGATTGATCCAGGCAGGGTAGGTTGGACAGTTTTCTGTTATTGCCTGTCGGGATTTGAATTGTGCATGCCGTGCGAGACCATCAACGGTAAACAGGATCTCAAAGCAACAATCGACGTTATCGAGCAACTCTAGCCAATGTGATTGGGGGTGCTGCGAGATGATTTCCGTAACCTCTGCAATCAGGCCTTGCTGTGGCATGGCTTCAAACTGTCGCGATATCCATTCGGGTTTCTGCAACACGTCGCAAAAGTTTTTCCAGAACGCGGTTTCGATGGCGCCGAGACTGATGAAGCGTTCGTCGGCACATTGATAAAGGTTGTAGCAGGCGGCACCACCGCTGAGTATCGACGCGGCGCGTTCGTCTGCATTGGACAACATTGGCAGGTATTGCCAGGACAGGATCGATTCGGCCATGCTGATATCGAGATAGATACCGCCGGGGCTACTATCTCTTGCGTGCAGGGCAGCGAGTATGGCGATACTCGCCTGCATCGCGGCTGCGTGATCCGCTATAGGAGGGTAGCCGATAACCGGTCGTTCCGAGGTGCCGCTGACGATCGATTGTGAGCTTAGCGCGCAATAGTTGATATCGTGACCGGCGCGCTGCGCGTAAGGTCCTGTCTGACCATAACCCGACAGTGCACAGTGAATCAGCTCCGGGTTGATTTGATCAAGCGTGTCACGATCGAAGCCAAGCCGTTCCAGCACACCTGGCCTGAAGGATTCAAGCAGAATATCGGCATTGGCGATCAACTCGCGAAAAGCCTGTCGGTCGGGATCATTTTTCAGATCCAGCCGGCAGATACGTTTGCCCCGGTTCAGGTGTCGATAAATCGGTGATTTCTCGCTTGCATCGGTGTGCATGAAAAACTGCATCGGATCGCCACCCGGGGGCTCGATCTTTATCACTTCGGCGCCGAGGTCTGCAAGCTGGCGGGTTGCAAAGGGGCCGGGGATATACTGCGACATATCGATCACGCGAACGTTTTCCAGCAAGCGATTTGACTGCATTGATATACAGTGGGCCTGGTTAGTCGTACTGGCGGATATCGTCGATGACCTTGCCATCGTTCGGCAGCGTACCCGGGTCGACAATCTCGACTTCACCGCGAAGTTTGCAAATCGATCGGATGCTTTCGGCAATCGCGTCTGACACGGATGCGTCTGTCGATTCAGATTCGCATTGCAGGGTTATCTGGTCGGCTTGTTCGACCCAGTCGATAACCAGCCGTGCCTTGGAAATATCCGGATGGCGTTTGACGACCTTGTCCACCTGTTCCGGGTGAATGAACATGCCACGCACCTTTGCGGTTTGGTCGGCGCGTCCCATCCATCCCCGGATGCGCTGGTTGGTGCGTCCGCAGGGACTGGTTCCCGGCAGGTAGGCCGATAAATCACCGGTCGCAAAGCGAATCAGCGGATAGTCCCGGCCCAGATTGGTGACCACGACCTCGCCGACTTCACCCTCGTTGACCAGTTCACCGGTTCCCGGGCGCACGATTTCCAGGTACACCCCCTCGTCGATAATCAAGCCTTCCTGGGCGCTGGATTCGTAAGCGATCAGACCGAGGTCGGCGGTGCCATAGCATTGCTGCACGCGTATTCCACGTTCGACGAAGCCGTTGCGCAGTGGTGGTGGCAGGGCTTCACCGCTCATCATCGACTTGTTGATCGAGCTGACGTCACTGCCGATTTCGTCAGCCTGTTTGAGAATGATTTTAAGAAAAGAGGGGGTGCCAACGTAACCATTGGGAGACAGGTCGGCAATCGTTTGCACCTGTAATTCGGTTTGTCCGACGCCGGCTGGAATGACGCTGCAACCCAGTGCGAGCGCCGCGCTATCAAACATCTGTCCCGCAGGGGTGAAGTGGTAACTGAAGCAATTATGCACCAGGTCCCCGCTGCGAAATCCGCTGGCGTAGAGCGAACGTGCGAAGCGCCAGAAGTCGGCGACTGCAAAACCTGGCTCGTAAATCGGGCCGGGAGATGCAAATACATGGGAAGGGAGCGTGACGTTGTTCGCGGTGTAGCCGCCGAAGGGACGTTGCGCCTGTTGTAATTCGATCAGTTTTGATTTTCGGGTCAGCGGTAATGCACTGAATGATGCGGCATCAGTGATTTCATTCGCATCGATATCCTTAAACGATTCCGAGTATATCGCGGTATTGTTCTGCACATGTTTTATCTGTTCGCGGATCGCTTCGAGTTGCACCTGAGCACGTTCATCTGCACTGCGTGTTTCCAGGCTGTCGTAAAATTCACTCATCGTCTCTCCCGTCATCCTGCAATTGTTACTTCATTCCCCAAAATTCTTACGTCATTCCCGCGCAAGCGGGAATCTTGTAAATAGCTCATAGTATAAGATTCCCGCTTTCGCGGGAATGATAGTGAGTGATTAAGATTCCCGTTTATAGGGAATCACGGTGAAACTTCTAGGTTAACCAGCGCTTGCGGCGTCGATAGTGTTTTACATCGCGGAAATTAATGCGTTCGCCCTCACTGATGCCCAGGTAAAATTCCTTGACGTCGGTATTTTCACGCAGCTCCGCCGCGGTGCCATCGAGTACCACGCGACCGTTTTCTAGAATATAGCCATGGTCTGCATAACGCAGCGCGATATTGGTATTTTGCTCGGCGAGCAGAAATGTGACGCCTTCTTCTTTATTCAGGCGCTCGACGTTTTCGAAAATTTCTTCCACCAGTTGTGGAGCGAGCCCCATCGATGGTTCATCGAGCAGGATCATTTTCGGACGTGACATCAGTGCACGTCCTAAGGCAATCATCTGCTGTTCGCCACCGGATGTGTAGCCCGCTTGTGCCCTGCTACGATTTTTGAGGCGTGGAAAATAACTGTATACCAGTTCGAGATCCTGCTGGATCGCGCCACTGCCATCACGACGTGTGTAGGCGCCGGTGAGCAAATTCTCCTCGACCGTGAGATGTTCGAAACAATGGCGTCCTTCCATGACCTGGATAACGCCCTGTTGTACCAGTTGGGCCGGGGTGAGCGCATCGATGCGCTCACCCTGGAACTCGATACTGCCCTTGGTGATATCGCCTCGTTCGGCGCGCAGCAGGTTGGAAACCGCTTTTAACGTGGTGGTTTTACCCGCGCCGTTGGCGCCGAGCAGGGCAACGATGCCCTGCTCGGGAACCTCAAGCGAGACGCCTTTCAATACCAGGATGACATGATCATAAATGACCTCGATGTTGTTCACCGACAACATCGGCCTGGTATCGATTGCTGCGTCGGCCTCGGCCACGAATCGCTTCCTTACGGTGCGATTATCGACTAATTACAGATTCTTGGAACCACGCTATTCTCTGCTGCGTACTGCTTTGAGTCAGCTTCGATAAGGGGGTCAACTACATCGTTCATGGTATCGTAGTAATCGGTAACCTGATTCCATTTTTTTGCATTGGCATCCCATTGCATGATTGCTGCTTGTCGTGATCCCGCATGATTGTCACAGGTAATTTTGACGGGTTTTGCAAATCCCTTTAATCCCATCTCTTCCCATCGACCAGCAGAAATCTCGAGATTTTCATAACCGTCTCGAACCATTACTGGTGTCACCTTGTTAGTTCCGTGAATTTTCATGGCTGTTCTTATTGCCTCTGCCGCGTAAACACCCGCCAAAACACCGCGGTTATAAGTTACTTCACCAATTCGATCTTTTTCTCCGGCACCGTTTCCTTTGCCATATACATGTTTGGCGATGTCATCAAACAATGGGAAATTGGCGCCAGGTGCATGTATGGCCCCTGCGAGGAAATTATGAGCATCTTCCCCGGCTGGGAGAACATCGGACTCGTTTCCTGACCACCAAACACCGATAAAATGATCCATTGGAAAACGAATAGACGCGGCTTCCTTGATCGCGACCTGGTTCATAACGCCCCAGCCCCACATCAATACCCAGTCGGGACGCTCTTTTCTAATCTGTAACCAGGTTGACTTTTGTTCCTGGCCGGGATGATCAACCGGTAGCGCCATAAATTCGAAGCCGTATTTTTCGGAGATTTTTTCGAGGGTGCGAATCGGTTCCTTGCCATAGGCCGAGTTATGGTAGACAAGTGCGATCTTCTTACCCTTCAGCTGGTCCAAACCGCCTTCTTTTTCTGCAATATACTTTACAAATATTGCGGCCCCGTCCCAATAGGTTACCGGGAAATTAAAGACCCAGGGAAACACCTTTCCGTTTGCAGCGGATGTACGACCATACCCCATTGAGTGTATAGGAATTAAATCGACACTCGTCTTTGGAATTAATTGGTAGGTTATACCAGTAGACAAAGGGTGGATTACAAGGGAGCGACTTTCGCCGGTATTTTTAACATTTTCGTAACACTCAACCCCCTTCTTGGTGTTGTAACCCGTCTCACATGGTACTACTACTATCTTTGATCCGTTGATACCTCCGTCTCTCGCATTAAGCATCATAAGATAGTCTGCAAAACCGTTTGCATAAGGTATACCGCTTGGTGCATAGGGTCCTGTCCTATAGTCAAATGAAGGGATTGATAGTTCGTATGCGGTGGCAACTCCAGATATTAGTGGTAGCGCTAACAGCGCGGCTAAAATTGTCTTCGTTAATTTTCTAATTTTCATTACATCCTCCGGTTTTGTGTAGAAACTACATTTTAATCAAAGCGCGTGCAAACATTTCATTATACCTGCTGCATAAGCTAGTGTGGAAAGGGCCACAGGCGCATTTTTTCCTTGGCGATCCGCCACAGGCGTGCCAGCCCGTGCGGTTCGACAATCAGAAAGCCAATAATAAGTACTCCGATGGTAATAATCTCGATGTGAGCAGCGAGAGCCGTGTCAGTGCCTAAGCCGTCGACCATAATATTCTTCAGTAATATCGGCATTGTAACCATAAACGCGGCACCCAGGAACGAGCCGAGCACCGAGCCCAGTCCACCGATGATGATCATGAACAGCACCAGGAAAGACTGGTTGATGTCAAAGGCCTCGGTGGGTTCGGCTGATCCGAGCCAGACCGCAAAGTACAGCGCTCCGGCCATACCGACATAGAACGAGGACACTGCAAACGCCGACAGTTTTGCAATCAGCGGACGCACGCCGATCAGTTCGGCAGCGATATCCATATCGCGAATCGCCATCCAGTTACGACCGATACGGCCACGTGTAATATTTTTCGCGAACAGTGCAAATAAGGCGACGAATCCGGCGACCAGGTAATACTTTGCAACCGGATCTGCCGATGGGCCGGTCACGATTACGCCGAACAGCGTCATCGGGGGCGAGGTAATCATTCCGGTCGCGTTGTAATTAAAAAACCACCCCACCTTGTTAAACAGCCAGATCAGGAAGAACTGTGCGGCCAGGGTTGCGACCGCGAGGTAAAATCCCTTGATGCGCAGCGAGGGCAGGCCAAACAGGGTGCCCACCGCGGCCGTTATCAGGCCCGAAAGAATCACCAGCGGAATAAATCCGAGTTCGGGGATGGCGGTCATCAGTTTAAAAACTGAAAAGGCGCCCACCGCCATGAATGCCCCGGTTCCGAGTGACAGTTGGCCACAATATCCAGTCAGAATGTTGAGGCCGAGAGCTGCTAGCGCATAGATCAGGAAAGGCAGCAGAATCGCATTCAACCAGTACTGATTCAGTAACAATGGAACAACCGCAAAGGTCACCAACAGCACCGCAAGAATGACGTAACGATCCTGGGCGATCGGGAATAGTGCCTGGTCGTCCTGGTAGTTGGCTTTAAATTGTCCGGTTTCTCGATATATCATTATTTATACCCGCTCGATGATGCGTTCGCCAAACAATCCCTGCGGTCGAAACAGCAGGAAGGCGAGTGCCAGCATGTAGGCGAACCAGTTCTCGATTGCCCCCCCGATTATTGGCCCTAGGTATATTTCCGCCACCTTTTCACCAACCCCGATTATCATGCCGCCGATAATCGCACCCGGCACCGAGGTGAATCCACCGAGGATCAGGACTGGTAACGCTTTGAGCGCAATCAGCGAGAGCGAAAACTGCACCCCGGACTTGGAACCCCACATGATGCCGGCTACGAGCGCGACGATTCCCGCGACTGACCAGACGATGACCCAGATGGTATTCAGAGAAATGCCGACCGAAAGCGCGGCCTGGTGATCGTCGGCAACTGCGCGTAGTGCCCGTCCGATGCGTGTTTTCTGGAAAAATATCGCCAGGAAAGTCACCATGACTGCGGCAGTCGCGGCAGCGAAAATTTCCAGCTTTTCGATGTAAATATCAAAGCTATCCAGCATCCAGTCAGAGGCACCCTGCGGGATGCCAAGGTCGAGCATCTTGACATCAGAGCCCCATAAAATATCACCCATGCCTTCGAGTACATAGGCGAGACCGATGGTGGCCATGAACAGGATAATCGGTTCCTGGTTAACCAGCGGACGCAGCATGAAGCGTTCGATGGCCCAGGCAAGCGCGATCATAACGGCGATGGTGCCGATGATCGCGAGCCATATCGGCATGCCGAACTTTTCCATCAAACCGACCAGGGTCAGCGCGGCAAACAATGCCATGACGCCCTGGGCAAAATTGAATATCCCCGAAGCTTTGAATATCAGCACGAAACCGAGCGCCACCAGCGAGTACATGACCCCTGCCATCAGGCCGCTGAGCACAACCTCGATAAAAAATATCATCAGTTGCTAATCCTGTTCATGCGGAATTCCCAGGTAGGCGTCGATGACAGTCTGGTTATTGCGGACTTCGTCAGGCAGGCCATCGGCGAGCTGCTTGCCGTAATCGAGCACCAGCACCCGGTCGGATAAATCCATGACCACAGCCATGTCATGCTCGATCAACGCAATCGTGGTACCGAATTCGGAATTGACGTCGAGGACGAAACGGCACATGTCTTCCTTTTCTTCGCTATTCATGCCGGCCATGGGTTCGTCGAGCAATAACAGCTCGGGTTCGGCGGCAAGCGCGCGTCCCAGCTCGACCCGCTTCTGCAAGCCATATGGCAGCTTACCGACCGGTTTCTTGCGAATCGCCTGGATGTCGAGAAAGTCGATGATGCGTTCGGCCGCCTCGCGGTTTTCGAGCTCCTCGGTGCGTGCCGGGCCGATATGCAGTGCCTGCCAGAACAGGTTGGTTTTCATCTTCAGGTTGCGTCCGGTCATGATGTTGTCGAGCGTGCTCATGCCCTTGAACAGCGCGATGTTCTGAAAGGTTCGCGCGATGCCATGACTCGCGGCGACGTGTGGCGCCATTTGTTTGCGGGTTTCCCCTTTGAATGTAATAGAACCCTGCTGGGGATGATAAAAGCCGTTGATGACATTGAGCATCGAGCTCTTGCCGGCGCCGTTGGGGCCGATAATCGAGCGAATCTCGCCGCGCTTGATATCAAAGCTAATGTCGTCCAGGACTTTCATAATGCCGAAGGAGAGGCTGATATTCTCGACCTTGAGCATTTCGCCGCCAATTTTGTGTTCTATCATGCGGCGGCATCCTGGGTAACAGCACTAACCGGATATATTGCTGCATCCCATATATTGATATCGGCTTCGAGCATACCGGTGCGTCCATCTTCGAAGGTCACCTGGGTTTCGACGTGACATTGATTACGGTCCGAATAAAGCGCGTCCACGAGGATGTCATAGCGATCACCGACGAAATTTCGGCGCACCTTGCGTGTACGGGTCAGTTCACCGTCGTCGGCATCGAGTTCCTTGTGTAGAATCAGGAAGCGCCGGATCTGCGAATTACCGAGCCGGCTATCCTGTGACAGGTCCTGGTTGACCTTATCGATACAATCCTTGATCAACTGGTAAATCTCGTCCTGTCCGGCCAGGTCGATGTATCCCGAGTAGGCCATGTTGCGTCGTTCGGCCCAGTTGCCGACTGCGTCCAGATCGATATTGATGAATGCGGTGCTGAAGTCACGCTCGTTTCCGTAAACCACGGCTTCCTTGATGAAGGAAAAGAACTTGAGCTTGTTTTCGATGTACTTGGGAGCAAACAGGGTACCGTCGTTGAGTTTGCCGACATCCTTGGCGCGATCGATGATTTTTAAATGACCATTTTTATCATCAAAAAATCCCGCATCGCCGGTATGCACCCAGCCATCCTCGGTCTTGGTGCTGGCGGTAGATTCCGGGTTCTTGTAATAAGACTGGAACACGCCCGGGCTACGATACATGATTTCGCCGTTGTCATCGATCTTGATCTCGACATCGATCGCTGGCGTGCCGACGGTGTCTGCAAACACTTCCCCGTCTGGTTGCACGCAGATGAAGACCATGCATTCAGTCTGGCCGTAGAGTTGCTTGATGTTGATACCCAGCGAGCGATAAAAATCGAAAATCTCGGGACCAATTGCCTCGCCGGCGGTGTAGGCGAGCCGGGTGCGGCGTAATCCCAGTACATCTTTAAGCGGGCCGTATACGAGAATATTGCCGAGCTTATAGAGCAATGAGTCCTTCAGCGATACCGATTCACGGTTCAGGATTTTGACCCCGACCTTGCGTGCATGCTCCATGAAGTAGCTAAAGATATCGCGTTTTATTTTAGCGGCGTCTTCCATGCGAATCATCACCTGGGTCAGCATGTTTTCGTAGACGCGCGGTGGCGCAAAATAATAGGTCGGGCCGATTTCGCGCAGGTCGCTGGCAACCGTGGTCGCATCTTCCGGACAACTGACGCAAAACCCCGCGACGTAAGATTGCGCGTAGGAAAACAGGTTGTCTCCGACCCAGGCCATCGGCAGGTAGGCGAGCACTTCTTCTTGCGATGTCAGGCCTTCTCGAATAATGCCGTTGCGTGCGGTAATGATGACGTTGTTATTGCTCAGCATAACGCCCTTAGGGTGACCCGTGGTGCCGGAGGTGTATAGCATGATCGAAGTTTCATCAGCGCTACCCGCTGCCACCTCCTGATCATAGAAGTCAGGTTGGTCGTGATCGAATTCGACACCCAACTGCTGAATTTTTTCGTAGTCGTGCAGGAAATCCTGCTCGTAGTGGCGCAAGCCACGTGTGTCGTCGAATATGATGTGCTCGAGCTTTGGACAGCGGTCGCGTATCTCGAGCATCTTGTCGACCTGTTCCTGGTCTTCCACCAGCGCAATTTTGACATCGGCGTTATCCAGCACGTAAGCCATTTCATCGGCAACCGCGTCCTGGTATAGCGGTACCGGGACAGCTCCCAGGGCTTGCGCCGCGGTCATACTCCAGTACAGGCGTGGGCGGTTGTCGCCGATGATCGCGAGCTTTTCGCTGCGTTTTAGCCCCAGGCTGGCCAGTCCGCAGGCGAGCGCACGAATTTCGGTTGCCGCCTCGGCCCAGCTCCATGATTGCCAGATTCCGAGTGCCTTCTCGCGAATTGCATCCTGGTCAGGACGCAACTTTACGTGGCTATGCAATAGCTTGGGAAAAGTATCAAGCGCTGTGTCGTGTTCCATTGGTTACGTGTTACTCGAAGCAGTTCTTATTGTCGACCGGTTTCGAAGTGCAGATCATCGGTCAAAAGACCAACCCCGTCAATTCTGCTGTGCTGTTGTTATCGCCCCTGCTGCAGATACGGCGTGTCGCTAGTCGTAAACGTAGAAGCCGCGTCCGCTTTTGCGGCCGAGGTAGCCGGCATCGACCATTTGTTGCCATATCGGGCAGGGCCGATACTTCGAATCACCAAAGCCCTCATGCAGCACCTTGATCACCGACAGGCAGGTATCGAGTCCGATCAGATCGGCCAGCATCAGTGGCCCCATCGGATGTGACATGCCGAGTTTCATGATTTCATCGATGCCCCCGGCGCTGGCAAGTCCCTCGTAGTAAACGTAGGCCGCTTCGTTGAGCATCGGTATCAGGATGCGGTTGGCGACGAAGCCGGGGCTGTCCTTTGCCTCGATCGGGATTTTGCCGATGAATTCGCTGAGCGCGTGCACTGCCTGGTATGTCTCATTGGTGGTTTGCAGAGCCCTAATAACTTCGACCAGTGCCATCATCGGTACCGGGTTCATGAAATGCATGCCGATTATCTGGCCCGCGCGCTGGGTCGCACCGGCGATCCGCGTTAGTGAAATCGATGATGTGTTGCTTGCGAGGATGGCGTCGGCTTTGCAGATGGTGTCCAGTTGCTCGAAGATACTGAGCTTGAGTGCTTCGTTTTCAGTTGCGGCTTCGATGACAATGTCGACCTCGGCGAGTGCTTCGAGTGAAGTCGTGGTACTAATGTTGGCAAGCGCAGATTGTTTGTCATCAACAGTGATTTTTTCTTTCTTGATCAGGCGATCGAGGCTGGTTGATACCGTCTCGAGGCCACGTTCGAGCTGCGCTTCACCAATATCCTGCATCGTTACCTTAAGACCTGCCGCGGCGCAAACCTGTGCGATGCCGTTACCCATGGTTCCAGCGCCGATTACGCCGATTGTTTTTATGTTCATAATTAACCTCTGAAAATGCGGGGACAGTATACCTATTTCACCTGGTGAAATAGGTATACTGTCCCCCGATATTGATCCCTTGTCATTCCGCGGCTTGACCCGATGCGTCGGACCGGCGAAATCCATTCTAGAAAAATGCGAAATCCAGTTTAAAAATGATGTGCGCTCTTCGAGCGCGATATGTTTACTGGATCCCGGCATTCGCCGGGATGACAGTCGCTTTGGGGCGACTGTCACATGTTTCTTCGGTACTGTCCGCCGACTTCGAACAGCGCATTGGTGATTTCGCCGAGAGAACAATGGCGTACCGCGTTAACGAGTTCGGCAAATATATTTTCATTGTTGATTGCGGCCTGGCGTACGCGCTCGAGCGCGTCGGCGCTGGTATAGGCGTGGGTCTTCTGAAACTCGCGCAAGCGCTTGATCTGGCTCTGCTTTTCTTCGTCGCTGGAGCGTGCCAACTCGATTTCGTACTGCTGGAGTCCGCTCGGATTCAGAAAGGTATTGACGCCGATAATCGGTAGCGAACCATCATGCTTGCGATGTTCGTAAAGCATCGACTCGTCCTGGATCCTGCCACGCTGGTACCCGGTTTCCATCGCACCCAGTACGCCGCCGCGTTCGGAAATGCGTTCGAATTCCTGCAACACGGCTTCCTCGACCAGGTCGGTGAGTTGTTCGATGATGAAAGATCCCTGGTTGGGATTCTGGCTTTTCGCAAGTCCCCACTCGTTGTTGATAATTAACTGGATTGCAAGTGCGCGGCGCACCGAATCCCCGGTCGGGGTGGTAATCGCTTCATCGAATGCATTGGTATGCAGGCTGTTGCAATTGTCGTATACCGCGATCAGCGCCTGCAGGGTCGTGCGGATATCGTTGAAGTCCATCTCCTGTGCGTGCAGCGAGCGGCCCGAGGTCTGAATGTGATACTTGAGCTTCTGACTACGTTCATTGGCGCCGTACCTGTTTTTCATTGCAGTTGCCCAGATGCGTCGTGCGACGCGGCCCATGACCGTGTACTCGGGATCCATACCATTGCTGAAGAAAAAAGACAGGTTCGGGGCAAAATCGTCGATCTGCATCCCACGCGCGAGGTAGGTTTCAACGAAGGTAAAGCCATTCGCGAGCGTAAACGCGAGCTGCGAGATCGGGTTGGCGCCTGCTTCGGCGATGTGATAGCCCGAAATAGAAACCGAGTAGAAATTACGAATGCGGTGATCGATGAAGTATTGCTGGATATCGCCCATCATCTTGAGCGCAAACTCGGTCGAGAAAATACAGGTATTCTGTCCCTGGTCCTCCTTCAGGATATCGGCCTGTACCGTGCCGCGGATGTTTTCCAGTGCCCAGTTGCAGACCTCGTCGATTTCCGTGTCGCTTGGCTGGCACTTGTTTTGATGCGCAAATTTTTGCAGCTGCTGGTCCATCGCCGTATTCAGGTACATCGCCAGGATAATCGGGGCAGGGCCATTGATCGTCATCGAGACCGAGGTTGACGGGCTGCATAGATCGAAACCGTCATAAAGTGCTTTCATGTCTTCCAGGGTCGCAATCGACACCCCGGAGTTGCCAACCTTGCCGTAAATATCGGGACGCTCATCCGGATCGCAGCCGTAAAGGGTCACCGAGTCGAAAGCGGTCGAAAGGCGCTTGGCCTCGGAATGCTCGGAGAGTTTCTTGAAACGCCGATTGGTTCGAAACGCATCGCCTTCGCCGGCAAACATCCGCGTCGGATCTTCGCTTTCGCGTTTGAAAGCGAAAACGCCCGCGGTAAACGGGAAACGGCCCGGCAGGTTTTCCAGCAACAACCACTTCAGCAGTTCCCCATGGCCCTCGAACGAGGGTAGCGAGACCTTGGGGATGCTCGATCCGGAAAGCGTTTCATATTTAAGATCGGTACGTATTTCACGATCGCGAATTTTCACGACGTACTCGTCGCCGGAGTAACTCTGGCGAACCTCGGGCCATTGTTCGAGTAGTTTGCGCGAGTTGTCATCCAGCGCGGCTTCGCGTTTTGCTATCAGGGCATCAAGATCAGCCGTGACCGATTCTTGCTTGCTCTCGATCAGCATGCGCCGGGTTTCGCCGAGCTGCTGTCGTTCGCGCGCAAGCGCGACTTGTTGCCTGGCATAGTCGTGATAGTCGCGTACGGTTGTGGCGATCTCGGCGAGATAGCGTACCCGTTCTGAGGGTACGATAACGGTGCGCCCGGTCGATTTACGGGTGTCGAAGTGGGGTAGATGGCTCGGGCCAGGATCCAGTCCCAGCTCAGCCAGCCTGGCCATGACTTCATGGTAAAGCGCGGTGGTGCCGTCGTCGTTGAAGCGTGATGCGATGGTTCCGAAAACCGGCATGGTTTCAATCGCTTGAGAAAAAGCCTCGCGGTTGCGTTGCACCTGCTTGCAGACGTCACGGTAGGCATCCTCGGCACCCTTGCGGTCGAACTTGTTGATCGCAACAATGTCGGCAAAGTCGAGCATGTCGATTTTTTCAAGCTGACTCTGCGCGCCGAATTCCGGCGTCATCACGTAAAGCGAGGTATCGACCAGCGGCACGATGGCGGCATCTCCCTGGCCGATGCCCGGGGTTTCAACGATGATGAAATCGAACTCGCAAAGCTTGCAGGCGGCGATCACGTCGCCGATGACCGCCGGGATCTCACCGACCGAATCACGAGTCGCTATCGAACGCATGTAGATATTGGGATGATCAATCGCATTCATGCGGATCCGATCACCGAGCAGCGAACCCCCGGTCTTGCGCCGAGTCGGGTCGACCGCGATGACCGCGATCCTGAGCTTATCGCCGTGGTCGAGGCGGAAGCGGCGGATGATTTCGTCGGTCAGTGAAGATTTTCCCGAGCCGCCGGTGCCGGTAATACCAAGCACAGGGGTACTGCGCTTGGCGGCGCCTTGGTTGATTCGAGCGCGCATTTCTTTGCTGGTGCTATCGTTCTCGAGCGCCGTTATCAGGCTCGCCAGTGCTGCTGTATCGTGCTCGAATAATGGCTCGATCGAGGTCGGTGCCTGCTGGCCCGGATCGTACTGGCAACGCTCCAGCATGTCGGTAATCAAACCCTGCAGGCCCATGGTCTGGCCATCCTCAGGCGAGTAAATTCGGGTCACGCCATAGTCTTCGAGTTCGCGAATTTCGGCGGGTATGATGACACCACCGCCGCCGGCGAAAACCCGGATATCGGGACGGCCCTTGCGTTTGAGCATGTCGACCATGTACTTCAGGTACTCGACGTGCCCACCCTGGTAAGAGCTCAACGCGATCGCATGGACGTCTTCCTGGACCGCGGCATCGACGATTTCCGCGACCGAACGGTTATGCCCGAGATGAATCACTTCGGCTCCCGAGGCCTGCAGGATGCGGCGCATGATATTGATTGCGGCATCGTGCCCGTCGAACAGACTCGCTGCGGTCACAAAGCGTATCTTAAGTGGCTTGCTCGAACTCGATGGGATTGTGATTATCTTTTCCGGTGCGGAACTCATAGCAAGGGCCTCAACGGCATAATTTTGGTTGCATTGTGCGGTAGTTTAAACTACCTTACGTTTACGTTAACGTCAACTACTGGATATTAGACCAGTCAACCGTTATTTGCCCATCTTTTACCCGTATCGATATGAGTAGTCAATTTAAGCCCAGGGATCCCGATTACAAAAACCGGGTAAAAAAGAGTTTCAGCGAGCAGAAAGTCATGCAGACGATCAACGCGTCGCTGGCCACGGTCGACGCGGGGCGTGTTGAAATCGAAATCCCGTACCAGCTCGAGTTAACCCAGCAGGATGGCTTTATCCACGCCGGTATCTCGGCCACGATTATGGACAGCGCCTGCGGTTACGCGGCTTTTACCTTGATGCCGGCCGAGGCGCGGGTTTTGACGATTGAATTCAAAATCAACCTGCTGGCACCCGCCGCAGGCAATCATTTCTGCGCGGTCGGCCAGGTGCGCAAACCGGGACGAAGCGTGTTCGTCTCCGAAGCCGAGCTTTTTGCCCGCAGCGATGGAACCGACAAGCTCATCGCTACCATGACCGGGACCCTGATGGCAGTGTTTCCGCAATGAGATCTGCATGAATCAAACACAAACCAGCGACAAAACCTACGGCATCGGAGAACTGGCCGAGGAATTCGGGGTGACCTCCCGGGCACTGCGCCTGTACGAGGAAGAGGGTCTGCTCGATCCGCAGCGTGAAGGTACCCGCCGTATCTACAACGAACGCAACCGCGTGCGCTTGCGCCTGATACTGCGTGGCAAGAGGCTCGGTTGGTCGTTGTCCGAAATCAGGGAATCATTCGATCTTTATGATTCGAGCCTGGGCGAGGAAGCCCAGCTCCAGTGGATGCTGGAAAAGCTCGCGCAGCGCCGTGACTCGCTGATGGCGCAAAGAAAGGATATCAACAATGCGCTGCAGGACCTGGATCGAATCGCCGCAGACGCCGAGCAGGCGCTGCAGGGCATTCGTTCGGGGCCACGCAAGGCGGGTCAGGCTTAAATCCCGGAGGTAGCTAATGATACATCTTCCATCTTTGAATTTTGAACTGGGCGAAACCGCCGACATGCTGCGCGACGCGGTACAGGACTTCGCGCAGGCAGAAATTGCACCGATTGCCGCCGAAATCGATCGCAGCAATGAATTTCCAAATGAACTCTGGCCTAAACTCGGCGACATGGGTTTACTCGGCATCACCGTGCCCGGAACCTATGGTGGTGCCGAAATGGGCTACCTCGAGCATATCGTTGCGATGGAAGAAATCAGCCGCGCCTCGGCCTCGGTCGGTTTAAGTTACGGTGCGCATTCCAACCTGTGTGTAAACCAGATTAACCGTAACGGTAACGAAGCTCAAAAACAGAAATACCTGCCCAGGTTGATCAGCGGCGAGCATATTGGCGCGCTTGCCATGTCGGAACCGGGATCCGGTTCGGATGTGATTAGCCTGCAAATGAAGGCTGATAAAACGGATGGTGGCTACTTGCTGAATGGCACCAAGATGTGGATTACCAACGGCCCGGATGCGGATGTCATCGTGGTTTACGCGAAGACCGATCCGGCCGCCGGTTCTCGTGGAATCAGCGCTTTCCTGGTGGAAAAAGCGTTTGGTTTTACGACCGCGCAAAAGCTCGACAAGCTCGGCATGCGCGGCTCCAACACCGGCGAACTGGTGTTTGCCGACGTCGAGGTGCCGGCCGAGAATCTGCTCGGTGAACTGAATCGTGGTGCTGCGGTGTTGATGAGCGGGCTCGATTTCGAGCGCGCGGTGCTGTCGGCCGGGCCCACCGGCATCATGCAGGCCTGTATGGATGCCGTGGTGCCCTACGTGCACGAGCGCAAGCAGTTCGGCCAGGCGATCGGCGAGTTCGAATTGATGCAGGGCAAGCTGGCCGATATGTACACCACCATGAACGCTACCAGGGCTTATGTTTACGCGGTTGGTAAGGCCTGTGATCGCGGCGAAACCACGCGCAAGGATGCCGCCGGGGCAATCCTGTACGCGGCTGAAAAGGCGACCTGGATGGCGCTGGAAGCAATCCAGGCGCTGGGTGGCAACGGTTATACCAATGATTACCCGGTTGGCCGGCTGTTGCGCGACGCCAAGCTCTATGAGATTGGTGCCGGCACCTCCGAGATCCGTCGCATGTTGATTGGACGGGAATTATTCAACGAAACTTCTTAACCAGACTGATACGAGAATGTCATGAGTGAAAATATTGTCATTACCGGCGCCGCCCGTACCCCGATGGGTGGATTCCAGGGCGTCTTATCCGATGCCAGCGCATCCCAGCTTGGCGCCGCCGCAATCAAGGCCGCGGTGGACCGCAGCCAGCTGCAGGGCGATGCGATCGATGAAGTCATCATGGGCTGCGTCTTGCCGGCCGGGCAGGGCCAGGCACCGGCGCGCCAGGCCAGCCTCGGCGCGGGATTGCCGCTTGCTGTCGGCTGTACCACGATCAACAAGATGTGTGGCTCCGGGATGAAGGCGACCATGTTCGCGCATGACCTGTTGCGGGCGGGTAGCACCCGAGTCATGGTGGCCGGGGGGCTCGAAAGCATGACCAATGCGCCCTACCTGCTGACCAGCGCGCGCGCCGGGTTGCGCATGGGCCATGGCCAGGTACTCGATCACATGTTCCTCGATGGGCTCGAGGATGCCTACGACAAGGGTAAATTAATGGGTGTATTCGCCGAGAATACCGCGGACAAGTACGGATTCACGCGTGAACAGCAGGATGAATTTGCCATAACCTCGCTTAAACGCGCCCAGGCTGCGATCGAAAGCGGGGCCTTCAAGGACGAGATAACACCGGTCGTAATCAAGACGCGCAAGGGCGAAGTCACGGTTGATACCGATGAGCAGCCGTTTAACGCCAACATCGACAAGATTCCAACCCTGCGTCCCGCGTTTCGCCAGGATGGTACCGTCACCGCGGCGAATTCCAGTTCGATTTCGGACGGTGGCGCGGCACTGGTACTGATGGGTGAAACCGAAGCGCAGCAGCGTGGCGTAAAACCGTTGGCAGTTATCCGCGCTCATGCTACCCACGCACATGAACCGGAATGGTTCACCACCGCCCCGGTCGGTGCGCTGAAGAAGGTTCTGGAAGCCGCGAACTGGGCCAGCGACGAGGTCGATCTATACGAAATCAACGAAGCCTTCGCGGTGGTCACGATGGCCGCGATGACTGATCTCGGGCTCGATCACGCTAAGGTGAATATCAACGGCGGAGCCTGCGCGCTGGGACATCCGATTGGCGCCTCGGGTGCGCGTATTATCGTGACG
>JAOTXY010000135.1 GCA_029862125.1 Gammaproteobacteria bacterium | reverse complement strand
GCTGTGGCACCATCGAAGAGTTGCGTACCCATCCCGAATTCGTACAGGTCACCAATGCGGGGATGCGCGAGTCGCATGTTCACGACGTCACCATCACCAAGGAAGCACCTAATTACCAGGTGTAACTCCCATGACTGATCTGCACGACGACAGAATCCTGATCCTGGATTTCGGATCGCAATATACCCAGTTAATCGCACGCCGGGTGCGTGAAGCTGGCGTTTACTGCGAAATTTACCCCTGGGATGCCGATGTTGCGCATATTCGTGATTTCGGAGCACGCGGCTTCATTCTATCGGGCGGACCTGAATCAACCCTCGAGAATGTCCGGCCAGAAGTACCGACAGACCTGTTCGAACTTGGGGTGCCGATACTAGGCATTTGCTACGGCATGCAGGCCATGGCGCAGCAATTGGGCGGGCAAGTGGAAAATGTCGGCAAGTCCGAGTTCGGTTACGCCAGCGTGCGAGCTCGAGGACACACCGAATTGTTGCGCGATATCCAGGATCACGTCACTGCAGAGGGTCACGGCATGCTGGATGTATGGATGTCGCACGGTGACCGGGTTGCCGAACTGCCGCCCGGTTTCAAGCTGATGGCGAGTACCGACAGTGCGCCGATCGCCGGAATGGCGGACGAAGAGCGACATATCTACGGCCTGCAGTTTCATCCCGAAGTGACGCATACGCTGCAGGGCAGGGCAATTTATGCGCGCTTTCTGCACCAGATTTGTGGCTGCGCTTCCGACTGGACCTCGGCCAATATTATCGATGCCACCATTGCCGATGTTCGTAATCGGGTAGGGCAGGATGAAGTAATCCTGGGGCTTTCCGGCGGCGTCGATTCATCGGTTGTCGCGGCGCTATTGCACAAGGCCATCGGAGAACAACTTACCTGTATATTCGTCGATACCGGGTTGCTGCGTTACCGCGAAGGTGACCAGGTCATGGAACAGTTTGCCGATCACATGGGGGTGCACGTGATTCGTGTCGATGCCGAGCAGCGTTTCCTGGAAAAGCTTGCGGGCCTGGGTGATCCGGAACACAAGCGCAAGGCCATCGGCAACCTGTTTATCGAGATTTTCGAAGAGGAAGCCGAAAAACTGGACAACGCGAAGTGGCTCGCGCAGGGCACGATTTACCCGGATGTTATCGAATCCGCCGGGGCCGCAACCGGCAAGGCACACTTGATCAAATCGCATCATAATGTCGGTGGCCTGCCGGAAGAGATGAAACTTGACCTGGTCGAACCGCTGCGTGAACTGTTCAAGGATGAAGTGCGCCAGATCGGGGTCGAACTCGGTATTCCGCGCGAGATGGTTTATCGGCATCCGTTTCCCGGACCCGGGCTCGGGGTACGAATCCTTGGCGAGGTGAAAAAGGAGTATGCCGACACCTTGCGACTTGCGGATCACATCTTTATCGAAGAGTTGCGCAATCATGAATTGTACGACAAGGTTTCGCAGGCCTTTGTTGTCTTCCTTCCGGTCAAGTCGGTTGGCGTTACCGGTGATGGGCGTCGCTATAACCACGTCGTGAGCCTGCGCGCAGTCGAGACGATCGATTTTATGACGGCTCGCTGGGCGGACCTGCCATACCATTTCCTCGATCATGTATCGCGGCGCATCATGAATGAAATCGAGGGTATCTCGCGTGTCGTCTACGATATTTCGGGTAAGCCACCGGGTACCATCGAGTGGGAGTGAGTGATGCTGCCTGGATGCAGCAGGCGCTCGCGCAGGCCCAGATTGCGGCCGAGAGGGACGAGGTTCCTGTAGGCGCGGTGCTGGTGGATTCCGCAGGTGAATTAATCGCTGCAGGCCACAATCAGCCAATCAGTGCAAACGACCCGAGTGCACATGCCGAAATTGTCGTGCTACGGGCAGCGGCGCAGAAGCTGGGTAACTATCGGCTGCCCGACACCACGCTGTATGTCACGCTGGAACCCTGCACCATGTGCGTGGGTGCCATGGTTCATGCCAGGGTCGGGCGCCTGGTTTACGGCGCGGTCGAGCCGAAAACCGGTGCGATAGAAAGCGCGCAGCAACTTTTCGAAACCGGGAGATTCAATCACCAGCCTGAGCTTGAGACCGGTGTGCTGGCAAACGAATGTTCGGCCCTGTTGTCGCAATTCTTCGCCAACAAACGCCTGGCGAAAAAATAGCCAGGGAAGAAGCGATACTCACAGGCTGGGGGCCAGCGGCGCAGCTTCCTGCTGCGGTTTCAGTACACCATTCTCGCGCAGTGCCCGGGTTTCGAATCCGATTAGGTATTCGTAGTACTGGCGAATATTTTCGACGTACTTGACCGGTTCCCAGCCCCGTGCGTAGCCGTACTTGGTGCTCTTGTACCATTTCTTGCGCGCCAGCAACGGCAGGTTTTCCTTAACGTCGATCCAGCGGTCCGGATCACCACCCCGTTTCTTGGTGATGATGCGGGCGTCCTCGACGTGACCAAGGCCAACGTTGTAGGCGGCGAGCGCAAACCAGGTGCGGTCAGGTTCGGGAATATGCTCTGGCACTCTGGTTAACACCCTGGCGATATATTTTGCCCCGCCGCGAATGCTCTCGGCCGCATCGAGACGGTTTTTAACCTTCATCTGTTTTGCAGTCGCCTGCGTCAACATCATCAATCCGCGCACACCAGTCGGCGACTTGGCCCGTTCGACCCAGAGCGATTCCTGGTAACCAATCGAGGCAAGCAGACGCCAGTCAAGATTTACGGTCTTGGCTTCCCTTTTGAAAAGTGCCTCGTATCGCGGTAAATGGCTTTCGATACGCTGGGTAAAGGTGCGGATGTCCGAATAGTTAAAGCGGGCGACATGACTGTAATAACGATGAATCAACTGTTCGAGGCGACCGTCTTTTTCTATTGTCGTAAAGAAAGCCTCGATCACGTTCTTCAGGCTATCGTCGTCGCTGAAATTGTAGGCCCAGCGCAAGTGGCGCGGATCACCGATTTCGAATGCAATACGCAATTCGGGAAAGTAACGGCGCTGCAATGCGATTTCATGCGAATCGGCAAGAATAAAGTCGGTATCCCCGGATTCCACCTGTTCGATCAATTCTTCGGTCGCCATATCGTCAACCTCGGACCAGGTCAGTTTGGGGTACTGGGTCAAGAGTTCAGTTAACAGTCCAACGTGTGCGGTGCCGCTGACGACCTTGAGTGAGCCACCGATCAGGTCGCGTACTTTTTTGGGTCGGTCGGCGCGAAATTTGCGATACAGTACCTGGTTCGAAACTTTGTAATAATCGGGTCCATAGGCGACGGAGGCGTTGGAATTCGATTCGTTTCCGGATAAACCGGCGGCTACGATGTCTCCGGTACCATATAAAAGCTCGGGGTAGAGGTCAGCGAAATTCGGTACTGTAATGAAGCGGGCCTTGACGCCGATCGATTCGGCAAACCAGTTGGCGAGTTGATACTCAAAACCATTAGGACCGTCGATATCCTGGTAATAGGTGGTCGCGCTATTAAGCGTAAGGATGTTGATATAGCCGCGTTTTTGAATCCTTTCGAGCGTACTCAAGGCGCCCTTATCGATGCCCGGTGAAACGATCAGAACCACCAACACGGCTAAAGCCGCGATCAGGCCTGAAATCCACTGGATACGATGGGCTGTTGGGGTAAGCTCTACCATGAATTAACACCGGGTTATCCGCAGACTACTGTCTGCGGGTAAACACCCACTCGTGTGAAGCGGACAGGGCCGTGTTAAATGCATAGCCTTCCCGGTTGAATTCCTTGAGTCCCTCGGGATCGTCGATGCGGTTGTCGATCAGGTAGCGTGCCATCATGCCGCGGGCCTTCTTGGCAAAAAATCCGATCATTTGATAGCTACCCTTGTTGTAATCCTTGAATACCGGCGTGATGACGTCTGCTTTAAGCAATTTGGGTTTTATCGATTTGAAATACTCGTTTGATGCCAGGTTAACCAGGGCATTCGAACCGGATTGCCTCAATTCCTGGTTCAGCGTTTTCGTAATCCGTCCATCCCAGAACTGGTACAGGTTTTTCCCCTGCTCGGTGTCGAGCCGGGTACCCATTTCGAGCCGGTAGGCCTGTATCAGGTCGAGCGGTCGCAACACGCCATACAGGCCCGACAGGATACGCAAATGATCCTGGGCAAACTCGACGTTGTCTGGTTGCATGCTGTAGGCGTCCAGACCAAGATAGACGTCTCCCTTGAACGCAAACAAAGCCTGCCGCGCATTTTCCGGCTTGAATGGTGTTCGCCATTGCTTGAAGCGTCGCTGGTTGAGCTCGGCTATGTTGTCGCTCACCTGCATCAGCTTCGAAAGATCGGTCGCAGATAACTGTCGCAGGCGCCGCACCAGCTTGCGCGACTGCGACAAATGCGATGATTGGGTAAACGCATCGGTGACGGTCGGGGTATCAAAATCCAGCGTTTTGGCGGGCGAGATGACAGTTAGCATATTTCCTGGTTCGAAAATTCAAAAACTAATATTAGCAAAAATGTATTGCCAATTTAGTGATTTTCATAACATCCTGGTCAAACGTCGTTACGACACAATTTCCTGCATTCAACCTTAAACTGGAACAATGAGGTCGTAACCAGGGATTGGCAAAATTAAGGTGATTTCACAGGAAAACGACTTAAGGTAATGATCAATAACAGGTAGCTTGAAGCAGCACATCGTCATTGGGCCCGGTTTACAGCGGTGAAACCAACCTGTTAGAGCCGAATACCTCTCCGGGCTCCTCCATGCCGGGGAAAAACGCTTAACATAGTGCCTGGCCAAGTCTTCCTATCACTAACGATTTATTGCCGCAAGGGATTATCCTGTTTGCCAAACCGATCCAGAATAGTAACTTCAACGCGGTTAGCTGTTGAGTTCCGCTCGGGTTGCGGCATCATTCGCTTTCAATCCAAGCCGATGATCCAAGCCATTGTTATCAGACCTTTATAATTACCGGAGCCAGGATGCTTAATTCCCGGTTTATATTAATCACATTGGCATTGTATTTTTTGTCGACAACACTGTGCGCGCAAACGGTTGTCAATGTCGAAATCAGCGGTATAGATGAAATACTGGAAGCTAATGTTCGCCTCTATCTGAGCATCGAACAGCAGAAAAACCATCCACTGATCAGCGATGGTCGATTGCGCAGATTGCATAAAAAAGCCGCTCCGGAAATCTCTGCGGCCTTGCAGCCCTTCGGATATTATCGATCGACTGTCAGCGCCAGTCTGGAAAAGTCTGAATCGGGAGAATGGCAAGCCAGTTACAATATCGATCCCGGGCCAGCCCTGCGCATCGCAGAATTCAATTTCGCCATCAGTGCGGAAATGGGGCAGGACCCAGAGTTTCAGAAATTAATTCAAAAACAGGCATTGCAAACGGGCAATGTGTTTACGCATCCGGAATATGAATCCTTTAAGACTGATCTTGCCAGGCTGGCGTCGGAGCGGGGATACTTCAGGGCGGCATTTTCCGAAAATAGAGTTGAGATAGATCTTAAGGATTATGTCGCACGCGTATATCTCAACTACGATGGCGGTCCACGATTCATTTTCGGCGAAGTGTTATTGCGGCAGGATGTATTGCAAGCCGAATTTTTACAACGCTACATGCCCTTCAAGAAAGGCGATGCTTATTCACTTTCTAAGCTCATCGAACTGCAGCATGTACTCAACGATACCGATTACTTTCAGACGGTAGAAGTCTCACCCGGCGAGGCTGTGCCCGGCAGCAATGAAATTCCGATCGAGGTTTCACTCAGCCCGCGCAAGGAAAACCGTTACCTGTTCGGTTTCGGCTACGGCACGGATACCGGGGCACGCACCAAGTTCGGCTGGCAAAAACCGCGGGTCAATGACAGGGGACATCGGTTTGACAGCGAAATAGGGGTATCGGAAATTGGCTACAACCTGGAAGCCAATTACCGGGTGCCTGTTCTTAATCCGCGAACCGATCAGCTGGTTTATAGTGTCAGTGAAGTCAACGAGGAACTGGATGACGTCGACAGTGATTTGCGTACCGTCGGTGTCAGTCTGAACCGTAGACGCGGAGAGTGGCGCGAAACGCTGGCACTCGATTACCAGCGGGAAGATTTCGAGATCGGCAATGATTCAGATAAAACGGCACTGTTAATACCCGGAGTCACCTGGAGTCGAATCTGGGGTAAAAACTTTATTTATGTCCTCGATGGTCTACGTTTCGATTTCGCTCTACGTGGCGCCGAAGAAGGGCTCGGTTCCGATGTGAGTTTTAGCGAGGTTTACTCAAGCCTCAAATTCATTACCTCGCTGAATCGCAGCAATCGATTCATTGCCCGTGGCAGTGTTGGCAGCATCTCGACAAAAGATTTTAACAAGCTACCTCCGTCGGTGCGCTTCTTTACCGGAGGCAGCCAAACTGTGCGCGGATACGACTACCGGTCACTGGGCCCAGAGGATGACAGCGGCGATGTCATCGGCGGCAGGCGCCTGCTGACGGGTAGCATCGAGTTTGAACACTCCCTCAACGATAGGTGGGCTGTTGCCGTGTTCTATGATGCCGGTAATGCCATCGATGACTTCGATGACGATCTTGAGCGCGGTGCCGGCTTTGGAGTGCGTTGGAACTCTCCGGTGGGGCCGGTACGCGTCGATCTGGCAAACTCGATCAGTGATGATGAGACCTGGCAATTGCACCTCAACATAGGGCCTGACTTATGAAGCGATCATTACTCGTCGGCTTCGCCCTGCTAGTTGCGTTAGCCCTGGTTGCTCTGACCT
>JAOTXY010000046.1 GCA_029862125.1 Gammaproteobacteria bacterium | reverse complement strand
GCCGAAACCAAAAGCTAGAAAACCCGCAGTAAGGAAAAAGGCACGCAAGCCTGCAGTAAAAAAGAAAGTAGCTAAAAGACCCGCAGCTAAAAGAAAAGTAGCTAAAAGACCCGCAGCTAAAAGAAAAGTTGCGGCCAAGAAAAAAGCAACCCGACCGGCAACCAAGAGAAAAGCAACCCGGCCCGCGGTCAAAAAGAAAGCGGCTAGGCCAGCAGCCAGAAAACGGCCCGCAGCTAAAAAGAAGTCTTCAGCCAGTTCAGCTGCCAATGCCAAGGTAAAAGCATTGCAAAAGCAGGTTGCCGGATTGAAAAATGAAGTTCGTGCCGCCAATAGACGCGCGGATGCACTGGGTAAACTATCCGCAAAACGGGGTGCAGCTATTGCACGCTTTGTTAGTGGATGGGACAGGAAAGCTAACTCGGCTGCTGCCAGGTCGGCAAAACCCAGGAAGAAAAAGTAACGGATTTTCATGTTAGTAACTGATCGAAAGGCACAGCTTGCTGTGCCTTTTTTTTGCCTGTGAAAAAATCGTCGCCTCAATCCCACGATCCCGAAATCGACCGTTATATCGATAGTCTGTGGTCGCAAAAGGGTTTAGCGGATCTAACCTTACGTGCTTACCAGCAGGATTTGCGCCAGTTCTCAGGTTGGTTGGGACTGCGAAATCAAAAGCTGGTTAGCGCCGACCAGTCCAGTATCCAGGATTTTTTAGCCGAACGGTTTGATGGTGGTGCGTCAGCACGCTCCAATGCTCGTTTATTGTCCACCCTGAAGCAGTACTATCGACATTTAATCAAGCTCGGTAAGCGCCAGGACAATCCCACTGCATTGATTAGTGCGCCCAGGATTCATCGCACCCTGCCGCAGTCGCTCACCGAGAGCGATATCGAAAAGTTGTTGTCGGCTCCCGACCTGGAAACTGACTTTGGCATGCGAGATCGTTGCATGCTAGAACTCATGTACAGTTCCGGATTACGCGTCAGTGAATTGGTGGGTTTGCAGATGAACCAGGTCAACACCAACCTCGGCCTGGTGCGGCTCATCGGCAAAGGCAGCAAGGAACGTGTTATTCCTGTCGGTGAAGAGGCATTGCACTGGTTGGCAAAGTATGTGAAGCAGTCACGCCCCGGTTTACAACGCGAGAAAGTGCCCAATGACGCACTTTTTTTATCGAGTCGCGGTACCGCGATAACGCGCCAGGCGTTTTGGCAGAATATCAAGAAATACCTGCTCAAGGCCGGTTTGAAAACGGTATTTTCGCCACATTCGTTGCGTCACGCTTTTGCCACCCACCTGCTCAATCACGGCGCGGATTTACGCACCGTACAAATGCTGCTCGGCCACAGCAGTCTGTCAACTACGCAAATCTACACCCACATCGCCCAGGCCCGCCTGCAGTCGATCCACGCCCAGCACCACCCCCGCGGCTAACCAAATCCTCGTGAGCGGCGCGGTCGTCGGAATCTATTTGCGGGATCGCCGTAAATACATCCATGTAGGCTCGCGCGCGACGTCCCTGTCGCGCAGCGTCCCGCAAATAGATTCCGACGCCCACGCCTCATCGATTGCCAGACATCACCGTTGAGAGACTGCAATTTGATAGTCAGTTAGCTCGGGGAATAGCCGCAAAAGTGTAGCGAGGCATGGATGCTGCGGTCCGACGCTTCGGGCTCCAAGCGATTCCATGGATGGACCAACCGGCGCTTGCGCCGGTTGGGAGCGTCTTTTGCGGCTATTCCCCGAGTTAACTGACGGATCGATGCCGCGATCGGAAAAATTAGTACGCGATTCTCTCAAAGATATCCAAATGGCCGCGCCGTTTACGATATGCAGACTGCTGTAGCCCTGGTTGATGCGAATTAGTGGAGTAGGGTGAATAGTTTGCGGCGATATTTTTGAACGCTGGGGTGTTCACCGCCGAGCAGATCAAATAATTCGAGTAGACTTGTGCGGCCGGCGTCATCTTCGAAGCTGCGATCGGTGCGCATAACCGTCAGCAGGCATTCCATAGCATTGTCGTAATCTTCCTGGACGGTTAAATGCCGGCTTTTCTGCAACAGGGCATCGAGATCGTTGGGATTCTGGGCCAGTCGTTGCTCGATATCGTCGAGATCCGGTAAATCGGCAAGCTGTTCCGCCAGCTTGATTTCGGCGCGCAGCTTGATTGCTGCGTCCAGACTATTGCCCTCGCTATCGAGGCTATCCAGTAACGCTACGGCGCTTTCAACATCGCCTTCGCCGTAAACCATTTGTGCGATCGTGACCTTCAGTTCGGCATTGTCGGGATCTTTGGCTAGTGCGTTATTCAGCACTTCGAGCGCTTCTTTGGTATGGCCCTGCTGGTAGGCCATCATGGCAGCCTGCACCAGTTGGTCAGATTCCGACCCGATATGCTTGTCGATCATTGCACGGATGTCCGATTCGGGTACCGCACCCATGCGTTCATCGACGATTTGTCCCTGGTAAAACAACTTCATCGTGGGTAGGCTCTTAATGCCGAAATGCGCTGCCAGTTCCTGTTCCTCGTCGGCATTTACCTTGGCCAGCTCGAACTTGCCGTCATATTCTTCCGCGAGTTTGGCAAGCATCGGCATGATGGTTTGGCAGGGTTGACACCAGTCTGCCCAGAAATCCACCAAAACAGGCTTATTAATCGAATTTTCCAGCACCAGATTCTGGAAATTCTGCATACTGACATTGTGAATATAAGGTGACTCGCTCATAATAGAGAACCTGAAAAAAGATGCGCATTATATCAGGCCGATGGTAATGAATTTCAAGGATTTGAAGCAGCGCGAGCGATTTAAACTCAGGAACCGCCTCATTTGAAAAATCAGTACGACGCCGCCTCGATCGAAGTCCTAACGGGGCTCGATCCGGTCAAGAAACGTCCGGGCATGTATACCGACACTACCCGTCCCAATCACCTTGCTCAGGAGGTGATCGACAACAGTGTCGATGAAGCCATTGCCGGCTTTGCCACCCAAATCGGCGTGATCTTGCACGCCGACCAGTCACTCAGCGTTATAGATAATGGACGTGGTATGCCGGTTGATATCCACCCGCAACAAAAAATCCCCGGGGTCGAGGTAATTCTCACCAAGTTGCATGCCGGGGGTAAGTTTTCCGACAAGAATTACCAGTTTTCAGGCGGGCTTCACGGCGTTGGCGTTTCGGTGGTCAATGCGTTGTCCAAACAACTCGACGTGCGGGTGCGGCGTGACGCTAAGGAATACACGATCAGCTTCGTTAACGGCGATAAAAAAGACAAGCTGAAGCAGACGGGTACCGTTGGCAAGAAAAATTCCGGTACTAGTTTACGTTTTTGGCCCAATCCGAAATATTTCGATAGCCCGGTTTTCTCGGTAACGCGACTGAAACATGTGCTACGCGCCAAGGCGGTGCTTTGTCCCGGCTTGAAGGTAAAACTTTATATCGAAAAGACCAAGGAATCGGTCGAATGGATGTACGAGGACGGGCTTTCCGATTATTTGCTCGCGTCACTTACTGATTATGAGTTATTGCCTGCGCAACCCTTCGTCAATTCGCTCGAGGGCGAGCACGAGGCGGTCGACTGGGCGGTGCTATGGCTGCCGCAGGGCGGAGATTCGATCACTGAAAGTTACGTTAACCTGATTCCGACATCGCAGGGCGGCACTCATGTCAACGGGTTACGAACCGGTATTACCGATGCCATTCGCGAGTTTTGTGAATTTCGCAACCTGCTGCCGCGAGGCGTCAAGATTGCGCCGGATGATGTCTGGGACAAGGTTAGTTATATACTCTCGGTCAAAATGGAGGAGCCGCAGTTTTCGGGGCAAACCAAGGAACGATTGTCATCGCGGGAGACGGCCGCGTTTGTCTCCGGGGTGGCCAAGGATTCTTTTAGCCTGTGGCTGAATCAACATGCCGATGTCGGCGATCAGCTGGCGCAACTGGCGATATCCAGTGCGCAAAGTCGATTGAAAAGCGCCAAGAAAGTGGTGCGCAAGAAAGTCACCAGCGGTCCAGCGCTGCCGGGTAAACTTTCGGACTGCAGCAGCCAGGATGTGGGCCGAACCGAAATTTTCCTGGTTGAAGGTGATTCTGCCGGTGGCTCGGCGAAACAGGCCCGCGATCGGGTGTTTCAGGCGATTATGCCGTTGCGCGGCAAGATACTGAATACCTGGGAAGTACCGGCTGACCAGGTGCTGGCTTCGCAGGAGGTGCACGATATTTCAGTCGCAATCGGCGTAGAACCCGCATCTGACAATTTATCGAACCTGCGTTATGGCAAAATCTGCATCCTTGCCGACGCCGATTCTGATGGCGCGCATATTGCCACGCTGTTATGCGCCTTGTTTTTGCGGCATTTTAAACCCCTGGTTGAAAAGGGGCATGTCTACGTGGCCAAACCACCCCTTTATCGAATCGATATCGCCAAGGACAAATACTACGCTCTCGATGAGGCTGAACGCGATGGTATTCTCGATCGTATTACCGCGGAAAAACGCAAGGGCAAGGTAACGGTAACTCGCTTCAAGGGGCTCGGGGAAATGAATCCGATGCAGTTGCGCGAAAGTGCAATTGCGCCTGAAACCCGGCGCCTGGCGCAGTTGACGATAGCCCCCGGGGACAAGACCTTCAAGATCATGGATATGATGCTGGCCAAGAAACGCGCATCGGATCGCAAGGATTGGCTGCAAACCAAGGGAGACCTTGCCGAAATATGAACGAGAACCTGGAACTCAATTACGAGGGCGTTGAGCAACAGCCGCTCCATGTTTTTACTGAAAAGGCCTACCTCGATTACTCGATGTACGTCATCCTCGACCGTGCGCTGCCGCATATCGGCGATGGGTTGAAACCCGTACAACGCCGCATTATCTATGCAATGTCGGAACTTGGCCTATCGGCGAGTTCCAAGCATAAGAAATCGGCACGTACCGTGGGCGACGTGTTGGGTAAGTATCATCCGCATGGCGATAGTGCTTGCTACGAGGCGATGGTACTGATGGCGCAGGCGTTTTCTTACCGCTATCCGCTGATCGATGGACAGGGTAATTTTGGTTCTCCCGATGATCCCAAGTCGTTTGCCGCGATGCGTTATACCGAATCGCGGCTGTCTGATTTTGCACGTGTATTGCTGCAGGAACTTGGGCTGGGCACAGTTGACTGGATCCCGAATTTCGATGGCACCATGGAAGAACCTTCATTATTGCCTGCACGCCTGCCGCATATCCTGCTCAATGGCACTACCGGTATTGCGGTCGGCATGGCCACCGACCTGCCACCACATAACCTGCGTGAAATTGCCACCGCCTGCATCATGTTGCTGGACAAGGCCAGGACCACGCTGGATGACTTGCTGAAGAAGGTTAAAGGTCCGGATTATCCAACCGAGGCGGAAATTATTACCCCGCAGGACGAGTTGCGCAGCTTGTATGAAAGCGGCCACGGATCGATACGTATGCGCGCGGTATACGAACGTGAAGAAGGCGATGTTATCGTTACCGCGTTACCGCACCAGGTTTCAGGCGCACGGGTCATGGAGCAGATCGCACAGCAGATGCTGGCCAGGAAATTACCCATGGTGGACGACTTGCGTGACGAGTCTGATCATGAAAATCCGACCCGACTGGTTATCGTGCCGCGCTCTAACCGTGTCGACGTGGAAGCCTTGATGGGGCATCTGTTCGCGACCACCGATCTCGAGCGCACCTATCGCGTCAATATGAACATGATCGGTACCAACGGTCGCCCGCAGGTGAAGAACCTGAAGCAGATTCTGCAGGAGTGGATTGCTTTTCGAATAACCACGGTACGCCGTCGTTTGCAATGGCGACTTGATAAGGTCGATAAGCGCCTGCATGTCCTCGAGGGCCTGTTGATCGCGTTTTTGAATCTCGATGAAGTGATACGAATCGTGCGCTACGAGGATGAGCCCAAGGCAGTGCTGATCAAGACCTTCAAGATCAGTGATATTCAGGCCGAGGCGATTCTCGAAACCAAGCTGCGTCACCTGGCGAAGCTCGAAGAAATGAAGATTCGTGCGGAGCAGGAAGAACTCAGTGCCGAGAAAAAAGAGCTCGAAACATTGCTCAAATCCGATCGTCGAATCAAGACCTTGATCAAGAAGGAAATTCAGCAAGACGCGGAAACCTATGGTGATGACAGGCGCTCCCCGATTGTCAGTCGGGAAGCAGCACGGGCCCTCGATGAGGCTGACCTGGTACCGTCTGAAGCAATCACTGTCGTGCTATCCACCAGTGGCTGGGTGCGCGCAGCCAAGGGGCACGATATCGATGTGCGCGCGTTAAATTACAAATCCGGTGATGGTTTCCAGGACATGGCGCAGGGTAAGAGCAACCAGAACGTGGTGTTCGTCGATTCCTACGGTCGGGCCTACGCTTTGGCGGCGCATTTGCTGCCCTCGGCACGCGGACAGGGCGAACCGCTTACCGGGCGTTTCAAGCCGGCAAGCGGGGCCGAATTCAAAAGTTGCCTGATGGGCCGTGACGACGATCAATTTCTGATGTCGTCATCGCATGGCTACGGCTACATCTGTCGATTCGAGAATATGTTAACCCGCAGCAAGAATGGCAAGGCCCAGATTAGTTTGCCCAAGGGTGCGCAACTGCTGCCAGTAGTTGCGGTATCCGACTATGAGAGCGGACAGATCGTGTCGATCACCAGTGACGGTTATATCGCGATGCTCGAGGTGAAATCGGTTCCGCAGCTGGCCAAGGGTAAAGGCAATAAAATCCAGGGGATTCCACCCCGCCGCATTAAATCCGGGGAAGAGGAAGTTGCCTTTATCACCTGCCTTGCCGGTAAACAAAAGCTGGTTATCCATTGCGGCAAGAAATACAAAACCATGAATTTGAAAGAACTCGAGGATTACCGAATTGAGCGTGGCAAACGCGGGCGTAAGCTACCGCGCGGTTATCAAAACGTCACTGCGATCGAGGTCGTTGATTGATACGAGGTTTTGATCCATTGTGCTTTTCAATTCAGGCACTGTGTTTTATATCTTCAAAATCCCTGCGAACCTGCTGAAGTGTTTTTTGATAATTCTCGCTGTCTCCATAAGCCAGGAATTTGTGATAGCGGCTGTGGATCGTGGATAATTTTCTTGCATGCTTGATTGGGCACCAGTATTGCTCGGTTCTGGCCGCAATTTCCTGAACCCAGGCAATCAGCCCGTTAAAATAACTGCAGAAAACGCAGTTCACTTTTTCGATCCAGTTCAGATACTCGAGGTTTTGGTGGTCGATGACGATATAGTCGCTGCGCCTGACTCTGGGAATGCCATATATCCTGAAACAAATTGTATGATAAAAGGATACAACGATATCTAAAAAAAGCGCAGGAACCAGGCAAAACCAGATGATTGGCAGAGTTAATATGTTAGTTATTGATGCGTTCGCAAAATAGGTGTGTATTTTGGTAGCAAGTGTCCGATGATAACGTCGGGTTTCTGCTTCGAACTTGACCCGTTTGCCATCGATAATATAAAGGTACTCGTCCTGCTTTTTTTGCAGTTCCTGTAAAAGCTCCTGCTCCAGCTGCTTGATTTCGGTGATTATCTTTTCAAGCTTGCTCATGACGACTCCGATCAGGTCAGAATAAGGAATGGATTACAAGACATTATGACCTGTTTCGACAGAGTCGGGTCACATATTAGGCCGGGCCTACATGGAGCTGAAGTCGTAGTTTAATTCCTTGCTCGGTGGCTGCAGAAATTCACCCTGGACGAAGTCAACATTCAATGTCCACAGGACGCTTAACACCGCGGCATCGGTTACCGCCGGTGTTATCGTATTAATTTTCAAGTCTTCGGCCTGGTAGGCAAGTTCGCGGATACTGCCCTGATTCTCTTCATTTTGGGCCAGGTTATCCATGTAGGCGTGGTTAACGCGCACGTAGTTCGCGTTGACGTGCTTGACCAGCTGGAACGGATTCAGCCCGGTGCCAAACTCGTCGATCGCGAATTTGCAGTGAATTTGTTGCAGGCCCTTGGCAAGGGTTTTAGTACCTTTCAGCTGATTTAGCGCCTCCGCTTCATTGATCATGAAAACCAGTTGCTCGCCGCTAACTTTAGCCTTGGTAAGATTTTCGGATATCCAGACCGCGAGACCGGCGTCCTGGATCGAGTCGGCACTTAAGGGCACGAAGAATTCGATTTTGCGGCCGCGTTGACCGGTATCAGAAACCTTTTTAATTGCGTGCAGTATTTTCCAGCGATCGAGCATTTTCGCTGTGCCGGTGCGTTCCGCGGCATCCTGGAATTCGTGCTCGTGAAGTTTTCGCCCATCTTCTGACTCGATTTGCAGGCTCGAAACGTATCGTTCCCCGTCCTGTGCCTTGACACCCACGATAGGCTGGTACAATCCGCTGATACGATTATGGTTTAGCGCATCCTTGATCAGGCTCGCGGTAATTCCGTCTTCTTCATCCTGGGTCATTTCACCCGCTTTCGGAATATAGGTCTTTGATTGATTGCCGCCGAGAGTCTGGATTTCCTCGCAGGTTTTCTCGGCACGGGCTATGATTTCGTTTGCATTGTCAGGTGAATTTTCATCGATAAATACGACCGATGTACTGCAGGTAGTGCTTATCGACTGATTCCCGATCTCCGATATATGATCTTCAACCAGTTTGGGTATTTTGACAGCCATTTCCTCAGCCATTTTTCTGTTCTTGATTTTACTCAGGCAGGTATAGGAATAGGCGCCGAAGCGAGCAATAATATCTTCTTCGGCAGTGTTTTCGGTCAGTATTTTGGCGATATCGTTAATTAATGTATCGCAACCGGAAATTCCGACCCTGTCGCGAATCGACTGGAAATTGTCAATGGCGATATAAATAAGTGCCGACTGATGTTTGCCATTGACCGCTTGCGTGATCGAGGTTTTTAGCTCGTCCATGAAAAACTGGCGGTTATACAATCCGGATATCAGGTCGTGCTGGTGCAGGTAGTTAATCTGTTCCTCCAGCTCCGAAGTATCTGCGCTTGAACGAATTAAAATCTGGGTACAGGGTTCGCCGTCATAACTGGCTCGGGAAAATTCAAGCGTTGCCGATACGCGCTCGCCACTGCTGTGAATCAGCTGTAACTCGAGTTCGTTGCTGGCGTTTTCGTTTTTACTGAGTTCACGAAGAAAGGTTTTCAGTTGACTCTGTTGCGAGGCGTCAACCATGTCAATTATCGGAGTGCCCTCGAGTTCATCGAAATCGGCATTACCGAACAGTTCCATGTAAACCTGGTTGGCAAAAATATGCATGCCTTCGTGAACATAGGCAACCGCGTCCTTTGAATGTGTCAGCAGGTTTTGACATCGTTTCTCGCTTTCCTGGAATTCAAGTTCAAGCCGCATCGCGCGTCGCCAGATATAGATATTATAAGCTTCGCGTTTAATTACCTGGATCAGGTGTTCAAGGCTAACGCTGGCGACAACATCCTGTGCGCCTTCGTCGATCGCGCTAACGATTACGTCGGTGTCGACTTTTTTAGCCATTGCGATTAGGGCCACGTGACGTCCGCACTCACGGATCAGGTGCTGGCCCTGGCTCAGCGTAAACCCTGGCAGATCGACTGAAAACAGCACCAGATCGAGGACTTTATTTTCCAGGATATCGCACATATCTTCGCTGTTTTCGGCAAACTCAGCACGCACATGCATGCCGGTGGCACGCAATGAGCTGGTTATTTGTTCGGCTTTGTGAAACCCCTCGTCGACGATCAGCAGGCGAATCAGTTTTTCTTCGTTTTCCATATACTTCGGCGGTGATATAAAACTATTGTGCTAGTCCTCAATAATAGACGATAACTACGAATCAAACATAGATTCCGGTATGATTGGCGTTTTTTCGATCGGGACGGAAATGGCAAGCTACAGCACTAATGAATTTCGCAGCGGATTGAAGATAATGCTGGACGGTGATCCCTGCGCAATTATCGAAAATGAATTCGTCAAGCCAGGGAAAGGGCAGGCCTTCAACCGTGTTAAAATCCGCAATCTCAAAACGGGGCGGGTACTGGATAAGACCTTTAAGTCGGGTGATTCGGTCGACGCAGCCGACGTCATCGATACCGAAATGCAATACCTCTACAACGACGGCGAGTTCTGGCATTTCATGGACCCACAATCCTACGAACAACAGGCCGCTGATGCCAATGCCGTTGGTGACGCCCGGCAATGGCTTAAAGCACAGGATAATTGTGAAGTTACGCTTTACAACGGCAGTCCGATCGGGGTTACACCGCCTAATTTTGTTGAACTTGAAATCTCCGACACGGATCCTGGCTTGAAAGGTGATACTGCCCAGGGAGGTACCAAGCCGGCTACCCTGGAAACCGGTGCCGTGGTCAAGGTACCTTTGTTCCTTGAGATCGGCGAACTGGTAAAGGTGGATACGCGTTCTGGCGAGTACATGTCGCGGGTAAAGAAGTAGCTGGAAATCTATTTTCCTGATGAATTGGCAGCCATCTGCAAGTCTGCAGGTCATTCGCGAAAGAGCAAGGATTTATCGTCAGATCCGCTCTTTTTTCAATACTCGTGGTTGCCTCGAAGTCGAAACTCCCGTGTTGGCCTCGACTACCAACACCGATGTACAGGTCGCTACAATTGAAGTGCCTGGATTCGAAATTCCATTTTATCTGCAGACTTCCCCCGAATTTGCAATGAAACGCCTTTTGGCTGCAGGCTGTGGCTCGATCTTCCAGATTACCCATGCCTTCCGACAGGGCGAAGCAGGGCGCCTGCATCACCCCGAGTTCAGTTTGCTGGAGTGGTACCGGGCTGGATATGACTACCACCAGCTCATGGACGAGATGGAATTGTTGATTACCACGTTGAGCCTGCATCAATGCAGCTTTACCCGGATTACCTACAAGGATTTATTCAGGCAGGTAATGGACCTCGGTGTCGACGAGGTCACGCTGGAACAACTCAGGGATCATTGTAAAAAGTCGGTTCCAGGCACCAACGTTGCGCAATTGGATTTTGACCAGTGTCTCGACCTTTTGCTGGGGGTGGTTATTGCCCCGACCATGCAAGGCTACCAGTTTGTTTACGATTACCCGCTATCTCAGGCCGCATTGGCACGTGTCAGGGAGGATGACAACAACGTAGCCGAGCGCTTCGAACTGTTTTTCGATGGCATCGAACTCGCCAACGGTTTCTCCGAACTCACCGATGCCGATGAACAACGTGCACGTTTTGAACAGGACAATGCAGCGCGCGCGCAAAAAGGACTGCCGCAGTACGCGATCGATGAACGCCTGCTGGCTGCACTTGAATCAGGACTGGATGATTGCGCCGGGGTCGCGCTCGGTCTCGATCGCCTGCTGATGGTGTTACTCGAACTCGATTCCATCGACCAGGTCCTGACCTTCACCGACTAAACCTGTGACCGCATCCCATCTTTTCCGAGGCTAACCCGCCAACGGCGCAGGCGCCGGTTGGGAGCGTCTTTTGCAACCATATCCCCGAGGTAGCGAAAGGCCGATTACTCTTATCCGGGCCTGGCAGGTATCAGGTTGGGAAGTGGCCGATGAGCTGGCCCATTTTTATGGTTTGGCCGGGCGCGATGTGGGGCAACCATTCGACATTCTTGCCAGTCAGGAGAATCACGGTTGAGCCCATGTTGAAGCGACCCATCTCGGCTCCCTTGGATATTTCCTTGCGCGTATGACTATAGTCAAACTCGCTGATTTTCTTGCCATGTGGAGGCGTCACCAGGCCGCTCCAGACGGTTTCGATCGCGGCAACATTGATTGCTCCTACCAATACCATCACCATGGGGCCAGCCGCGGTTTCAAAGTAGCAGGCCAGGCGCTCGTTACGCGCGAACAGGCGCGGAATTTCTTCGACGGTCCACTGAGCCACGCTGAACAAACGACCGGGAACATGAATTATTCGGTTCATATTGGCGTCAATCGGCATATGCACGCGGTGGTAATTGTAAGGCGCAAGGTAAATGGTTGCGAAGTTACCATCGGCAAACTCGGCCGCCATGGTCTTGTCACCACCTAGCAGTTCGAGCGCGCTGTAACCACGACCCTTGGCCTGCATGATGGCGCCCGCACGAATCGGTCCCGCTTGCGATACCGTACCATCACAGGGGCAGGCGAGCGTATTTTCACCGGGTGCAATAGGTCGAATGCCGGATTTTAATGGTCGGATAAAAAACTCGTTGAATGTCTGGTAGTAACCGACTTCAGGCTCTTCTGCTTCGTCCATATTGACGCCATATTTATTTATGAACCAGCTGATCATCGGCGCCACTTGCGGACCCTGCAGTCGGGTGAAAAAGTAAACCACCCGTGATACCGCATGGTGCGGCATGACGTAGAACAGCGCCTTTAGAAACTTTTGTTTTTTACTTAACTCGGCCATCGTTATTTCATCACCTGCATTTCGACTCTTTGTTCAGAACCGTCATCCAGCACGACCAAAATCTCGAGCAGATCGCCCGGTTGTGTCGGCTCGCTCGGATTCATCATCATTAAATGTAGTCCACCCGGCGCGAGATGCACGCTTGAATTGGATTCGATTTTTAAGTTGGTCACCTGTTCCATGCGCATCATGCCATCCTGTTCGATGGTCTGATGAATTTCAATGCTAGTAAACGCATTGCTGCGCAGCGATACGATACTGACTGCTTCCGATTGCGAGTTAAGGATGGTCATATAACCTGCACGAACCGGAACCGAGGCTGGCAGGTTTTTAATCCAGGGATCGCGAAACTCGAGTTCGGCCAACGCAATCGGCGAAAATATCAGCAACAGAACCAGTGACAAGCGGGAGGTTATCATTGAATGGTATTAGTTATATTCAACGATTCGTGTCAGGTCGCGGGCCATTGCCAGCGCGTCATGCGGTGCGCCGAATAAGCCTGCGAATTCAGCATTCGGGTTGATAAGAACAATTGCCGAACTATGGTCGACGTCGTAGCCCGGATTACCTTCGATCTTGTTACGAATATCATGCGCGATGCCGAGTGAACGAGTCAGCGGCTTTAGTTTTTCCATTATCGCGGTGGCACCTGTGAAGTCGGGATTGAAATAAGTGACGTAGCTGGCAAGGACCTCGGCATTATCGCGATCCGGGTCCACCGATATGAAATAAACTCGCAGCGCAGCGGCGACATCCGGATCTTCAATCGCCTGGACCATGTCGCTCATGGTTTGCAGGCTGGCAGGACAGATATCGGGGCAATGGGTGTAACCGAAAAACATCAGGCTCCATTTACCAGTTAAGCTGGTTCTGTTTAAAACCTGGCCGCTGTGATCAACGAGCTCGAATTCTGGCAAGGCGCGTGCCTGCTCACCAAACCAGAGGCCGGCTTCCAGCTCGATCGGTTTGTTGCTGCTAATAACCCAGGAAATCGAAAATCCACCGATCAGGGCTAGCAAGGCTACGATTGCGATACTCGATTTATTCATCGTCGTTATGGTGTAAAATCCGCGGCATTATATTTCAACTGCTAGTAAACACAACGTGTCGATTCCGGAACAATTGCAGGTCCTGACCACGATTCGCGATTTCATTCGCTGGGGAAGTAGCGAGTTCCTGCGGCACGAATTAACTTTTGGCCACGGATTTGTCAGCGCTTTTGACGAAGCCAGGTATCTTGTCCTGCATACGCTGTCCCTGCCTTATGACTGGCCCGATGATTATCTTGACACGGTGCTGACGCTGACCGAGCGCGAACAGGTAATCGATACCCTGCAACTGCGGGCTAAGTCGCGTCAGCCGGCAGCCTATATCACACGGGAATCTTGGTTCTGCGGGCTCAAGTTTTACGTGGATGAGCGTGTGCTGGTGCCTCGCTCCCCGATCGCTGAACTTATCTCGAATGGATTCGAGCCCTGGGTGGATAGCAGCAGGGTAGAGCGCATTCTTGATCTTTGCAGCGGCAGCGGCTGTATCGCGATTGCCTCGAAATACCAGTTTCCCAGGGCCGAGGTTTGTGCTTCTGATGTTTCGCGCGATGCGCTCGAAGTCGCCAGGATGAACCTCGAATTGCACGATCTGAGCGACGCTGTAACACTCTATGAATCTGATCTTTTTGACGCGATTCCGCAGCAACAGTTTGATGTGATCGTCTGCAACCCTCCCTATGTTGATGCCGGTGAAATGGCGAGCTTGAGCGATGAGTGCCGCTACGAACCAGAGATAGGTTTGCGCGCCGGTGACGACGGATTGCTGATGGTCGATCGCATTCTTGCGCGGGCCGGTGAATATTTAAGCGAACACGGTGTGATCTTTATCGAAGTTGGAAATTCCCAGCCAGCGATGGAGTGCAAGTACGACTTTTTGCCGATGACCTGGGTCGAGTTTGAATTTGGCGGCGGTGGGGTATGTTGTATTCAGTCGGGAGACCTGAAGCAGCAACAGCCGGCAATTGTCGCTATCGCCAGCTAGCCCGGGCAATCAATATGACCTCAAAAGTAGATTCGAAAGAAGTTGGACTGGTCGCTGGGCTAAACCTGTTTCATTTTTTTCTCGGCAGCCGCGATTTGCATTACGGCCTGTGGCAGGATGATCTCGAAGTCTGTATCCAGAATTTGCCGGAGGCGCAGAAACGCTATTCTGACTTTCTGCTCAGCCATATTCCGCAGGGTGTTAAACGGGTCCTTGATGTCGGTTGCGGTGCGGGTGGCGTTGCCACAGAACTGCTAGCAAGTGGTTACCAGGTAGAAGGAGTTTCGCCGAGTCCGCTGTTGTCGGAAGCCGCGCAGCAGCAGGCAGGCGAGGATTTTAAAATCCATCAGGGTCGTTTTGAAGATGTCTCTTTTGGAGCTGATGAAAAATTTGACCTGGTGATGTTCAGTGAAAGCTTTCAGTACATTACCCTCGACACGGTGCTCGAAGATGCCCAGCAACGTTTAAATCCTGGTGGCTACATACTGATCTGTGATTTTTTCAAGACCAATGCAACCGGCAGGTCGGTGATCGGTGGCGGGCATCCGATCGACAAGTTTATGATGGCGTTGGAAAAATCGGGACTGGAGGTGCTGGAGGATAAGGATATAACCCGTGAAACTGCACCCAACCTGGATATAGTCGATCAAATGGGACGCGAACTGTTGCTGCCAACCTTCAAATTAGTGGGTTATGCCTTCGGTAGCAACCATCCCTGGTTGGACAAGCTGCTGCGATGGAAATACCAGAAGAAGATTAGAAAAATAAATCGTAAGTATCTTAGCGGTGAACGCAACGGCAAAAGTTTTGCACGTTTCAAGGTCTATCGCCTTTTGCTACTACGTAAATCGGAAAATCAGGAGAGCTAAGCATGGCCTGGTGGGGTAAAGCGCTCGGTGGCGCATTCGGATTCATGATAGGCGGGCCGCTCGGAGCCCTGATGGGTATCGCCTTTGGCCATAGCTTCGATCGCGGCATGACCGGGCTTGGCGCAGGCGAAGCGGGTGCCGATCAGGAGCGCACCCAGGCGGCATTCTTCACCGCTACTTTCTCGGTAATGGGTTACATCGCCAAGGTGGATGGCAAGGTCACGCGCGATGAAATAGACCTTGCCGAGGCAGTCATGGATCGCCTCGGTCTCAGTGCTGAAATGCGCAGTTCGGCAAAGAAACTGTTCAGTGAAGGTAAGGCCAGCGACTTTCCCATCGATGAAGTCATGGAGCAGTTCCGGCGCGAGACGCATCGACGCACAACGCTGATCCAGATGTTTCTCGAAATCCAGCTTCAGGCGGCTTATGCCGATGGCGTCATGCATCCCGCCGAGAAAGAGGCGCTGATCGGAATCTGCGAGCATCTTGGGATCCCTGCCGCGCAGCTGGATCGCCTGGAGGAAATGTTACGGGCCGGTTTTGGTCGCAGTGATTATGATCCGGCGACAGCCAGGACATCGCTAAAGGATGCCTATCGACTGCTCGGAGTCGATGACAGCGTAAGCGATGCCGAACTCAAGAAGAGTTATCGTCGTTTAATGTCGCAACACCATCCGGATAAACTGGTGGCGAAAGGGTTGCCCGAGCAAATGATCCAGGACGCGACCGAGAAAACCCAGCAGATCAAGGCTGCTTACGATCTCGTACGAAAAACCCGCAATTCATGAAAAAAGTTTACACGCATGAAAATCGCATGATCGTGTTCAATATGAAAAACGTGTTGCAGGGGGAGGGCATCGAAACGGTCGTGGTCAACGAGTTTGCCGCGGGTGGTGCCGGCGATCTGCCCACTTTCGATACCTGGCCCGAGCTGTGGATTGAGGACGAATCAAAACTGTCCCAGGCACAGGCTATTGTGAAAGATATTCTTGCAGGTGCTGAAACAGACGCCTGGTTTTGTAGTAAATGCGGAGAGAAAAATGATGCCACGTTTCGAATTTGCTGGAACTGCGGTCACGCCTGTGAATAACGGAGGAACATGCCGATGAAGAAATTAATTGCGGGATTCTTGTTGCTGTCTTCGAGTAGCCATGCCGGCCAGGTCAGCATCCTCGAAGTCAGCGTGGAATGCCCCGGTAGCTGTACTTTTACGGTAACGCTCGAGCATGCGGACCAGGGTTGGAATCATTATGCCAATCAATGGGATGTGGTTACCCTGGAGGACAAAGTTTTGAAATCCCGGGTACTGCATCACCCGCACGATAATGAACAACCCTTTACCCGGTCGCTGTCAGGGGTTTTGGTTCCAGAGGGTATTAACAAGGTTAAAATACGAGCCCGGGATTCGAAGCATGGTTACAGCAGCGAGGAATTTATCGTCGATATCCCGGGGCGTAACTAGTGCTCTTTCAACATTATAATTACGGATTCAGCGTCCCTGTGCTGTTTCGCAGCAAGGCGCAGTGCGAAGCGCAAGGGCCATTCCCTTGTCGAGCACTGCAACGCGGCTGCGGAACAGCACAGGGATGCCCCCGGGTTAGCTTGTCAACGCCCACGGACTGCGTTGCGCCTCTTGACAAGGGTGTGGCCATTGCCTGCGAGGCGCGCCTTGCCGTGAACGTTGACAAGCTAACTGAGCTCGCAATTATAATGTTGAAAGAGCACTAATTTTCCTGCCACAGCAGGCGCAAACCCAGGAAGATTAAAACGCTGCCCGGTATCCAGCGCTGCAGCCATTCCTGGGATCTACCCTGCGCACGGGTAGTCCCGGCGGCAACCAGCCAAGCAAGCGATCCATTGACGACGACACCGGTGACCAGGAATATCGAGCCCAGCGCAAGCGATATGAGGAATCCCGGGTTTTCCACCGAAGTTAAAAATTGCGGGATAAAAGCGAGAAAGAAGAGTGCTATCTTGGGGTTGAGCGCATCGACCAGTAAGCCGCGGCGAAAGTATTGCCAGCCGTTCACGCCGTCCTGGTAAAAAGCTGTTTTCGCGATTTCTCGTTTGCCCCGGAACAGGTCGATGCCAAGATAAATCAGGTAGGCCGCGCCCAGGTATTGGACTATGGTGAAAGCAAGCGGTGCCGTTGCAAGCGCGGCGGCAACACCACTCGCGGCCAGTACCACGTGTACGAAAGCACCAGCTGTCATTCCGAGAACCGCAAACACGCCTGCCTTAAACCCACGTGCTGCACTCACCGATGTCACCAACAGTACCGAGGGTCCGGGCGTCAGGTTTACCGCGAGACAGGCGACTACCAGTAAAATAAAGCTATCCGGGCTCATGCCGAGGTGCTGCGTGCCTGCTCGCGTGCGTCTACGAAAGCCTTTACCGAGCGTGAAACATCTTCCGGCCTGGTCGCCCAGGAGCAAACACTGACGCGAATGACGCTACGTTGCTGCCACTGGGTGCCACCGACCCAGCATTCACCGGATTGTTGAATATTGTTTATCGTTTCAGTCGTTAAGGTATCACTCTCGCAAGCCACCAGTACCTGGTTGAAGACGACATCATTGAGAATTTCAAAGCCTTGTTGCTCCAGTTCCCGGGCGAATTGTCGAGCGCGCAAGTGAAATCCAGATACCAGCTCGTCGATACCGGACCTGCCCAGGTATTTTAGCGCTGCCCAAAGTTCGCAAACCCTTGCACGGCGAGACATTTCCGGTGTATGCAACATACCATCGCGGTTGTCGCTGTAGACGATATAAGCACCGGAAGCGTGTAACGCGTTTACCAGGGCATCGCGGTCGCGACACATGATGACGCCGCTATCGTAAGGTGTGTTCAGGGTTTTGTGGCCGTCGAACGACCACGAGTCTGCGAGTTCGATGCCCGCGGTCAGGTGTTTCAGTTGTTGGCTGGCCGCGGCCCACAGGCCGAATGCGCCGTCGACATGTACCCAGGCCCCGGCCTGCCGGGCCTTAGCGCACAGGGTCGAAAAATCATCGAAAGCACCCGAGTTCACGTTACCGGCCTGCAAGATCAGGATGGTCGATTGATCAAGTTCGGGAACGGCGTCGCTAGCAATTCTGCCCTGGTCGTCGGTATCGACCCATTCGACATTGTCGATACCGAAGCCAAGCAGCGCGATTGCCTTCGATACGGTGCCGTGGGCCTGTCGGCCGGTGATGACACGTAATCGCGGCGCATCAGCGAAACCCTTGCGGTTTATATCCCAGCCCAGGTGTTCGAAATTCCTCTGCCTGGCCGCGGCCAAGCCACAAAAAATCGACATCGACGAACCGCTCACATAACCGGCGACAGTCGATTCAGGTAAGTCGAAAAGTTCCCGCAGCCAGGCTTCGGTGATTTCTTCCAGCCGCGATGCAATCGGCGATGACAGGTACAACGGTGTATTCTGATCCCAGAAATCCGTCAGCCAACGCACCGCGAGTGTCGCTGGTATTGCGCCGCCGTTAACCAGGCCGAAGTAACGCCCGCCGATCTGGGCCACGGTGGCGGGTGATCCGAATGCATTGAGTTGGTCCAGGATTTGGTGCGCATCACCTGGATCGTCAGGCAGTGGCTGATCAAAGCCAGCCAGATTCTCGATTGCCTCCGGGGTTGGAAAGACGTTGCGCTGCAGGGCCTGGTCGGCATAGTTGTAGGCGGCATCGCGGGCCTCGTCAAAGATGGTTTTCTGTTCCATTTCATGAAACATGCGCCTGCGAATTTCATCACTCATCGATTTGGCCTTTCAACACTTGTTTTATCCGGGTTTTCAATTCCGGCAGGACCTCGGTTTCGAACCAGGGATTCGTTTTAAGCCAGCGATTGTTCCTCGGGCTAGGGTGCGGTAAGGGTATCATGGCGGGCCAGTAATCCTGCCAGGACTTTACCAGTTCGGTCAGCGAACTCGAACCCGGGTCGAAGTGGTACTGTTGCGCGTATTGCCCCATGACCAGTGTCAGTTCGATTTGTTTCATTTGGGCAAGCAGTGATGTACGCCATTGGGGCGCGCATTCGGGACGCGGTGGCAGGTCGCCTGATTTACCGGTACCGGGATAGCAAAACCCCATCGGTAGAATGGCAATCTTGGCAGCATTATAGAAAGTTTTACGGCTGATCCCCATCCAGTCACGCAGTCGATCTCCACTTGGATCGTCGAAGGGAATACCGCTGGCATGTACTTTACTGCCGGGTGCCTGTCCGGCGATCAGGACTTTGGCAGATGTCGAGCACTGCAGTACCGGGTTCGCTCCGAGGGGTAAACCCGGTTCGCATATCCGACAACTGGCAACTTCCGACAACAGCGCTTTTAGTGGTTTCATTGGTTGGTTCATGGGTTATAAAAACACCGTTTCGTATGCCTGTTGATGTTTTGTCATGCCAGCCAGGCTTGCCATATTCCGCTCACTGTAAATAGATACAGGGCAGGGTTCAAGCGACAGGACGAAAGCCGGGTAACATTTTCCAACTTCTTGTTACCCGATTCTGAAGCACAAATTGTGGGATCTGAACGCGTTGATTTACGGGCAGGCTTGCTATGTTCGGCCAGGGCAAACCTTGAAGTCGATTCGACGGAAAAATCCAAATCTGCCGCCTGGACGTACATTAGGCAGGTACAATATCCTGTTATCGAGTCATGGACCTGGTTCCCCTGGGTGAGATAAGCTCGAAAGCGGGAAAATCGTTTTCGCCGCAAACCTGGAAATACGCATGTTACACGGGACCTGAATCATGAAAGTTTTAATGTTAATCGCACACGGCAGTCGTAAGCAGGCCGCAAATGACGAGGTGAGTCGACTTGCCGAGCAGATCTCGAAACTTGAAGACAGCGAATATGGTGCGGTAGTTCCGGTTTTTCTCGAGTTTGCCGAGCCCGATATCCACCAGGGTGTCGAGCGTTGCGTTGAGCTGGGAGCGGACACGATAGTCGCAATGCCTTATTTTCTGGCCGCGGGCAGGCACGTTGCGGAAGATATTCCAAAAGAAATTGAGTGTGCCAGGGCGGGTAATCCTCAGGTTAACATCGAGATATCCCAATACCTGGGAGAAAGCCAGGCCATGGCCGGGCTGGTAGTACAATGCTCGCACAATACGGGGCAGACTGACGAATCGGTTCAACATTAGACCTGGGTGTTCCCGGTACTTCATTGCCAGGTCCGTGTTAGCAGGATGCGCGACAGTACCGTCTCCAGCAAAGTGTTCCGCGATTAACGGTAATCCAGGAGAAAGAATTGTCGCGGTGTTGGTAGTCGGTATATCTCGCTAAAATTTCTTGTAGTAATGCTTCAAAGCGGGTTCCATCAATCTGGCGAACCCCTATAATACAGTTCTCGTTGCGTCCCCAGGGCGTCGTCGAGTTTAATTCCGGAAAGAGAGAAATCCTATGAATGCCCCACTCAGTAATAGTGCCTTTATCGAAAAAGATCAGGAGCATATGATTCATCCGCTGCATCACAACCCTGCGCATGCCGGTGGGCGGGTTTGGGTGAAGGCCGAGGGGTCTCACCTGATCGATGCTGACGGCAATCGTTTCATCGACGGCCTGTCCTGCCTGTGGAATGTCAGTTGCGGCCACGGCCGTGAGGAACTGGCGGACGCTGCATCGCAGCAGATGCGGGAGATGGCATTTTGCTCAAGCTACAACGGTAGTTCAAATCCTCCCGCGATCGAACTTGCCGACCGGCTTGCTGCCATGTGTTATCCGCAAATCAATAATTTCTATTTCACCTCCGGCGGTGGGGAATCCACCGATAGTAATTTCAAGCTTGCGCGATATTACTGGAAGGCCAAAGGCAAACCGGAAAAGACCAAGGTTATCAGTCGAATCTGGGGTTATCACGGGGTAACCTTCGCGGCGATGTGCGCCACCGGGATAGCCGGTTATTGGCCCTCTTTCGAGCCCCGGATTCCGGGTTTCAGCCATATCCCGGCGCCCGATCCCTATCATTACCCGGTGCCGGAAGACGGTTCTTCGCTGGGAATCGCCGCTGCCAATGAACTGGAAAAAGAAATTCTCGCGCAGGGACCTGAAACCGTGGCAATGTTTATTGCCGAACCGGTGCAGGGTGCCGGTGGCGTTATCGTGCCGCCGGACGACTATTTTCCGCGCATTCGAGAAATTTGCGATAAGTACGAAGTGCTTTTCGTCGCCGATGAAGTCATAACCGCCTTTGGACGAACTGGAAGGATGTTCGCGCTTGACCACTGGGGCGTGCAACCCGACCTGGTACAGTTCGCCAAATCGATTACCTCGGGCTATTTACCGCTCGGCGGCATCGGTATCAGTGATGAAATCGCCGAAACTATTCGCAGTAGCGACAAGCCGTGGATGCACGCCTATACCTACAGTGGCCATCCGACTACCTGTGCGGTCGGGCTGGCGACACTCGATTTTATTGAAAAACATGACCTGCCCGGGCAGGCGGCCAGCAAGGGTGAGTACCTGCTGGCGAAGCTACACGACGAACTGGATGGTCATCCGCATGTCGGTGACGTGCGCGGTAAGGGCATGATGTGTGCTGTCGAACTGGTCGAAGACAAGGCGAATAAATCCTGGTATCCACCCGAGTGGGGCGTCGGCCCGAAGATGACCAGGGCAATGATCGATCACGGCGTGTTTACGCGTATGCGCAGCGAAGTGGTCTGCCTCGCGCCACCGCTGACCACCGACGAAGCCACCCTAGATGAGCTGGTGGCCGGCGTACGCAATGCCGTTGTCGATGTGTTTGGAGAGTAAATCCGGCGTTTAGACCCGGATTTCCGGAGCCTGGCTGACGATGTACTTTTTGCTGGCCGGCATTGCCTTGTTATCAACTATACTCAGCCTGTTCTGGCTGAAGGACCGGATCGAAAGTCCGGTACTCGCTCGTATCGCCTTTTCCGAACCGGTGGCCCGCCTGGCGGTGGTTGCCGCGGTGTTTATTGTGCTCGGTTTTTTACTTATGCTGTCTGAGTTCCTCACCCACGGATCGGCGTGACAGCTATTCCCCTGGCGGCATTTGCTTGATGTACAGGTCATGCTTGGAGTAGGGGATTTCGATCTTCTCTTCGATGAAGCGTTTGTAAACCTGACAGTTAAGCGCGTCAAGTACGCGCCCGCGCAATACCGGCTGTTCGATCCAGCAGAGTAATTCGAAATCGAGGCTTGAAGCACCGAAAGTACGAAATCGGACCCGTGGTTCCGGATCCTCACATACCGCTTCGTCGTTGAGCGCAATATCCATCAGAATTTCCCGCACCTGATCGATATCGGACCCGTAGGCTACTCCGACCACGACACGGATGCGGAATTTTTCTGCGGGTCCTCCGGATTCGTTGATGATCTTGGTGTTGCCCATGACCGAGTTGGGTACGGTGATTTCGATGTCATCGCGGGTCCTGAGGCGCGTGCTGCGAATGCCGATATGGGTAATTTCTCCGCGCTCACCTGAATCCAGCACGACGAAGTCACCAATCTTGTAGGGAGCGTCGGCCATGATAAAGACGCCCGAAAACAGGTTGGCAAGCGTATCCTTGGCGGCGAAACCAACCGCGATGCCAACGATGCCGGCCGATGCCAGCCACGCGGTCATGTCGACGTTCCAGGCGGAGAATATAACGTATACCGCGAGCACGATTATGAGGATCAAAGCGATGTTTTCGAACAGGGGCAGAGTTTGGGGATGTAAGATCGCCACGCGCTGATCGTTAGCGGCGACAGTGCGCAATATGGAACGCACTACGCGTAGCAGAAATATGGTCCAGACGACGTAGGCGATGGTTCGCAGGCTGGAAAAAATAATGAAGTCGTAGGGTTCACCGAGTACCAGTAGCGTAACCGCCAGCGCCAGGCCAATCAGTATTACGCTGAAATAGATCGGGCTGTGTAAGTGTTCGATTATCTGGTCATCAAACTTAAATCGGGTACGCGCAGTGAGATTTTTTAGCGTGGCACTGATAAAGCGATCGAAAATCCAGGCAATTACCAGAAACACAAAGACAATGGCCACAGCCTTGAGCCAGGGATGATCGCCGAAGACACTGAGGTAGGGTGCGATCCAGGTTTGCAGTTTGCTCAACATTCGATGATATTAACCGCTAAGCCACCCCGAGCGGTCTCCTTGTACTTGGTTTTCATATCGGCACCGGTTTCACGCATGGTTTTAATAACCTTGTCGAGCGATACGAAATGCTGGCCGTCGCCGCGCATCGAGATACGTGCGGCATTAATCGCCTTTACAGATGCCATTGCATTCCTTTCGATACAGGGCACTTGCACCAGTCCGCCCACCGGATCGCAGGTCAATCCCAGGTTGTGTTCCATACCGATCTCGGCCGCGTTTTCAACCTGTTCCGGGGTGCCGCCGAGGACCTCGGTCAATGCCCCCGCCGCCATCGAGCAGGCACTGCCGACTTCACCCTGGCAGCCGACCTCGGCACCCGAAATCGACGCATTTTCCTTGTACAAAATGCCGATCGCACCCGCGGTCAGTAAGAAACGTACGATACCATCGTCTTCGGCCGCCGGGTAAAAGTGCTGGTAGTAGTGCATGACCGCTGGAATGATCCCTGCGGCACCGTTGGTTGGTGCGGTCACCACGCGCCCACCGGCCGCGTTTTCTTCGTTGACGGCAAGCGCCCATAGATTGACCCAATCGAGTGTCACCAGGGGATCTTTATAGGTAATGCCGGGTTGTCCTCTCAATTTGCGATGCAAATCTGCAGCGCGTCGCTTGACCTTCATGCCGCCCGGTAAAATGCCCTCGTTACGACAACCATTGTTGACGCAACTGCGCATTACTTTCCAGATCTCGAGCAGCCCGTGGCGAATTTCTTCCTCGCTACGCCAGGCTTTTTCGTTTTCCATCATCACGTCGCTGATCGACATATCGTGGTTGGCGCAATGAATCAGCAGGTCGACCGCGCTTAAGAATGGATAAGGCAGTTTAGTGTCGTCCTCGACGATGCGATCGTTGCCCTGTGCGCTTTCGTCTACGATGAAACCGCCGCCAACCGAGTAGAAAGTGGAGCTTCGCAGCTCCTCATCCTTTGCATTGAAGGCGCTAAAAGTCATGCCGTTGGAGTGGAACGGCAGGGTTTCGCGGCGATGCATGACCAGCTGCTTTTTCTCGTCGAACTTGACCGGGTGCTCGTCGAACAGGTTCAATTGCCCGCTTGACCGGATTGACTCCAGCCGCGATTCGACGCTGCCGGTATCGACCGATTCAGGCAGCTCACCCTCGAGACCCAACATCACCGCCTTGTCACTGCCGTGCCCCTTGCCGGTAGCACCAAGCGAGCCATACAGATCGGCTTTAACCTTCGTCACTTCGCCCAGCAAATTATCCTGCTTGAGGCCCTGAACAAATTTTTGCGCGGCACGCATCGGCCCGACCGTGTGCGAGCTTGACGGCCCTATACCAATTGAAAACAGATCAAAAACGCTAATCGCCATGGGGCAATCCTATCTCAGTGCAAGGCTGGAGTATAACGCCAGAGCAGGACATTAAATTCACCAGTATACTTGCCGGAAACGCCGCGCTGTTGCCTGGTTACGCTTCGTCGTCGGCG
>JAOTXY010000045.1 GCA_029862125.1 Gammaproteobacteria bacterium | reverse complement strand
CGTTGCGCGGGTCATCCTGGTATTCGTGGGTGCCTTTGGTTTGATTATTCATCGGTGCTTCCTAGTTCAAATTCTTCGCCCTGGCTGGTAACGCTCAGGTAACCGACGCCATCGCGTTTTGTTTCGGTTGCGAGGTTGAGCAGATCGTAAAACGCGCTGCGGCTGATCAATGCATCCAGGCCTTCGCGCAGGTGCACGTAAGGTCGGGGTTCACTGGTTGTTGCGTCGATAGCGACTCGAATCGGATGTTCATGATCGACGACGATCTTGTCACCAATATTAGTGGTAAACACGATTACCGGTTGACCCTTGTCCTCGATAGATTCGACCAGGGTCGCAACAAATGGCGCATCTTCTACCTGGATGCGCAGTTTTTCAGCCGGGGTAACCAGGAAATAGGCGTCATCTTCGCGGCGTAAAATCCCGGCAAACAATTTCACCATTGAATCACGCTTGAACCGGCGCCCCTGGTGGAACCAGGTGCCGTCGGCGGCGATACGGATATCGATCTTACCCTGGTGGTGCGGATTCCAGTCTCGCCTGGACGCCTGGGTCGCTGTGCTTGATTCGATATCAGCCAGGATCTGCTCGAGTTCGGACATGGGGTTCCATTTCATTTAACCAGCCTCGATGTTATCCCCGGTGCAGACTAATGTCATCAGGCGACTCGTTCCAATTGGACGAATCCATGGGGTAGAACCGGGCACTGGTCACGAACTTTCTGCGATCGGGATTGCGAGCTACCGAAAGCCGAATAGTTAATCTATAATTTTGGGACTTGCGCCATCCACGAGGAACAATCGAACATGAAACGCAGAGGATTTGTGAAATTATGTGCGTCTGCGGTCGCCGGTATTACGGCAAGTCCTGAGCTGCTGGCCCGGGAAAACCAGGTGTATCATCGATACGGTCGAGTTGCGCTGATCGATCACTATAGCGGTAAGCCGGTGCGTGCCGCGTCGCTGGAGGTGGGTGAAGCCTACCTGTTCAACTACCCCTATGTTTCCACCCCTTGTTTTTTAATCGACCTGGGCAAATCAGTGACATCCAAAAGCAATCTCAAGACCCGTGACGGCGAGCCATATCGCTGGCAGGGTGGATCGGGAAAAAAGAACTCGGTGGTCGCGTTCTCGGCGATTTGCGCGCACAAGATGAGCCACCCGGCGCCATCGGTGAGCTTTATTAATTACCGACACCGAAAAGTCAGATTCCGCAACAGTAACGATGAAATAGAGCAGCGCGCTGGTGTTATTTACTGCTGTTCGGAAAACAGCGTCTATGACCCGGCGCATGGTGGTCGGGTGCTGGGGGGTCCAGCGCCGCAGCCACTCGCTTCAATTGAACTTGAATACGATCAAAATGAGGATACTTTTTACGCTACCGCCACGATTGGGGGTGAGATGTTCGATCGCTATTTTAAAAACTTTCATGATCGGCTCGTGCTGCAGCATGGTCGTACCGATATCGATCGGACGATGAAGGGCGCCACCGAACTGGTGCGACTCAGTGATTACACCGAAAACCAGGTCGGCTGCCAGGCCTGATATGTCGGAAATGCATTTCCTTCCTGGCGCAATTCACGGCTTAAGGCGTTAAAGTCTGGCCGCGGACCTGTGTCGAAATCCCTGTAAATCTGATGTGTTAAACTGCATGTTTGTTGATTCCATCCGGATTTCTGATGGCAGCTAAACGCTTATCGGGCAAGCTCGCAGTTATCCTGCACGCGGATGTCGTCGGGTCAACCGCGCTGGTGCAACAGGACGAGCAAACCGCTCACGCGCGCATCCAGGATTCTTTTCAGCGTTTCGGTAAGACGATTTCGAACTATCATGGCCAGGTGCGTGAGCTCCGTGGCGATGCACTGCTGGCCGAATTCGAGCGGGCCTCGGACGCAATTTCGGCGGCGCTCGCTTTTCAATCAGACCAGCTGAATTACAACGCGCAACTCGATGACGATATCTGCCCTTTGGTGCGGGTTGGGATCGCCATGGGTGAAGTCGTGATTGCCGACGACACCATTACAGGTGCCGGCGTGGTGCTGGCACAGCGCCTGGAGCAATTGGCGGATCCCGGCGGATTGTGCATAACGCCGGCAATCCGTGAAGCCATGCCACGGCGCCTGCCGTTCGAGCTTGAGAATATTGGTGAACAGGCATTAAAGGGATTCGATGAGCCAGTTGGCGTTTATCGGGTCGCGTTGACTTCCGGAGCAACAGTTCCACCTCCGGAGCTGGGCCGGAGTAGCGGCCCTGCCGAGAGCTCGCCCAGGCTCAGGATTGTGGCCACCGCGGTTGTGCTGGCGGTTTTTGCTGCGGCTATTTATGGTTTTGTCACGTGGCAATCAAGGGAACCTGTCATTCCCGAATCAACGCAACAGGTTCCATCCGAAAAACCCTCGATTGCTGTTTTACCTTTCGACAATATGAGCGGCGACCCTGACCAGGAGTATTTTGCCGACGGCATTACCGAGGATTTAACCACTGATTTATCGCGAATCTCTGGATTGTTCGTGGTCGCGCGCAACTCGAGTTTTTCCTACAAGGGCCGATCGGTCGACGTGCGTACAGTCGCGCGGGAACTTGGCGTGAAGTATGTTCTTGAGGGCAGCGTGCGTCGCGCTAAGGATCAAATCCGAATTAACGCCCAGCTCATAGACGGCGCAACCGGCGGTCATATCTGGGCAGAGCGATTCGATGGCACTATGACTAACGTATTCGAGTTGCAGGATAATGTGAATCGTAAGATCGTCGCCGCGCTCGAGGTCAACCTGACTGCCGCGGATGAGCAAAGGTTCGACCGGGTCGAAACGACTAGCCCCGAGGCCTATGATGTTCTTTTGCGTGGAATTAAGCAGTACAACACCTTTTCTAGCGACGCTACTGTCGAAGCTCGCGAGTTGTTCAAACAGGCTACTATCATCGACCCAAACTACGCGCGGGCCTATGCCAATATCGCCTTGACGCATGTGACGGATATAAATTTTTTCTGGTCCAAGGATCGTGAAGAATCAATTCGGCTTGGACTGGAGTACGCGAGTAAGGCCGTGGAACTGGACGATAGTATTCCACAGATCTACCTGACCCGAAGCATTCTGTATCTGTCTCAGCGCCAGCATCAGGCAGCGCTCGAGGCAGCCCAGCGCACGATTGAGGTACACCCGAATTATGTCGATGGCTACGCAACTATGGCGTTTATTTCGAGCTACTCGGGCGCCTTCGAAAATGGGCTCGAAGCAGTGGACCAGGCGATGCGCATCAATCCACGGGGCACCGGCGTTTATCTCAGCGTTAAAGCGCGCATTCTTTTTCTAATGAAAAGATACGATGAGGCTTTACCCCTGCTCAAGGAAGCCCTTGAGCGCAATCCGGCATTCGACCGTCCCCATTTGCATCTTGCGGCGACCTACGCCCAGCTCGGACAAATCGAGGACGCCGAATGGTCGGTGGAAGAGGCGCTCGCAATCAATCCGGATATCACGCTTGCGAAGGAACGCCGCGAGAGTATCTATCTACGCGAAAGCGATCTTGAGCATTACGTGGGGGCCTTGCGTAAGGCCGGGGTACCCGATTAAAAAACACCGTCATCCCCGCTTGCGCGGGGATGACAGAATATTCGGAGCGGGGACGACCTATTAACCTCCGGTTACAGGCGGGAAGAACGCGATTTCATCGGTGTTGCTGATTTCCGCGGTCGGATCGCTCATTTCCTGGTTGATGGCAACCAGTATTCGGGTTTCGCCGTTGAACTCACTGGCAAAAGGCTCACCGCGTTTACGCAACAACGCAACCAGGTCATCAACGGTTTTGCATTCCGCTGACAATTCCAGGGCTTCAGATTTAATTTCCAGAGCTTCGGCAAGCCGGGCAAAATAAAGAATATCGGCCATGGCTTTTACAGCGACCAGTCGAAGAACTGGATTTTGACTTCATCACCGGCTTCGATGCCAGCGTTTTCATCGGGCAATACGATAAAGCAATTTGCGCGGCTCATCGAGGTCAAAATGCCGGATCCCTGCTTGCCGGTTTTGCTGACCTGCCATTCGCCATTATCATCAAGAGTTGCTATGCCGCGTTGGAACTCGTAGCGTCCCGGTTTCTTGCGCATTGCGTCGAGTGCGCGGGCGCGAAACAACGCGGGACGCCTCGGAATTGCACCGGCGAGCGCATGGATCGCGGGCACCACGAACTGGCTGAAAGTCACCATTACCGCAACCGGATTGCCGGGCAAACCCATGAAGATGCTGGCTTCGATCTGGCCAAAAGTGAGTGGGCGTCCCGGCTTGATGGCGATTTTCCAGAACTCGGTAGTACCGAGGTCCGCAAGTGCCGGTTTTATGAAGTCGGCTTCCCCGACCGAGACACCGCCGGTGCTGATGATTAAATCGGCCTGTAAAGATGCTTTTTCGAGCACCTCGCGCATGGCTTTCGGCTCATCCTTGACAACGCCGAGATCGATGATATCGACCGCCAAGCTAGACAGCATGCCGTGCAGGCTATAGCGATTACTATCGTGAATTTTACCGGGTTCGAGTGGTTCGCCGATTGACACCAGTTCGTCGCCGGTAGAGAAAAATGCGACCACGGGTTTACGTTTTACCTGGAGTTGAGCGATACCGAGCGATGCCAGCACGCCGAGATCGGCAGGACTTAGCCTGGCGCCGGCATCAATTACAGTTTCGCCTTTCGCTATATCCTCGCCGGCTTGACGGATGTTTTCGCCAACCTGGTGGTCGGCGTCGACGCGGATCTTGCCGGCGGCGGTAACTTCTACCTGTTCCTGCATGATTACCGCGTCGGTGCCTTCTGGAATCAATGCCCCGGTCATGATGCGAACGCACTGTCCCGGGCCACAGGTTCCGGTAAATGGGGTGCCGGCAAATGCCGTGCCGATTTCGTCAAGTTCGGTAACCGTTCCCTGCGCCAGGCTATCAATTGCGAGCGCAAACCCATCCATGGCGGAATTGGGCAGCGGCGGCACATTGTGAGGTGATTTTACGGCTTCATTGTTGACCCGATCGAGACACTCGCGAATCGGCAGGCGCTCGCAGGCGTGAACCGGAACAACCCGTTCCTCGATCCTGGCCAGTGCCGCGCTCAGGCTGATCGAATCGGGATCGAATGGGTCAGCGCAGCTGGGGGCATTAGAGATATTGTCGCTCATCTAACGGAGTGTAGTCCTTCAGGACGATAATTGAGGCATAGACGAAGCAAAAATGGTAGAGGTAGAGCAATTTTTTTTGCGGTTAAGGACGATCCTGCTACGAAAGCCGATTAAATTTGCTGTCCAGGGCTATAAAAGAAGCGGCGACAGTGGTATTTTTACGCCTTGACCTGAGGCGTTCCGACAGGATAAAAAAAGCAGTGAACCTGCGGCAACGATAATAACGACACAATCGGAGGATATAATGCAGAAATCCCTCAACATCGATCCGGGTAAGTGTACCGGCTGTCTCCAGTGCGAAATGGCTTGTTCCTACGAGCACACCGGGACTTTTAACCCCTCACGATCGTATATCAAGGTATTCACTTTTCATCACGAAGGGAGATTCGCACCCTATACCTGCACCCAGTGTGATGAAGCCTGGTGCATGCGTGCCTGCCCGGTAGACGCGATCAGCGTCGATCTGACCACCGGTGCCAAGGTAATCTCCGACGACAAGTGTGTCGGCTGCAAGGTCTGCACCATTGCCTGCCCGTTTGGCACCGTCAATTACTCGCAGGCGACCGGCAAGGTCGTCAAATGTGATCTTTGTGGCGGTGACCCGCAATGCGCGGCAGCCTGTCCCACCGATGCGATCACCTATGTCGATGCTGACTGGACCGGTTACGATCGCATGCTGGCCTCGGCGGCGAAGAGCCTGCCATCCGCCGAAGCAACCGCTTAACAATGGGGGTAATGAATCATGTCATGGACCAGAAAAATCCTGAGGGTAGATCTCTCTAAAGGCACCTGCACGTCCGAACCACTCAACATGGAGTGGGCCAACCAGTACCTGGGCCAGCGTGGGCTGGCATCCAAGTACCTGACCGAGGAAGTCGATCCCAAGTGCGACGCGCTCGGACCTGATAACAAAATGATCATGGCCACCGGTCCGTTAACCGGCACCATGGCCTCCACTGGGGGGCGATATTCCGTCATTTGCAAGAGCCCGTTAACCGGTGCGATCGCCTGTTCGAACTCGGGCGGTTTTTTCGGCGCGGAGCTGAAGTTTGCCGGCTGGGATATGATCATTTTTGAAGGCAAATCAGATAAACCGGTTTATCTTCTAATCCAGGACGACAAGGCCGAGCTGCGCCCGGGAGACGGCATCTGGGGTAAATCAGCCTGGGAAACCGACGATATCCTGCACCAGACCCATCAGGACCCGCAATTGCGCGTCGCCTGTGTCGGGCGTACTGCAGAACACGGCTGCCTCTATGCCGCGGTTATGAATGATAAACACCGGGCCGCCGGGCGTTCCGGGGTTGGTACCGTGATGGCTTCGAAGAACCTGAAGGCTGTCGCGGTTCGCGGTACCGGAGGCATCGGTAACGTCCATGACGCCAAGGCGTTCATGGCGGCAACCAACGACGGCAAGGCGGTTCTTGCCGAGAACGCGGTCACCGGCCAGGGACTGCCGGCCTACGGCACCCAGGTACTGATGAACGTCATCAACGGGGTTGGTGCGTTACCGGCGCGAAATATGCGCGATGTCGGTTTCGAGGGCGCGGAAAATATTTCTGCCGAGGCGATGGCCGAGCCGCGCAAGAGCGATGGCAAACCGAACCTGACGACCAATGGTGCCTGTTTCAGCTGCACCATCGCCTGTGGCCGAATCTCCACCGTCGATCCGTCGCATTTTTCGGTCAAGGATAAACCGGAGTATCAGGGTGCTTCCGGTGGTCTCGAGTACGAAGCCGCGTGGGCGCTCGGTGCCGATACCGGCGTCGACGATCTCGATGCGCTGACCTATATTAATTTCCTGTGTAACGAAGATGGCATGGACCCGATCACCTACGGCGCAACCGTGGCCGCGGCGATGGAAATGTTCGAAGACGGAACCATAACGACCAAGGAAACTGACGGTATCGAATTGAAATTCGGCAGTGCCGAGGCGTTTGTCGCAATTACAGAGCAGTTCGTCACCGGCGAGGGTTTTGCCGCCGATCTCGGCATGGGCTCGAAGCGCCTTTGTGAAAAGTACGGTCAACCCGACCTGTCGATGACGGTCAAAGGCCAGGAATTTCCTGCCTACGATCCGCGCGGCATCCAGGGTATTGGTCTCGCTTACGCCACTTCAAACCGGGGCGCCTGCCACTTGAGAGGTTACACCATAGCCTCCGAAGTACTGGGTATCCCGGTCAAAACCGAGATGAACGATACTGACGGCAAGGCCGAACTAGTCAAGGCCTTCCAGGATGCAACCGCACTGGTCGATTCCGCGGGATTATGCGTTTTCACCACTTTTGCCTGGGGCATGGATAACATCGCGCCACAAATCGATGCCGCCTGTGAGGGCGACTGGAGTGTCGAGAATTGCCTTGAAACCGGGGAGCGTATCTGGAACATGGAACGCCTGTTCAACGAGGCCGCCGGCTTTACCGCCGACGACGACAAGCTGCCCAAGCGCCTGCTCAAGGAAGTCATCAAGCATGGTCCAACCGAGGGACAGGTCAATCGACTCGGCGAAATGCTGCCCAAGTATTACGAGGCCAGGGGCTGGACCGCGGACGGCAAGATCCCGGACGAAACCCGTCAGCGACTGTCACTTTAATCAACCATCCCCTGTCGCCATGCGACAGGGGGTTCATACCAAAGGCACTGAATCATGCAACACGTAATCGTCGGTGCAGGGCCTGCTGGCGTCGTCGCCGCTGAAACCCTGCGCAAGTTCGACCCGGAGGCGGGCATCACCATAATCGGAGATGAACCCGAGCCACCCTATTCACGCATGGCGATACCCTACTACCTGATCGATAACATCGAGGAGTCGGGGAGTTACCTGCGCGACCCGGAAAAACATTTCAAGGCGCAGAATATAGAGGTGGTCCAGCAGCGCGTTGACAAGATAGACGCCAAGGCCAAGAAGCTGAGTATTGCCGATGGCAGTTCACGGGAGTACGACAAGCTGCTGATCGCGACCGGTTCGCATCCGATCAGCCCTCCGATTCCGGGCCTGGATTTACCGCAGGTGCATTCCTGCTGGACACTCGAAGATGCTCGCAACATTATCAAGCTGGCACGGTCGGGGTCTAACGTGGTGCTAATCGGCGCCGGATTTATCGGCTGCATCATACTCGAGGCCCTGGTCAAACGCGGTATGCATCTCGCGGTCGTCGAAATGGGTAACCGCATGGTACCGCGGATGCTGGACGAGAAGGCGGGCGGCCTGCTCGAAACCTGGTGCAAGAACCAGGGTATCGATGTGCATACCTCCTGCAGCGTCGATGGAATCGAAGCAGCTGCCGACGACCTGGTTGAAGTCAGCCTCAGCGACGACAGTAAGTTAAGTGCAGCCCTGGTGATTACCGCGACCGGTGTCAAGGCGAATATGGACCTGGTAGAGGGTAACGATATCAATACCGACCAGGGCATACTGGTAAATCGGCGTATGCAGACCAGTAATCCGGATATTTATGCCGCGGGTGACGTGGCCCAGGGTGTCGATTTTTCTACCGGTAACTTTGAAGTGCAGGCAATTCAGCCCACCGCAACCGATCACGGACGAATCGCGGCCTTGAACATGGTGGGTAAGGACGATGAACACCACGGCACCCTGAACATGAATATACTCGATACGGTCGGTCTGGTTTCCTGCTCGTTTGGCCTGTGGATGGGGGTTGATGGTGGTGACAGCGCCGAGCTATACAACGCGGACGAATTTCAGTATATCAACCTGCAATTCGATGGTGATCACCTGGTCGGCGCGAGCAGCGTTGGCAAAACTCAGCACGTTGGCGTACTGCGTGGGCTGATCGAATCGAAAATTCATCTCGGTGAGTGGAAAAACCGGTTGATGCAGGACCCGACCGCGATCATGGAAGCCTATGTCGCCTGTACCCAGGAACTTTCTTATTCCTAGCTCAAGATGAACGTCAGCATCGAGTTTTATGCGTCGTTGATGAAGTACCTGCCGCCCGGCAAGAGCCGCTTCAGGCGCGAGATCAAGGTTGATGACGGCTTGAGGCTCAGCCGTCTGATCGAGCAATATCACATCTCGCCCGAGGAGGCGCACCTGGTGCTCGTCAACGGTCTTTTCGTCTGCGGCGAAGACCGCTCCGAGCGAGAACTGGTTGAAGGCGATGTCATTTCAATCTGGCCACCGGTTGCAGGTGGCTGAGCAGCATGCCGGATGAAACCCTGGTCGAGTATGAAATGGGGTACGCTGCCGATGAATTCGGTAATGTTCTGAATGGACCTTTCAGTGGTGATAAATCAAGTTATCGCTGCAGCGAAATCGAACGCCACCACTGGTCGGTCGAACAATCGGGCGAATCCTTTATACTGACGATCATGGTCACCGAAAAACCACCGCGTAAACTGGGTCTATTCAAGTTGCCCGTGCTGGAGGTAAAGTTCAGTTTCACCGATACCGACGCGGTTTTGCGCGACCGGTTTTTCCATCGCTTTCACCAGTATTTTCACAAGGGGGGCGGATGAACCCGGCACAGCAAGAGCGCTACGCACGCCACATTCGCCTGCCGCAGATCGGTGAACAGGGACAACAGGCGGTTCTCGATTCGAGTGCATTGATCGTGGGTGTCGGGGGTCTTGGGTCACCCGCGGCCATGTATCTCGCCGCCGCGGGGATCGGTAAGCTCATCCTGAGCGATTACGATGTCGTTGATACCTCAAATTTGCAGCGCCAGATTATCCACAACAACAGCTCGGTTGGCGAAAACAAGGTCGATTCGGGTCGGCAAACGGTCAAGGCATTGAATCCAGGCTGCGAAGTCGAAACCATTGGTTACCAGCTGGATGGGGAGGAGTTGAAACAAACCATCGACTCTGTCGATATCGTGCTCGACTGCAGCGACAATTACCCGACCCGTTTCGAGATCAATCGCTACTGTGTGGAGACTGCGACGAGACTGGTAATCGGTGCGGCGATCCGGCTCGAGGGCCAGGTCATGAATTACCAGCCGCAGGCTAACAGCGCCTGCTACCAGTGTCTCTATTCACATGCTTACGGCGCCGAGGAATCCTGTGAACTAGAGGGCGTCCTGGGCCCCGTGGTTGGCGTTATCGGTACCCTGCAGGCCGTGCAAACCTTGCTGATTCTCGCCGGGCAGGGCGAGGGGCTGGTGAACCGCCTGTTGTTGTTTGATGCTTTCGCGATGGAATGGCAGTCCGTAACCCTGCCCAAAAATCCCAATTGCCCGATCTGTAGTAAATCCTGACGTCACCCCGGCGTTTCTGCGGAGTCTGTAAACAGCGGGCAGGTTAATTTTCAGTTAACACGGAATGATCCTGTTATCTGATGTTCGAGAGGACGGGTTATTTCGTCGAATAGAAATCCGTGTAGATAAATTCTGCTATCGCGTCGACATCATTAATATCGAGCACGGGAATCTGGATACCTTCAGCTGGCGTATCATCACAGGCAATCGCAATCACCGATGAATCATTCTGGTAAAGAAAAGGCTTGCCCAGGGTTTCGCGATGCAGCTCTATTTTCGGAAAATGGATGTCCTTGTAACCTTCGACCAGCACAATGTCGACCCGCTCGGTGTCGAGCATGTCAATGATTTGTTGTAAATCGGGCTCCGCTGACGGCGCGTCAAACTCGGTAATCAAGGCCATGCGCGTGGTGGTGCAGATCACGGTCTGATCGGCTCCGGCCTTGCGTAATTCGTAACTGTCCTTGCCCGGGAAGTCGAGTTCGAAGTGATGGTGGGCATGCTTGATCACCGAAACGCGTAAACCGCGTGCCTTGAGCAGTGGAATGAGTTGACGCAGCAGCGTGGTTTTGCCAGTGCCGCTGTAAGCGCTAAAGCCGAGAATAGGTATAGGGGCTTTCATTGCTGGTCCTGCAACGATTGCTGATCCGACGGAGTATTGATGTTACGAAACATATCGGCGCAATCGGAAAAGTCGGTTCGCACAAAGTCGTGCAGCGCATACCAGCGGTCGATCTTGCGTTCGCCGCTATCGAGAAACTCGATCAGGCCCGGCAGCAGATCGACCCGGATCAACGCGTGCACCGGTTGCAGCCGGTCGCCGTCGAAGGCGACGTGAACCGGGGCGTCGTTTTGCCCGTAACTGGTGATGAATCGGGCCACGTAATCTGCTGCCAGTAGCGGACTGTCACAGGGCAGCGTCACGATAAAATCCGTAGTGACCCTGGCCATTGCACTGGCAAAGCCAGCCAGGGGTCCCTGGTAGTCGGCAAGCTGGTCAGCGATCACCGGGTAACCCAGTTCCTGGTAGCGCTGTTGATTTCGATTAGCATTAATAACGATAGCAACCGATTGCCGCTCGAGCTTGTCGATTAAAGTTGATACCAGCGGTTTACCGTTGAACTCGATCAGACCCTTGTCCTGGCCGCCCATACGCCTGCCCTGACCGCCGGCGAGAATCACCGCGGTAATGTCCCGGGTACCGATATTCATCGTTTTTTGGACTGGCGTACCGAATCGAGCTCAACCACGTCGGCAGCCCCGATATCATCCGCCTGGATTCGATGATCCTGCAAGTGAAGTTTACTGGTCGCGAGATCGCTGAAAACACCCGGATCGTGCGTAGCGATGACGATCGCGGTACCGCTATCGCGAAATTCGTGCAGCATTTGCAGGGTGCGTTCGCGACTCTCGTTGTCGAGATTTGCGGTGGGTTCGTCGAGCAACAGGATCTGCGGGTGGCAAAGGCGCGCCCTGGTCAGCGCGACGCGTTGTTTTTGTCCACCCGACAGGGAAGCCGCGGACTGGGACTCGAGACCTTCGAGTCCGGCCCAGCTGACCGCCTTTTGAACACTGGATTCGCGATCGGCGAGCGCCGGGTTAAGCCGGGCGGCGTATTCAATATTGCGACGCAAGCTGCCGGCGAACATGTAGGGTTGCTGGTGCAGGTACATGACGGTTTTCAACAAACGTTTGCGTTCTCGGCGCCAGGGTTCAGGACTCGCATCGTCGAGGCTGATTTCGCAATGACCCGGTTTTTCAAGACCGGCGATGATACGTAACAGGGTCGTTTTGCCGGCCCCGTTATTACCGGTGATGACGATACAGTCATGGCTGGTGATATTGATCTCGGTCTGGTCGAGCACCAGGATGCTGCCGTAGCTTTTGCTAATGTCACGAAAGCCGATGTGAAAATTTTCAATCATGGATTGATACTGCCTTTTCCCTGTACGTACTGCAACAGGCTGTTAAGCACAAAGGCGAGAAAAAGTAATACTATGCCAAGCGCAATACCCTCGGCGAAAGCACCCTTGCTGGTTTCGAGAGCAATCGCGGTCGGTATATTACGCGTGTAGTGCGCGATATTACCGCCCAGCATCATCGATGCGCCAACTTCAGAAATGATTCGTCCATAACCTGCGAGTAAGGCCGCCATCAAGCCGAAACGTATTTCATAGAGCACGGTGAAAAAAGCCCGCAGTCGATTCGCTCCAAGCGTACGCGCGGTTTCCCAGGCGGCCCGGTCGGCGGCCTGCAACGCAACATGCGCCATGCAGACCAGGATCGGCAGGCACAGGAAAAATTGACCGAGCCCCATCGCGGTCTGGGTGAATAGAAGCTTGAAGTCACCCATCGGTCCCTGGCGCGACAGGATGATAAAAAGAGTCAGGCCAATGACCACCGCGGGCACCGATAAAAAGGTATTAAACAGCGATATCAGGAAACGCCTTCCCGGAAAGCTGCCGTAAGCCAGCGCGAAAGCAATCACCAGTGCGGGCGGGACTGCGGCCAGGATCGCCATGCTCGAGACCCGAAACGAGATACCAACAATTTCCCAGATTTCGGGGTTGCCACTGAATAACAGTCGGAAGGCTTCAGCGGTGCTGGCGATCAACACGTCCATGGCTAGCTGGCGTTACCCGCCGTAGGCACAAACAGTTGTTGGCCCTTGATTTTGAATTCGCCGATCATCTTCTGTGCCGCGGGTGATGTCATCCACTTGATCAGCTTAATCGCACCCGGGTAATTCACGTCCGGGTGCCGTTCGGGATTAACCGCGATGATGCCGTAGGGATTAAACAGCGGTGGGTCGCCCTCGAATAGTAGCTGTATATCCAGTTTGGACTCATAGGCGAGCCAGGTACCACGATCAGTCATGGTGTAAGCGTCTATCTCGTTGGCGATTTGCAGGGTTTTACCCATGCCCTGGCCGACCTCGCGATACCAGCTGCCGTGGGGCGATTTACTGGCGCTTTGCCAGAGAATAAGTTCCCGCTTGTGGGTTCCGGAATCATCGCCACGCGAGATAAACGGCTTTTCGCTGGCGTGAATGCGTTGCAGGACCTCGGCCACGGTATTGCTTTTGGCGGTCCCGGCAGGGTCGGTTTCAGGGCCGACGATAATGAAATCATTGTACATAACATCGGCTCTATCGATTCCGTAGCCGGCCTCGACAAATGCCTCCTCGGCGGCACGCGCATGCACCAGTACGATGTCGACATCACCTTCGCGACCGAGGCGCAGGGCCTTGCCGGTGCCGACCGCGATCAGGTGAACTTCGATCGAGGTTTTCTCAGTGAATTTGGGCAACAGCAAATCCATCAGGCCGGAGTTGGCGGTACTGGTCGTCGTCGCGAGTCGCAGCAGTGATGCGTCGGCCGATGCCTGACCCATAACCAACAAGCTGACGGCCATAAGCAATGCCTTTCGAAACATTGATAAAATCCTTAATGCCAATAAACAAAAGGGGTGCAGTGTATCAATCCGCACTGGATCGCGTCGAATTTTCGTTGGGATGATCAGTCAAAGCGAGTAAACTGGTTGATCGAGATCAACCAGTTCGAGGTAACAATGGACGAAGAAGCCCTAAACATGTCGATACGCAAATTTCTGAAAAAAGTGGGTATCACTTCGCAGCGCGAAATTGAAAGAGCGCTGGACCAGGCTAATACCGAGGGACGACTAGACGGTAATCCGGTAAGAGTCAAGATGACACTGGAATGTGACCTTATCGACGATGCCTTGTCGATCGAAGACGAAATCAAATATTAGCGGCTGGCATTTATGAGCCAGGATCGAGAATTTGTACCGCTTAAAATCGCGGTATTAACGATATCGGATTCGCGCGTTGAGGCGGATGACAAGTCCGGCGCGCTTTTGGTCAAGTTACTTACCGAAGCGGGGCACCAACTCGCCGAGAAAACGATCGTGCCGGATGACAAGTATCGTATTCGTGAAGTCGTGTCGCGCTGGATCGTCGATGAATCCGTACAGGTGGTTTTAACCACCGGTGGTACCGGGGTAACCGGTCGTGATGGAACACCGGAAGCGATCATGCCATTGCTTGACAAGGTCATCGATGGATTCGGTGAAACCTTCCGCAGTCTCTCCTACCAGACGATAGGCACCTCGACCTTGCAGTCACGCGCCGTTGCGGGCGTGGCCAACGGGACTTACCTGTTTTGCCTGCCCGGGTCCTCGGGAGCCTGTAAAGATGCCTGGACGCAATTGATCAGCAGTCAGCTCGATTATCGCACTCGGCCTTGTAACCTGGTCGAATTGATGCCGCGATTGCGCGAAACCTAAATTTCAAATCCCCCGGAGTTCAATCCGGAGAGTGGCGACTATCCTTGCTGCTACGCTGTGGTCTTGCTGGTGGCACTTGATCGAACTCGATCAGTTCGCCGCCGTGATAAACCAGGAAATGTCTGCCCTTGGCGCGTGCGATCAGGGTTACGCCGACTTTCTGGGCGATTTCAAGACCCATCGCGGTGATACCGGAGCGCGATAGCAGTACCGGGATTTCCATCAATGCAACCTTGATCACCATTTCCGAGGTCAGACGCCCGGTGGTGTAGAAAAGTTTGTCATGTCCCGTCAGATCGTTGAGCCACATGTACCCCGCGATGGCGTCAACGGCATTGTGACGACCGACATCTTCGATAAATTGTTCGATACCCTGCGCCTCACTGCATAAAGCGCAACCGTGCACGGCGCCGGCATTTTTATAGATTTCGTTATATTCGTTGAGCTTGTGCAGCAGGTTGTAAATCGACGATTGCCTGAGCGCCGGCTGCTGTAGCGATATCTCGTCGATATTCTCCATCAGGTCGCCAAATACCGTGCCCTGGCCACAGCCGGTGGTGACTGTTTTACGACCCAGTTTGGCGTCGAGATTGTCAATTCCATCGTGGGTGGTAATCGCGACCGCCTCGGCCTCCCAGTCGACCTGGATCGCCTTGATTGCTTCGATATCGTCGATCATGCGCTGGTTGCGCAGCCAGCCCAGGATCAGTAGCTCGGGGTGATTGCCAAGCGTCATCAGGGTTACGATTTCGCGCTTGTCGAGGTATATGGTGAGCGCACGCTCGACGGCTATCGCACCTTCGACCGATTCATTGTATTCGTTACAGGCGGTGACGTTGGCGGTGGCCTTGAGACCGGCGTTACTCAGTTGGGGAAGGCGTCGCTGCTGGACGGAAGTCATCGAGAATAGACGCCTGGTTAAAAGCTGCTAACCGCCGGTGAGGTTCATGTGACGCAGCAGTATTTCCTGGGAATTGAGATTGAAATCGTGGCCCTTGGGTTTGATTTGCATCGAGTCGACAAGCGCCTGTTCAAGCGCTGCCGGATCACCCGGATTGGCACGGATAACATGGCGTAAATCAAGCGAATGCTCCTGGCCCAGGCATAGTAGCAGGCGACCTTCCGCGGTTACGCGAACGCGGTTGCAGGACTCGCAGAAATTATGGCTGTGGGGCGAAATAAAGCCGACGCGGGCATTGTCATGGCCGGTTAGCTGGTAATAACGGGTCGGACCAGCCGTTGTCATGGTGCTAGGTATCAATTCGAAGTGCTGCTCCAGGTCTTCGAGAATCTGGTCGCTCGAGTAGTAGGCAACCGCACGGTCATGGTGGTCGTTCTGGCCGAGCGGCATTTCCTCGATAAAGCTGATATCGATACTGCGATCGATGCAGAAATTGACCAGGTCGAGAATTTCGTCGTGGTTATGATTTCTCAGGACCACGGTATTGATCTTGATCTGTTTGAAATCGCAGGCGATTGCGGCGTCGATCCCGTCGAGCGTTTTGTTGAGATCACCGACCCGGGTCATGGCGCGAAAGCGCTTCGGGCGCAAGGTATCCAGGCTGACATTGATGCGCGTGACCCCGGCGTCTTTCAGCGGGCGTGCAAATTTTTTCAGCTGGGTCGCGTTGGTGGTGAGCGTCAGGTCGCGCAGGCCCTCGGCGGCGCCCAGGTTATTAAATAATTGCAGGATATTCTGCCGTACCAGTGGTTCGCCGCCGGTGATACGGATTTTGTCGACACCGAGCTTGATGAAAGCACGGCCGACGCTCTCCATTTCTTCGAGCGTCAACAATTGGGTGCGCGGCACGAACTTCATTTTCTCGGGCATGCAGTAGACACAGCGCAGGTCACAGCGATCGGTAACCGACAGGCGAACGTAGCTTACCGTGCGCCCAAAGCGGTCAATGAGCTGATTCTGTGAGGTTGTGTCGGTCATGGGACGAGCCATTCTAGCAACGTTTTTGATATTTAGAAACGGCAGATTCGGTAGGGGCTTTCACCTGTTTACCGTTAAAGTTACTTAGCTGGTACAGCAATTTAATTTTCCTGGCACTAGCCCCTCCACCGGCGCTCCATATACTTTTGCGCTTTCTTAACCACACAGGTAGTAGTGATGTTGATAGGCGTTCCCAAGGAAATCAAAAACCACGAGTATCGCGTCGGTATGGCACCCGCAAGCGTGCGCGAGGCGATAAAACATGGTCACCAGGTCATGGTTCAGGCAAATGCCGGTGAGGGCATCGGTGTCAATGATGAAGAGTACATCAAAATCGGTGCGCAGATTACTGACTCACCCGAGGAGCTATTTTCCAGCGCCGAATTAATCGTCAAGGTCAAGGAGCCACAGGCGGGCGAACGCGCGATGCTGCGTGAAGGCCAGGTTCTATTCACTTACTTACACCTGGCACCGGATCCGGACCAGACCAGGGACCTGATTGAAAGTGGTGCGATTTGTATCGCTTATGAAACCGTTACCTCGCCTCATGGCGGTCTGCCTTTACTGGCGCCGATGTCCAAGGTAGCGGGGCGCATGGCGATCCAGGCCGGTGCCTACAACCTCGAACATCCGCATGGCGGACTCGGCATTTTGCTCGGCGGTGTGCCCGGGGTCGATCCGGCCAAGGTCGTGGTGATCGGTGCCGGCGTAGTCGGCACGCATGCAACCCATATCGCGGTCGGTATGGGCGCCGATGTCTGGGTCATCGATCGTAATCCGGAGGCGATCGAAGCGCACTGGAAACAGTTCGGTCGAAGTACCAACACGGTATTTTCGACCCAGGATGCGCTCGAGCGGCACGTCATCGAGGCCGACCTTGTGATTGGTGGGGTCCTGATACCAGGGGCCGAAGCACCAAAACTGGTGACCGCGGAAATGGTCAAGGCGATGAAACCGGGCGCGGTGATAGTCGACGTTGCCATCGATCAGGGCGGCTGTTGCGAAACCTCCAGGCCCACGACCCATGCCGAACCGACTTATATCGTCGACGACGTGGTGCATTATTGCGTGGCCAACATGCCGGGTGGGGTGCCACGGACCTCGACTTACGCGCTCAATAACGTCACGCTGCCACATGTACTTGCGCTCGCCAACAAGGGTTACCGACAGGCGTTGATGGAGGACCGCTGGCTGCGCGACGGACTCAACGTCCACAAGGGCAAGATCACCCAGCGCGAAGTGGCCCAGGATCTTGGATACGATTACCACGACGCCGAGGAAGTGCTGCGGCATGACTGAATTGCGCATCGCCTGCATCCAGAATACCGCGACGCGCGATATCGCGGCTAATGTCGACTGGGTTTGCACAAGTATTGACGAGTGCGTCGCTGAAGGTGCTGAATTTATCGCGCTGCCCGAAACGGTGGGTTTGATTGAGCCGGTAAACGAGCAAATTCCAGCGGCAACTTATAGCGAAATCGATGATATCGGCCTCAATGCATTCAGGGCCAGGGCACGTGAGCACGGTGTTACCATCCTGGTCGGATCGCAGTTGATTCTTGAGAATGACAAGATTTTCAATCGCAGCTTCCTGCTGGATACCAACGGTGAGATTCGGGCCCGTTACGACAAATTGCATATGTTCGATATCGAACTAAAACACGGGGAGGCTTATCGTGAATCGGATGCCATTGCTCCGGGCGAAAAGGCGATCATCGTCGAAACCGCGTGGGGAAAGCTGGGTTTATCGATTTGCTATGACCTGCGTTTTGGTGCGCTTTACCGTGCCCTGGCCCTGGCCGGGGCCGAATTCATTACCATTCCGGCCGCGTTTACGCAAACCACCGGACAGGCGCACTGGCATACGCTGGTGCGGGCACGCGCAATTGAAACCGGTGCGTTTATCATCGCGCCGAATCAATGCGGGCATCATTGCGATAAACGCTATTCCTACGGGCACTCGCTGATCGTCGATCCCTGGGGCGAAATCCTCGCCGATGGCGGCTCCGAGCCGGGTGTGATTTACGCCGATATCGACCTGCAGCAGGTGCAGAAGGTGCGCAGCCGCATCCCATCCTTGAAAAACGAACGTCCTTTTACCCTCGAACAGCAGTAACCAGGCTGCCAACCCCTTTTAGCGTCATCCCGGTGCCTGTGACTCCACCAGGCGTCGTAAGCATTGTCATACCGTGGCTTGACCACGGTATCCAGAAAAGGTCCGGTTGAAGCTGGATCCCGCGATCAAATCGCGGGATGACAGGCTGGTGGGACCAAGTTGCGGGATGACGTTTGGCGGACTCAACATACGCGGGGATGGCGGACTTTTGTGGTATAACTGGAAGTTCATTGTAACTGGGCAGTTGTCGATTATGGAAAAAATGGAACTGGAAGGCTTCGACCGGGAACTTCCAGACCGCATGAATCTTGCGGTGATCATGGAAAAACAACCTTCGTCGCATCCCTGGGCGGATTTTCGCTACGATGCGATTGGCGTTGTCATGCGCGATGGCGATGAAGAAAAAACGATCACCCGAATTTACCAGGATGGTGATGTCCAGCATTTCCTGGTTACCGGCCTGGGTTTGCAACTGCATCTGGACGAATGCGAAAGTTATTACCATAACTTGATGTCACCCGAACCCGGGTGTTTCATCGTCGCCGATCAGCCTGATTCCAGTGAAGAAATGCCGGTGCCCTACCTGGTTTCACTGAGTTTTGACGAGGTGCACGCCTATCTCGAGGGCGATGAACAGGTCTACTCGGTTGAAATTCCTGCCGAACTTTATCAGTGGGCCGAAGCTTACGTGCTGACGCACTATGTCGCGATCAAGAAAACCAAGCGCAAACTCAAGAACTGGCACGAAACCGAAAAACCCGGTACCTCATCCGGGGGCGAGCGGTCATGACCCGGGACAGCAAAGAGTCGGGGTTGCGACGCTGGTCACGGCGCAAGCAGGAATCTGCGCAAGAGGCACCGGCGGCAGAGCAAGCGGTACCGATAGATACCGAGCCAAGTCTCGGCACAACGGCACCGATCGAAATCGAGACAGAATCCAGACCTGCCCTGACCGATGCCGATATGCCCCCAATCGAATCACTGGATGAGGATTCGGATTACAGCGCCTTCATGTCGGAGGGCGTGAGCGACGAATTACGTAACCTCGCGTTGCGCAAACTGTTCAAAGCCCCGGTTTTCAATATTCGTGACGGGCTCGACGAGTACGATGAAGACTATACCTATTTCGAAAAGCTCGGTGATATCGTCACCTGCGATATGAAACACCATATCGAAATGAAGGAGCAAAGGGAGCGTGAAGCCCTGGCGCTCGAAGCAGAGCAAGAGATTGAAGACGAGATTGAAGTAGTGGAGGCGATCGACGAGGAGACCGATGATGAGCTGGAGGAGATCGAGGATAGCGAAGGAGAAGAAACGCTTGAAGATCAGCCCGAAATTATGGCCGATACCGATCTCAATCCCGCAATCAAACAGGAATTGAAACATGAGTAATGTCGACGCGCGACAGCAGGCACTGGCGGTTCGAGACGCCTTCGAATTCGAACCCACCAGCCTGGTGTCCTACCAGTCGACAGGTAAGGTTATTGCGCTGGGTGATGACGATGTGTTGGCCAAACGCAGTGAATTACCCGCAGCGCTCGATATCAGCCTGGTTTCGACCGCCGCTGGCGTGATTAAAATCGACGGTTATCTCGGCGCCTATGTCGTCAGCGTTACCGATCAGCATGACAACCAGGTTGTCTACCAGGGCGATGCGATCCTGGATTTGAATGAGGCGCCGCTGCTAACGCGAGAAATGCTGCCGCCGGGATACTTCCACGTGCCTCCCGGTGCCTGGGGCAAACATGATCTCGCGGCCGAGCTGGCCGATTTGCCTGGCGAATTCGAGAAACCCAAGTATTTCGATTACGATGCCTCGATTTGTGCCCACGGTGTCAATGGCAAGATCGCGTGTCGGCAATGTATCGACGCCTGCACGGCAGAAGCGATCCAGAGCCTGGTGGACCGTATCGAGGTCAATCCCTACCTGTGCCAGGGCGGGGGCAGTTGTACCACGGTTTGCCCGTCTGGCGCGATCCGCTACCTGTATCCGGGCTTGCGCGATAACGGCAAACGCCTGCGCGACATGCTCAAGGCTTACCATGAGCAGGGCGGTGAATTGCCCATAATATTATTTCACAGCGAAAGCTACTCACCTGAAATGTACCTGCAGCACTATGACAACGTGTTGCCGCTCGAGGTTGAGGAACTCGGTAGTGTCGGCATGGAATTATGCCTGTCGGCGCTGGCCTATGGCGCGATGCAGGTAGTGCTGCACGTCGACCCGGAGGTTCCGAGGAGTTCACAAGACAATCTCGGTGCCCAGGTCGAATGGGTCCAGGCACTGTTAGTTGGTCTCGGATTGGACCGCTTGAGCATTTCACTGTGCTCCCATGATGCGGCGCTGCCCGAAATCGAAACCACGCATGTTGTCGATAACGCAATTCATGATATGCCGCCGGGAAAGCGCAACGCGATATACCAGGCACTGGATCATCTTGTGGGAAAATTGAAGCCAACGGTGGATCGAATTGAACTACCGGCATCGGCGCCCTTTGGCGAGGCCGTTATTGACGCCGAAAAATGTACGTTATGCATGGCCTGCGTCGGCTCCTGCCCGGGCAAAGCCCTGCAGGATGGTTCGAATCGAGAGATTCCCGAGGTTTTTTTCATCGAAAGCAACTGCCTGCAATGCGGTGCTTGCGTGCAAACCTGCCCCGAGGATGCGATAACGCTAAATCCACGCCTGCTGTTCGATCAGGAAACACGTAACCGCTCGCGCCCGCTGAACAGCGATACCCCGTTCGCATGCATTTCCTGTGGCAAGCCTTTTGCACCCACATCGGTAATAAACAAGATGCAGGAAAAACTGAAGGACCATCATATGTTTGGCAGCGAGCGGGCACTCGACCGTCTGAAAATGTGTGACAATTGCCGCGTGGTCGATATCGTGCAGGACCCTGAAGCCATGGGCGGCCAGTTTGATCCGCAAAAAGGCTTTCGCCAGTAACACATCAGAAGAACTAGATATGGTATCCACCGACGAAGAAACCATCGAACAGGAACAACGCTACCGGGCATCGGCCTATGCCCTGTTGGCGGCCTTGCTGCGAGCTGCGCCGGACCAGACCCTGCTGGACCACGTGGCGACGCTGTCACCTGAAAGTGACTCAGAATCTGACGAACTTTCCGAGGCCATGGCAGCGCTCTCGACTGCCGCGCAACAGCAGCGTCCGGCAAATTTAGAAGATGAATATAACAGCCTTTTCATCGGTATCGGCAAAGGTGAAGTGGTACCTTACGGGTCCTGGTATCTGACCGGTTTCCTTATGGAACAACCACTTAGCGATCTGCGCGATGATCTGCGTGCGCTCGGCTTCGAACGCAACCCGGAAATTTACGAACCCGAAGACCATATAGGCGCGATTTTTGAAGTCTTTTCTGTTATGATTACCGACGCTGTCAACCTCGCTGAACAACAACGCTTTTTTGAAAAACACATGAAGCCCTGGTTGACGCGATTTTTTGCCGATCTGGGCAACGCCCAGTCCGCCGATTTCTATAAAAAGGTTGCACAATTTGGTGCAGCGTTTCTAGAACTGGAGCAAAGATACCTCTTGATGCGCAGTTAACAAAAAAATATAACCGAACTCTATATCCCTGTGGAGGAGAAGCACGTGAAAACCAAAAAACAGCTTAAGGATCAGGAACGCAGAGCATTTATCAAAAAGACCACGCTAGCAGGAGCAGCCGTGGCAGCCACGACGATGGCCAGCACCAGCGCCATCGCCCAAGTCAGCGGTGAAACCACCGAAAAACCCGGTCAGAAAGGTTACCAGCTAACCTCGCATGTTCTCGACTACTACAAGTCCGCTGGCATTTAACCTGGGGGGGTTAGCAAATGAAAAAATTAATCAAGTCATCGTGCAGCGTTGACAAAGCAGTTGTCGCGAAGTCCTGTAAGTCAGTACCCGGGGCGATCTCTCGTCGTACCTTTTTGAGAAATTCCAGCTTGATGGCAGGTGGCGCAGCGCTCGCGACCACGGTGTCACCGGTGATGATGAAAAAAGCCGACGCGGCGGTAGCGGCGGGCGGCAAAGCCGAGCAGGTCAAGACAATCTGTACCCATTGCTCGGTCGGTTGCGGCATCATTGCTGAAGTTCAAAACGGCGTCTGGACAGGGCAGGAACCCGCTTTTGATCACCCTTTCAACAAGGGTGCCCACTGCGCCAAGGGTGCCTCGATCCGTGAACACGGGCATGGCGAGCGTCGCCTCAAGTATCCGACCAAGCTGGTCGACGGCAAGTGGAAAAAGATTTCCTGGGACCAGGCGATCAACGAGATCGGCGACAAGCTGCTCGATATTCGTAAGACATCAGGCCCTGATTCAGTGTTCTGGCTAGGTTCAGCCAAGCACAGCAACGAGCAGGCTTACCTGTTCCGCAAGTTCGCAGCCATGTGGGGCACCAATAATGTCGACCACCAGGCACGCATCTGTCACTCGACCACGGTTGCCGGGGTAGCAAATACCTGGGGCTACGGTGCAATGACCAATTCCTACAACGATATCCACTTCTCCAAGTCGATATTGCTGATTGGATCCAACCCGACCGAGGCGCACCCGGTCGCGCTGCAGCACATATTCAAGGCCAAGGAAGAAAACAACGCGCCGGTGATCGTTATCGATCCCCGCTTCACGCGCACCGCGGCACACGCCAACCACTTTCTCAAGATTCGGCCCGGCACCGATGTTGCGATTATCTGGGGCATGATGTGGCATATCTTCGAAAATGGCTGGGAAGACAAGGAGTTCATCCGCCAGCGTGTTTACGGCATGAATGACGTCATGAAAGAAGTCAAGAAGTGGAATCCAGCCGAAGTTGAACGCGTTAGCGGTGTGCCGGAAGACCAGGTCTATGCTGCCGCCAAGGCAATGGCCGATAACCGTCCCGGAACCTTTATCTGGTGCATGGGTGGCACCCAGCACACCATCGGTAACAATAATACCCGTGCCTATTGCGCGTTCCAGCTGGCGCTCGGCAACATGGGCGTTTCGGGTGGCGGCGCGAATATATTCCGCGGTCACGACAACGTTCAGGGCGCTACCGATCTCGGTACTGTCCAACACCCTGCCCGGCTACTATGGTCTTTCAGCGGGTTCGTGGAAACACTGGTCGCGTGTCTGGGACCTCGACTACGAATGGGTCAAGGGTCAGTTCGACGAAGGCAGCTATGAGCAAAGCAAGGGCAAGGATGTCCACGTCATGAACACCAAGGGTATCCCGGTATCGCGCTGGATCGACGGTGTACTCGAGGACAAGGAAAACATCGCGCAGAAAGATAACTTCAGGGCCATGTTTTTCTGGGGTCATGCACCCAATAGTCAGACCCGCGGCGTCGAGCAGAAAAAGGCGATGGAAAAGCTCGAGATGATGGTCATCGTTGATCCTTATCCGACTGCATCAGCGGTTATGCCGGATCGTAAAGACGGGATTTACCTGTTACCTGCATCGACGCAGATGGAAACCTACGGATCGGTGACGGCATCCAACCGCTCGTTCCAGTGGCGCTCCAAAGTCATCGAGCCGCTGTTTGAATCGCTGCCCGATCATACCATCATGTACAAACTGGCGAAGAAGCTGGGTCTGTCGGATCAGATGTTCAAGAACATCAAGGTCAACGGTGAAGAGCCGCTGGTCGAGGATATCCTACGCGAAATCAACCGCGGTATGTGGACCATCGGTTATACCGGCCAAAGTCCGGAACGTCTGAAGAAGCACCAGGAAAACTGGGGTACCTTCGATTACGATACGCTCAAGGCTGAAGGTGGTCCCGCCGATGGCGATTTTTATGGCCTGCCATGGCCTTCCTGGGGAACGCCGGAAATGAATCACCCGGGTACACCGAACCTGTACGATACCTCCAAGAACGTGGCCGACGGTGGTCTGACCTTCAGGGCACGCTTCGGAGTCGAACGTAACGGTACTAATCTGCTGGCGGAAGGTTCGTTCGGCAGAGGATCCGATATTAAAGACGGTTACCCGGAATTCAGTGCCGATGTATTGAAGAAGCTGGGCTGGTGGGATGACCTGACCGCCGAGGAAAAGAAGGCGGCCGAGGGCAAGAACTGGAAGACCGATTTGTCCGGCGGAATTCAGCGGGTTGCGATCAAGCACGGTTGTTCGCCGTTTGGTAATGCCAAGGCGCGAGCGATGGTCTGGACTTTCCCGGATCCGGTGCCCATTCATCGCGAGCCGCTGTACACGTCGCGGCGCGACCTGGTCGAGAAGTACCCGACCTACGAGGATCGCAAGTCATTCTGGCGCCTGCCGACGCGTTACAAGTCGATCCAGGATACCGATTTCTCCAAGGACTACCCGATTATTCTCACCTCGGGACGACTGGTCGAATATGAAGGAGGTGGCGACGAAACCCGATCCAATGCATGGCTGGCTGAGCTACAGCAGGACATGTTCGTTGAAATTCATCCACGCGACGCCAACAACGCCGGCATCAAGGATGGAGACGACGTCTGGGTCGAAGGTGCCGAAAAGGCCAAGGTCAAGGTCAAGGCGATGGTAA
>JAOTXY010000003.1 GCA_029862125.1 Gammaproteobacteria bacterium | reverse complement strand
AAGGTCCCCGTTTGCACGGGGACGACGCCTATGGCGTCGGTTCGAGTATTGGTTCCTGGCCAGCCAGTTCTTCCTTGCGATGTGCCATGTAGGCCTGCAGTGCTTCCTCGACCGCAGGGTCGACTGGCGGAGGTTCAAACTCTTCGAGAATTTTCGGCCACAGTTCGGTGGCCCGCATGGTGGCATCCTTCGAGCCTGCCAGGACCCAGTTTTCGCTGTTTTGCCAGTCGCTGATAAAGGGTTCGTAAAACGCGTTCTTGTAACGTTCCATGGTATGTGCACAACCGAAGAAATGCCCACCCGGGCCGACTTCATGCATCGCTTCGAGGCCGGTTTCTGCTAGGTCAATTTCCAGTGGTTCAAGCATCTTGCTCATGTGCTGCAACATTTCACAATCGATGACGAGTTTTTCAAACGACGCGACCAGGCCGCCCTCCAGCCAACCGGCGGTGTGATAAATCAGGTTACCATGGCCCATGACCGCACCCCACAATGCCATCTGGGTTTCGTAGGTCGCCTGCGCATCGACTGCATTCGAGGCATTACAGGCGCTGGTGCGGTAAGGCAGTTTGTACTTTCGCGCCAGCTGACCGCCGGCGATATTGGCAAGTGCGTTTTCAGGGGTGCCGAAAGCCGGTGAGCCCGAACGCATATCGACATTGGAAGTAAAACCGCCATAAACCACCGGCGTACCCGGATTGGTCAGCTGCAACAGTGCAATGCCGACCAGCGCTTCCGCATTCTGCTGCGCTAGCGCGCCAGCCATCGTCGAGGGTGTCATCGCCCCCATCAGCGTAAACGGGGTTACCGTTACCGGCTGACCAAACATCGCCATCTGCATCGATCCATAGGCCATTGCATCATCGAGCTTGCGCGGCGAATTCACGTTGATATTGGTCATTACGCTCGGGTTGGTTTTCATTTCCTCCATGCTCAAACCCCGCGCGATGGCGCTCATTTCGATCGCATCGCGAGCACGTCCTCCACCGATTCCGGTGGCAAAGAAAGGTTTATCGGAAAGCGTCAGGTTGATATAGGTGGTATCGAGGTGGCGCGAATTCGCCGGCATGTCGGTCGGCGCTGTCGCCTGGTTACCAAAAAAGGTCAAAACATTGAAATACTGTCCGAAACTGATCAGCTTTTTGTAGTCTTCGTAGTTTCCTGCGCGCCGTCCGTTGATGTTGTCGTGGACATTCGGTGTTCCTGACACCAGGCCAAAGTTGATTACGTCACCCCCCACCAACAGGGTCTGTTGCGGATTACGCGGGACTACCTCAAAGGTCTCTGGTGCTTGTGCCACGGTTTCGAGTAACAACCCCCGGTCCATGCGCACTACGCCCTGCTGGTCTACACTGGCACCGGCCTGGCGAAATAAATCCAGTGCCAGGTCTCCCAGCACCTCGATACCTTCTTCTTCGACAATGCGCAGCGAGATATCGTGAATGAATTCGAGTTGCTCTTCATCCAGCGGTTGCAGCGGGGCAAATCGATTACGCAGGACTTTACGCTCGATCTGACGTACCGCCACTGGTGGTTCCGTGGGAGCAGTACGCTTACGTCGACGGCCTGTTCGGGTCATAAATTTTAGGTCTGTTTGATTATCGAGATGCTTTCGGCACTGCAATCTTATATGATCGTTTGCTCTTAATCGATTTGTATCATTCCATTTATCGGGGGAATAAAAATGGGCAGAAGCGCCAAGGTTCGAGGATTATCCGACATCCTAACTTTTTTTCGGCGCAATGAAACGCCGATATTTTTCGTCTCCCCGACTTCTTTCAACCTGCTGGGCCTGGAAAAATTCGTTAACCGTTTTTACCACATCAACTATTTCGATTCTTTTGACGGTGCCCACCCACGTGTATTTGTACCATCGGAAAAAGGCCATGCCGAATTCGAATCGATGGAGGATGTTTGCAATTACATGCTGATGCACAAGGAAGTTATCGACAAGATAAAGAAGGCGGGGCACGGCCCGGCCAAATTACTGTTCGTCATGCTCGACGAAAAGACCGAGGAAATCTGTCGCGACCTGGGGGTTGATATCGCCCTGCCCCCGGTAGCGTTGCGCAAGAAACTGGATTCCAAGATTGAGTTGACCCGTCTGGCCAGCGAAGCCGGTATCGATAGCGCTCCCAACGTACTTGGCAAGGCCGACAGCTTCGGTGAACTGATGAAAGCCGCCGAGGCGGCGAAGCTTGGCAAGGATCTGGTGGTACAAACTCCTTATGGCGATTCCGGCCGTACGACTTTCTTTATCAAGTCAAAAGCCGACTGGAAAAAGAATGCCGAGGAAATGAAGGGTGAACAGTTGAAGATCATGAAACGCATCAACCATATGCCCGGTACGCTCGAGGTTTGCGTGACTCGTCACGGTACCCTGTCGGGTCCGATTCAAACCGATATTACCGGCTTCGAGGAAATCACCCCTTACAAGGGTGGCTGGTGCGGCAACGACGTCTGGCCGAAGATATTTAATGCCAAGACTCGCAGCGAGCTACGCAGCATGGCCTCGGGTTTGGGCGATAGACTTTACAAGGAAGGCTACAAGGGCGTGTTTTGCATGGATTTCCTGCTCGATACCGATGACGGCACCCCTTACCTGGGCGAGGTCAACCCGCGCATCAGCGGTGCCAGCCCTCTGACCAACCTGATTACCGCCCATTACGGCGGAGTACCGCTGTTCCTGTTCCATTTACTCGAGTATCTCGATGTCGATTACGAAATTAACCTGCGCAAGGTACAAAATCGATGGAACGAGTACGATTTCTGGAGCCAGCTGGTGTTGAAGCAAACCGAGGACAAGGTAAAGTTACTCACCCATGCGCCCAAAAGCGGTGTATGGACCATGGACAACCATGGGGGTATTGATTTCGACCGGCTCGATCTGGATTGGACCAACGTCATCGATAACGACGAGGCTTACTACCTGCGGGTTTATCGCGAGGGTGATTATGTCTACAAGGGTGCCGATCTCGGCATCATCGTCTCGCGTGGTCGCATGCAAACCGAGCAACGCGAATTACGTGAACGTGCCAAACTATGGACCGCGGCCATTAATGCCGAATTCCATGGTGTTGAACCCACGGCAGTTCCGGATCTTTACCAGGACCCTTTCGGCTCCAAGCTTTTTTAAGCGGTTTGCCCGAGGTTGCTGCTACCCGGGGTAACGATCGAATTATCCCAGCCGATCAGCTTTTCAATCGCCTCGGCAACGCGCAAAACTTCATAGTCGCTATCCGTTGGCCCGATAATTTGCAGGGACAGTGGTAGTCCTTCGTCACCGAAACCCATCGGGATGGCACAGGCGGGCATACCGGCAAGGTTGGCATCATAAAGAAAGCTGGCCCAATCCAGCCACGGGAGCTCGATATGGGTGTCGTCGATCTTGTGCGGATGGATGCTGCCATGCGGGAAGGCTTCACAACCCAGGGTGGGGGTAATCAAAATACGCGCATCGTGCCGGGCAAACATTTCGGCGTAGTGGTTACGAATGACTTCCCGATGGGATTGTGCCTCGTCGAATTCTTCGGCGTTGAATTGTTCCCCGAAATCGATAAAACCCTTGGCCACTTCACCCAGGTAGTCAATATTGTAGGCACTGCCACGCGCGTTTTCAGCGGCGTCATAACATGCGGTAACCGCCCAGGTGATTACCGAGGACGGCAGCCCGGGATTATCCTCGACCAGGTCGAAATCAGCTTGCCGCATCATTTCGATTAGCTGGTGAAAGGTTTCGCGTACATCATTATCCACCGGCGCAAAACCAAGGTCTTCCGAGTAAACGATTTTTCCGGGGGACGATTTCGGCTTGTCTTCTGCAGTAAAACCTTCGCTTAACACCTCAAAGAACAGGCGTGCGTCGGACACGCTGCGCGTCATCGGCCCGTAAGCAACCAGCGATTGCCACGAGGGAAAGCAGGGTTCACGCGGGATTACTCCGAAACTGGGCTTGAAGCCGATGATTCCACAAAAACCGGCTGGAATCCGGATCGAACCCCCGCCATCTCCTCCCAGCGAAAAAGAACCCAGTCCGCTCGCTACCGCGACCGCGGCGCCTCCGGAGGATCCGCCGCAAGTGCGTTCAATGTTCCATGGATTCGAGGTTAGCCCATAAATTTCCGAATCGGTTACACCGGTAAGGCTGAACTCGGGACAAGTAGTTTTGGCGAAAATGATCGCATCTTCCTGTTCCAGCAATTCCACCGCACGACAGGTTTCGGTGGGTACGAAATCGCTTAGCGCCTGCGATCCATTGGCACAGGGGTAGCCCGCGAGAAACTGTGAATCCTTGATCGTGATCGGCAATCCACAAAGACGCCCAGCGTTGCCACTGGCGCGTTTTTTATCGGCTTCCTGAGCTGCCTGGCGGGCACGACTGTAAAGCTTTAAAGCAATGGGGTTTAACAGTGGGGCAATTTCTTCGGCGCGGGTAATCGTTTGTTCGAGTAGCTCGACCGCGTTGATCTGCCCTTTCTCGAGTGCCTTTAATTGTTGTGCTGCGGTCAAAGCGTTTTCTTGCCTGGCGTAGGTTGAACATAAAACGGGCCGGGATTACTCCCGGCCCTTGTTAGCCGTAACTTTATGTTTGCAGCTTAGACAGCAATGCTATCGTCTGCAAGTGATTCCTGCGCGATGAAGGTTTCAACCGGGTACTCGGCTTCAACCGGAATTTCGGCTGCTACCTGGTACCATGCCCGGGCACGTCGGCTGATCTCTTCCTGGGATACGTTTTCTATCTTGCTGGCCAGCGACCACAAGTGTCCATTACCGTCGACCAGGATGCCGGTGCGGTCCCCCCAGTAGGCGTCATAAAGTGGCGTGTGAACCTGGGCACCCGCTTCGAGCGCACGCTCCCAGCTAAGATCGACATCGTCCATGTAAAGATGGATTTGACTCCCGCAAACGCCGAGGCTCAAGGGTGATAAAATGCCCTGCTCGGGTGATTCAACGTTTAGCGCTATAATACTGTTACCTATTTTCAGGGTTGCATGGATCGCAACCGCATCATCGGCACCGCTTTGACGCGTCAGTACCTCGGCACCGAAGGCTGCCTGGTAAAAGGCGATGGCGGCATCGACATCGAAAACTGTCAGACAGGTGGTTACGGTTCTATAACCGCGCGGGATCGGGGAAATTTTTTTACTCACAGTATGCTCCATAATGTGTAGTTTGATAAATGAGAACAAAACACTTTCTAAAACAATTCAATGCAGACTGGAAAAATTGCGACTAGCTACATTATGATCCATAATGTAGACATATAACCTATTTTTGTCAACACCATGGATCAAGATGCAAAACTCGGAATAAGCGGATCAGTCACCCAGGCTGACCTCGCGCCGCTGCGTCAAAGCGCCAGGTTGGGCGAGTTCGCAGTGGTTTACCGGATCGAGCGACTGCACCAGGGTGGCGGTTACGGCGATCAGGGCAAGCACCCGCTGGCCTGGGCGGTAGCAGTGTATGTCGATAACCAGCTGTGCCGAGTTTTCAACGCGCGCGGGGCCGGTCGCGAATGGAACAGCATCGACCGCCTTTGCAGCTGGTTACGCGAGCAGGGTTTCTGGTACTGGTGGACGCGCAACGATCTCGAACCCGTGGGTAGTGGGCTCGCCGACCCCGAAGACATGCCGGATACGCCCTCGCCCGCGATTATCGATCCGCCCTTTTCACCGTTTTAATGAGTCTTGCGACACACATGGACTTTACCTTCCGTGCCTTTGCGGAAGACTCGCCGGGAGCCACATGGCAACGGCACTTTAAAACCCTTTGGCCTGCTTATCGGCGCTGGTTTCTGCGCTACGGTGAGGCTGATCGCCCTACTTATCACGAGTCGGTGCAGGCGCTCAAACGCCATATGCCCGAATTTGAGCCAATTTACGAAACCATGGTCGATCTCGCCGGCGGCGGCGATCACGCGGCGCGTTTCCTGGCCCAGTATTGCCCACCACCCTTATTTCGCGGCTGTTCCCAGGCGGTTTATCATGCCGATGAAGCCGTGATGGTGCGTAGTTACGATTACTCACCCTATGTATTTGACGGCCTGGTAATGCGTAGCAAATTCGGACAGCGACAGGTCATCGCGATGCTTGACTGCATGTCTGGTGTGCTTGACGGAATCAATGACGACGGGCTCGCGGTTTCGATGTCGTTTGGCGGGCGTGAAGAATTCGGGGAAGGATTCGGAGTCACTATCCTGTTGCGTTACCTGCTTGAGTTTGCGGGCAATGTTAAAGAAGCCTGCGAGTTGATCAAACGGGTGCCGGTACAAGGCGCCTACAACATCATGCTACTCGACCGCGAAGCAAAATTTGTGACCGTCGAGATTGACGCGGGTAGAACACCAAACTTCGTTGGCAGCCGTGTCGCCACCAATCACCAGGCGGACAGCAGCTGGCCGCTATACGAAGAAAAGGTATTTACCCATGCTCGCTTCCAGCACCTTCACAATGTGACCGCGGATCACGAGCACAGCGCTTACGCTTTCAGCCGGGAATTCCTGCAGTTTCCGCTCTACCAGACACGCTTTGCACGGGGTTTTGGCACCCTGTACGACGCAGCATTCTATCCACAACGGAACACTTGCGAGTACTTCTGGCCACACAACAACTGGGAATTCAACTTTCAGAACTTTAGCGTGCGCGACTACCACATCGCCTTCGTCGATCCCGATGGCTACCCGGCGAAAAGCCGGGCCTATGGCGAGGTTTACACCAGCCAACCGCTGCCAGTCCTGCAGTTCTAGCTATCAGACTGGAGTTTTTGCAGGGCTTCTTCGGTGAACAGTTGTAAACCAATCTCGGGTTCGTAACCGTGGATTTCCTTGACATCCAGCGCACGGATAAAAGCGAGTATTTGTTCGCTGATCACCTGCCCCGGCACCAGTACCGGAAAACCAGGGGGATAGGGTGTTACGAAGCTGGCGGACACTAACTCACGACCGGACTTCATCGCGGGGCCAATGGTTTCCTCGTCGATCGTCATGTACTCGCAGTTTTCGTCATCATAGGCATAAAAGAACGCGCTGCGAATATCACCATCGATCGACTTGATCATTTTCGTGGCGCCCGGCCTGAACGCGGTATGAAAGTAACTGAAGTCGGGTAACGGCGGCAATTCCTCTGATAACGATTTAACTCTTTTTTCGATCAATTTCCGCTCAACCCGGCTCGCGTCCTCACGACCCTGCTCCAGTTCTGTTGCAATTTTAACCAACACCTCGAGCAGGAAAGCAACCGAACTGCGAGTGGTACCGATATTAGTCATGAACAGCACGGTGTTGCGCGAGGTCTTGTTTATCTGGATGCCGTACTTGTCCATCAGATACTCGTTCTTGAATGTATCGCCGTCGACACCGGTCTTACCGAGGTAAAGTGTCAAGCGTGATAAATCGATGACAAAATCATCGGAAGCCCAGGCCTCTTCCATGCGTGTGTTACGCCAGCCTTTTTCCTTATCGAAATAGCAGTCGATACCGGAGGGTCGATATTCTTCCGGAATCATGTCCTTGGCATTTAAAAATCGGAAATAGCGGTTCAACAATGGATGCAACGCGACGCGTTCGCGGATTGCCATCGCCAGCTCGATTTGCTTTTGCACCATCTCAAACCCCTCGAGTTCGACCTGGCGTCGACCGATATCGAGCGATGCCAGGATCTGGTAATTGGGCGAGGTCGATGTGTGCGTCATAAACGCTTCATTAAACGGTTCCTGAACCTTGTGATTGAAGTCCTGATCATAGACATGGATCATCGAACCCTGGCGCAGCGAGGTCAGCGATTTATGGGTAGACTGCGTCGCATATACGCGAATTCGGACCTTGTCCGGATCAGGTAGCAAAGGCTCATCGACCAAATCAGCGTCTTTCAATTTGACGATTCGCTTTTTATAGTCGGCATACTCCTCGGCATATTCAGTACTGCGATATCGAGCCTTTAAGTGCCTGGCAGTCGCCATCGCGGTACGGCGTCGATACGACGGGGTAAAGCTGGCGAAAGCGAACCAGGCTTCGTCCCAGAGAAAAATCAGGTCGGGTTTGATCGCGAGACACTCTTCCATGACACGTTTGACGTTATAGACCACACCATCAAAAGTGCAGTTGGTGAGTAACAACATCTTGACCTTGTGCAATAGACCGGCCTTCTTATACATCAACAGTTTATGCTTGATTTCCTTGAGCGGGACTGCTCCATACATCGAGTAATCATTCAACGGATAAGAATCGAGATAGCAGACGTAGGCGCCAGCAAGCACCATGCCGTAGTGATGCGATTTGTGGCAATCGCGATCGACCAGAATGATATCACCCGGCTTGACCAGCGCCTGCACCACGATCTTGTTGGCGGTGGAGGTACCGTTGGTCACGAAGTAGGTGCGCTTGGCGCCAAACGCGCGAGCCGCCAGTTCCTGTGCTTTCTTGATCGGTCCATGGGGTTGCAGCAGCGAATCGAGTCCGCCCGAGGTGGCCGAGGTTTCCGCGAGAAATATATTCATGCCGTAAAACTGCACCATGTCTTTGATCCAGTGCGACTTGGTGATGGACTTACCACGCGATATTGGCATCGCATGAAACACCCCTGTGGGCTGGCGGCTGTATTTTCGCAGCGCAGTAAAAAACGGGGTCTGGTAGCGCGCCTGAATGCCCCGCAGAACATTCAGGTGCAGATCGAGATAATCTTCCTGCTGGTAAAAGATGCGCGTGAACTTTTGCGTAACATTGCCGGCAATATCCTCTACCGCCGCATCGGTAACCAGGTATAAATCGAGTTCCGGCCGCAATTCGGACAACCAGTTTCCGAGCAGTGGACCGCGCTCGATGCCGAGTGCTTCTTCGTATTCGGATTCATCGATACGCGCCAGGTAGCGCTGCAAAACTTCGAGGTGATTGACCGAGCGTAGCGGGAATCCGTAACGAATTACCACTGACTGGATGTTGTAGTTAAACAGGACTGCAATCAAGGCATCTTCAAAACTCGGCACCACGACGATGTCGTAGATAAATTGGTCTTCCGGTCGCCTCAGTTCGTGCAGGCTTTCGCGTAACCTTTTGACATCTTCCGGGCCGCTTTCATCGACAAACAATAGCTCGAAATAAGGACGCTGTTGTTGGCGTTCCTCGTCGTAGTACTGGTTGGCCTCATCCTTATCCTCGAGTTCGGTCGGTATGCGCAGGTTAATTTGGCGTGAGCGATAAGTACCTCCGGTCAACGCGCGAACGACCCTCGATACGACACGCGAAAGCAGATCAAAGTCTTCCTGTTCGAACAGTTGCCACAGTAATTTGAAATCTTCATGCGATGGAAAAGCGGTATAGTCTTCGATGGTCTGCAATACAGTCATTGCATCGCGAGTTTTCTTGGTTAACGCTGCGACATCCGTCTTGCGCAACTTTTTTTCGGCCAGGCGATGGGTGTGTTCCTTGAGCCGATTCCAGGTATCAAAGCGCAGTTGTGTGGGACTATGATAAAAGTCCAGGGTGGTTCGCGATTTCCCATTGGGAGGGGCGCCAGTATCAGGCATTGCGACTCCGATTGTATCCGCTGCCCGTATTCTAACAGATGACACCTGAAAACGATCGATACTTTTACCGCTTGAGGCCTAAAATTAATTGTCGCCCACAGGCGAAATCGTTATGCTTCTCGCCTTTCCGGCAAATTTCTTGGAACCACGCACATGACTATTCAAATATCCGACCAGTCCCTGCTCAAAACCAGGGCATATATCAATGGTGAATGGGTGGACGCAGACAGCGGCGCAACCGTGCCGGTAACCAATCCGGCTAATGGCGAAGTTATCGCTGAAGTCGCCAAATGCAGCACCGCGGAGACGCGCCGCGCGATCGAAGCCGCCGAGGCCGCCTTCCCCGATTGGCGTGCAAGAACCGCCAAGGAACGTGCCGCCTGCATGCGCAAGTGGTTCAACCTGATGATGGAAGCACAGGAAGACCTGGCGCTGATTATGACCACGGAACAGGGTAAACCGCTGGCCGAGTCACGTGGTGAGATAGCCTATGGCGCCAACTATATCGAATGGTTTGCCGAGGAAGCCAAGCGCATTTACGGTGACACTATCCCGCAGCCTTCCAACGACAAGCGCATCATCTGCATCAAACAACCGGTCGGTGTGGTTGCCTGCATCACCCCGTGGAATTTCCCGAACGCAATGCTGACGCGTAAAATTGCGCCGGCACTTGCCATTGGCTGCACCGTGGTTTGCAAACCCGCCAACGCGACCCCGTTATCTGCCTACGCTTTCGTCGAACTGGCCGAGCGTGCCGGTATTCCACCGGGGGTCATCAACATGGTGACCGGTGAAACCGCGGCCATCGGCAAGGAACTCACCTCGAATCCCATCGTGCGTAAACTGACCTTTACCGGGTCGACCCCGGTCGGCAAGCAATTAATGGCCGAATGCGCACAAACTGTCAAACGCACCTCGATGGAACTCGGTGGCAATGCACCCTTCATCGTCTTCGATGACGCCGACCTGGATGCAGCCGTTGCCGGCGCACTGATCAGCAAGTATCGGAATGCCGGCCAGACCTGCGTTTGCGCCAATCGTATCCTGGTGCAGTCGGGCTGCTACGACGCTTTTGCCGACAAGCTGGCGACCGCCGTTAGCGGACTCAAGATGGGTGATGGCACCCAGGAAGGCGTAACCGTCGGGCCCCTGATCACCGAAGAGGCCGCCAACGACATGGAAGCCTTTGTCGCCGATGCGGTCAGCAAGGGCGCAAAAATGGTTGCCGGCGGCAATCGCTCTGAACTGGGAACAAATTTCTTTGAACCGACCATTTTGACCAACGTTACGGGCGAAATGCGCGTTTTTCGAGAAGAGATTTTCGGACCAATCGCACCCCTGTTCAAATTCGACACCGAGGACGAGGCCATCCAGATGGCAAACGATACCGAGTTCGGCCTCGCCTGCTATTTCTATGCCCGTGATATCGGCCGCATCTGGCGAGTTGCCGAGAGCCTCGAGTATGGCATCGTCGGCATTAACGAGGGCATCATCTCTAATGAAATGGCACCCTTCGGTGGGGTCAAGGAATCCGGGCAGGGTCGTGAAGGCTCAAAATACGGTCTCGATGACTACACTGAAATCAAGTACATGTGCCTGGGAGGAATCGACAAATGAGTAACGCAAAATTAAAAGTGACCGAATTTAGTGGGCTCTCTAATAAAGAGTGGCAGGCACGCAAGGAAGAGGCCGTACCCCGTGGCCAGGGAAATATCGCGCCGGTTTATGTCGAACGCGCGCTCGGTTCCGAGATCTGGGACGTTGAAGGTAACCGGTATATCGATTTCGGCACCGGCATCGCCGTTTGCTCGGCTGGCCATTGCCATCCAAAAATAACCGCGGCAGTCGCCGAACAGCTCGAGAAGTTCAGCCATACCTGCGTCATGGTTACGCCGTACGACAGCTCCGTACGCCTGGCCGAAAAGCTGAACGAGTTGGCACCCGGACCTGGCAAGAAAAAATCGATTTTCGTCACCACCGGTGCAGAAGCGATAGAAAATGCAGTCAAGATCGCGCGTGCCCACACCGGACGGCGTGGCGTGATCGCCTTTAACGGCGGTTTCCACGGCAGAACCATGCTCGCCATGGGACTAACCGGAAAGATTACTCCCTACAAGAACCTGTTCGGACCCTTTCCGGCAGAGCTTTATCACGCCCCCTTTCCGATCGAGTACCACGGCATCTCGGTTGACGATGCGCTGAAAGGACTCGATAACCTGTTCAAGGCCGATATTGCTCCCAGCGACGTGGCCGCGATTATCGTCGAGCCGGTACAGGGCGAAGGTGGGTTTTATCCGGCGCCGGTTGAGTTTTTACAGCAGCTAAGAAAGCTTTGCGACGAGCATGGAATCGTGCTGGTTGTCGATGAAATCCAGACCGGGTTTGCACGTACTGGAAAAATGTTCTGCAGTGAGTACGCCGGCATTGAAGCCGACCTGATGACGGTGGCCAAGGGCATGGCCAATGGTTTCCCGATCGCCGCGGTGGTCGGTAAGGCCGATATCATGGATGCACCGTTACCCGGAGGCCTCGGCGGCACTTATGCCGGTTCGCCGCTCGGTTGCATTGCCGGCCTGGCAATGATCGATGTAATCGAAGAAGAAGGCCTGGAGGAAGCGGCAACTCATGTTGGCGAAGTATTCAGCAAGCGCCTGCAAGCATTGCAGTCAAAATTCCCGTCGAACATCGGCCACCTGCGCACCAGCCACGGCGCGATGATGGCAATGGAGCTGGTCAAAAACGGGGATGCCGAACAGCCGGATGCCGACCTGACCAGGGCATTGGTCGGGGCTGCTTACGAAAACGGCCTGGCGCTGTTGAGTTGCGGCGCACGCGGAAACGTTATCCGCTTTTTGCCGGCACTGAATATCAGCGACGCGTTGATCAACGAGGGCATCGATATCCTCGAAAAGTGCCTGCAAGAGCTGGTTTAGTTAAGGAACCCGCCCCGCAAAACCCGGGGCGGGTTCTCTAGGGTGCGTTATTGAAATACGCTACTAGAATGCCGATAAAGTCAGCTTCAACAGGGCTTCCAACTCGGTTATTTGAAACGGTTTAGTCAAGGTTCCGATGATTGTATTCCCTTTCTCGGTACCTACATTAGATGCATGCTCCATGTAGTTTGGATCATATCCACTCATGAGAATAATGGGTGCCAGGCATTTATGCTCGGATAACCACTTAAGCAATTCAACCCCGTCCATATCGGGCATTATAATATCCATTACTACTACCGTTGGATCGTGCTCCTGCCAGGCACTTTGAAACTCCCCGACACTGTTTGTTTCAATGACATCAAACCCACCCAGTTCACCAACCTCGCTAACGATACTAGTCATCAATGGCTCATCGTCCACAACGAGTATTGATGGTTTTGTCACGACTTAACCTCCTCATCCAGTACCCTCCGAACCGCTGTCGCGAGGTCGTATCTGTCGTAGGGTTTATTCAGAAGGTTAGCAGCCTGACTGAAATAGTATTTACTTTCAACGTCGACATACCCTTCGTGTTTTTTAGTGAACCCACTGCTTATCAGTATCTTCAGAGCCGGGTATAATTCGTGGACAGCCAGCGCCAGTTCATAGCCATCAATTCCTCCCGGCATGATTACATCGGTGAACAACAGATCAATAGCCTTATTACTTTTGAGTACTTCCAGGGCCTGGCTACTATTCTGGACTGATACAGTTTTATAGCCCAGGTCCTCAAGGTACGAGACGGCAACATCGACCAGGGCTTGCTCATCATCGACGATCAGAATTGTCTCGTCACCACGTGCAAGATCTACCTCTAAAGATAGTTCTTCTTCTGGTATAACCTCCTCATACGATCGTGGCAAATAAAGTTTGATGTCCGTTCCTACACCCGGTTCAGAATCAATTTTTATGTGTCCGCCAGAGCGCTTCACGAACCCGTAAACCATGCTGAGACCTAGTCCAGTACCTTTGCTTGCCTCCTTGGTTGTAAAAAAAGGCTCCATCGCTTTCTTACGAATTTCCGGTGTCATACCCTGCCCATTATCGCGAACTGAAAGCATTACGAATTCCCCGGACTTCGCCTGCGGGTTGGAATGAACATCGTTCTCATCGATAACCTGGTTGGCTGTTGTTATAACAATCTCACCACCGGCAGGCATGGAATCAAAGGCATTAAGTGATAGATTTAAAATAACGTCTTCCAAATCACCGGGATCTATTTTGACCCTCCAGAGGTCTTCCTCCAGTAATATTTTGGTGTCGATTGAAACGGTCGGGGACTTTCTGATCAGGTCTTTCATGCCTTCTATAAATTCGTTCAAGGAAACTATTTTCGCTAACCCTGTAGTCGTCCGGGAAAAACCCAGAAGTTTCCTGGTCAACTCTTTTCCCCGGTTAGCTCCCTTATAGGCAGCTTCAAGATGGGAAAGTGCCTTTTCATCTTTCGAGACAACGCGCTTCATGAGTTCCAGATTGCCGAGAACGATGCCGAGTATATTGTTAAAGTCGTGAGCGATCCCTCCAGTCAATTGGCCTACCGCATCCATCTTCTGAGCGCGGCGTATAGTCTCTTCCATCTGTTTTCGTTCGGTTATGTCGGTCACTATCGCCCCCAGGCCATCGACCTCCCCATCGTCATTGAATACTGGAAACTTTATCGTTAACAGGGTATGTAACTGACCATCACTGACTAACCTGGCTAGCTCTTCGCGTTGCTCGACTTTGCCGGAATTTAAAACGAATAGGTCGTGGTTTCGGGTAGAAGCACCCAATTCAGGATCATGCACATCGGTTGGCAACAAACCCACCAGGTCATCGCTTTTTACGCCAAATATTTTTTCGAATTGTTTATTAATCCTGAGATAGCGGCCTTCTCGGTCTTTCAGGTACACCTCTACCGGCGCATTATTCAAAATTGCATCGAGTTGCTGCTTGTAGACGAGGAGTTCGTCATTGGCTTGAACCTGGTATTGTAGTTCCTCGCGAAGACTTTCAATCTCTAATTGAAGGTCCTGCTTATTCCTCGGTTCATCCATTTGGTCACCATTTTTATTAACTGGCTTTATGCGATTCAACAACAATTATGAGTAAATATTGCTGCTATATGCACCCTGCTTCCCAATCAGAATGATTAGAATGCAACATAGATTGATCCTCGCGACTGGTTGATTTGGCAGTAACCAGCTTGAAATTCTCTTTTTCCGCACCCTGATCGGGCCATGATTTAATTGCGCAGCCCAATGAATAGAGCTATTTCATCCGCAATCAGCCTCGGATCGAACTCGATTGCAAGAAATGAAAATTGAGGACCAGCTTTCTCCGCTAGATGTCTTTCGACAGTGGTTCGTTGAGTTCGATGACGTACCCGTTCGGGTCCTTGATGAAGGCGATGATGCGCTTGCCCGCGTTCATCGGACCTGGCTCACGCACGAACTCGACACCCTCAGACCTGAGGTAATCCGCGGTTGCATAGACATCGGATACCTTGAGCGCAAAATGGCCCCAGGCATTGCCCATGTCGTAGGGCTCCTCCTGATCCCAGTTGTAAGTCATTTCAATCGTCGTGCCATCGTCCTCACCCTGGTAACCAACGAAGGTGTTGGTGAAGCGCCCGTCCGGGTACTCGTTTTGACGTAAAATTTTCATCCCCAGGATACGTGTGTAGAAATCCAGTGTTTTATCCTGGTCGAATACTCGGATCATGGTGTGATCGAGTCGAAAATCGGGTTTACTCATTTTATCCTCGGTTATTTAAGCTGCGGACGGATCGCGTCGGCAATCAACTCCTGAAATTTTCGAACACTGTTTTCCCAGCAAGGCGACAGCCAACCGCCCTGCGCCGACAGCGGTGAATGGCGCCCCTTTTGCATGCGGACGCACATCTCGTGGTCTTCGAGGTGCACTTTATGCCACAAATCGCGCATTTCCTTGACCTGGTCATCACTATAGTGCGCGTCCCGGTGTGTGTAAATGACCCGGTATTGACGAGTGTGTCCGGGCGAAATCGGCTCGTTCAGGTAAACACCCATCTGGTCTGGCTGGTAGGTTCCCATGATGAAATTCGGGAACAGGGTCAGGTAATGAGAGGTTACGCCCAGTGTCCCGACTTTGGCACTCGCCACCTGCTCGGGATTCAGTTCGACTGCGCTACCGACACAATGCCCGTCGACCACGGTATAGTGATCCTCGAGTGGCTGCTCGGTGGTTTTATTGTGCACAAACTGGACGTGGTAAGGCTCGATGAAATTCTCCATCAGCAATTTCCAGTTGCAGGCCACTTCGCCGAAATCAAGCGTCGCAACCGGTAGGTACTCGGTCACATCGACCGTTCCCAACTGGCGCTTCAACGGCGCCAGGAAGTCACCAAACGCACCTGGATTCGCGGACAGGTTTACGAAAATCCAGTCATGCCAGACCTGGCAATGCACCGGGAGCAAGCCGTTGTCGGCGAAGGAGAAATCCTGCGGCAATTCCCGCATTGCGCCACCGAAATAAGGGGCGTTTTTAAGCGCTCCACAAAGATCGTAGCTCCAGCTGTGGTATGGACAGCGAATCAGTTTGCCGCAATTCCCTTCGGCGTCGACCAGTTTCAGGTTGCGATGCCGGCAGACATTGTGGAACGCGACTATTTCATCCTGTTGATCACGCAGCAAAAACAACGGCAAACCGGCGACCTCGATTGGCTTGATATCGCCACTGCGCTCAAGCTGGTGGGCATAACCCACGAACACCCAGTTATCGCTGAACAGGGTGTCTCGCTCGACTCGCATAAAGTCTTCGCCAATATAGGCCTCGGCCGGTAAACCGTGTGATACCGTACCCGGCGCATCAAAGTCATCGAATAGTGACTGGTCGACCATCGCATCACTCCACAAGAGTGCGCTAAATTAGCACAAAAATTTAAGCTTTCGAAGCAAAAACAAACGACCATATTGCGTTTTCGTCAATAAATTTTGCATTAACCTGCTTTTTCCACAATAATATCGCGCTTTAAATCACGATTATCACAAAATGCCATCCGAAGCAGCAGTACCCATGGAGTCACCGAAATCCCGCGGCATCGCCTCGACCGAGGACGATCTCAATCGCGCCATCATCAAAATGCTGCAGGATGACGGGCGCCTGCCGTACAAGGATATCGCCCGCACGCTGCAGGTTTCGGAAGGCACCATCCGCAATCGCGTGCAGTCGATGAAACAAAGCGGCGCGCTTAAGATCGTCGCCCTCGCCGACCCGATGGCAATCCGCTACAAGGCCGACGCGATGATCGGAATCAAGGTTGCAAGCCCGGCAACACCACGTGACGTTGCCCACCGTCTTAGTGAGCTTGGCGAGGTCGTTTACGTGCTCTGGGTTTCCGGGCGCTACGACCTGCTGATCGAAGTTGTCTGCGAGACGCGTGGCGCGTTCCAGTCCTTTCTTGAACAACACTGTTTCGGTCACGATGATATCGATCAAATCGAAGTCATGAGTGGCATCGAGATGTTTAAAAACCAGTTCCTGCTCAAGCGGCAGGCACAATAACGACTACCCGGGGAGCATATAAATGAGTAGCCACTATTACGAAAATTTTGCCGACGCATTGCCGGATTCCGATCGCCTCGAAATCGAAAAAAAGAAACTCGAGGACGCCGGCGTCAAGTACATCCTGTCCTGCTGGATCGATATGTTCGGGCAACCCAAGACCAAGCCGGTTCCAATCAGCGACTTCGTGCCACTATGCATGGGTAAGGGTCCCCAGTTTGCGGTTCACTCGGTATCATTCGTGCCCGAGCTCGGCCCCGCGGATTCTGACCAGGTACCTTTACCTGATATCGACACCATCCAGATCTGTCCCTGGGACAAGACCATCGCCTGGGTCTTTGCCGATCTGTGGTGGGAAGATAAACCGTACAACCTGTGCCCGCGCCAGTCTTTGAAACGCATAATGCGCGACGCTGCAGATCAGGGCTACATGATGATGGCCGGCATCGAACCCGAGTTCATCACCATGCAATGGGATGACAATGGTATGCCGGTCAAGGCATTCGATGATGATCCAATGCCGGGTGAAGGCATCCGCCCGCGTCGCCAGGCTTTCGGATACGACGTCGAGTATTCGCTCGATTCGATGGGCTTTCTCGGCGAAATGATCGATATCCTCGAGGATCTCGGCTGGAATTTACACGACGTGGTCGCCGAAGGCGCCTACTCGCAGTTCGAACTCGACTTCCACTACACCAATGTTCTCGAGATGGCCGATCGCTTCGTCTTCCTGCGCATCCTGCTCAAGGAGATCGCCAAGAAGCACGGCATGTTCATTACCTTCATGCCCAAGCCAACCACCGGAGACTGGCGTTCGGGCGCGCATATGAATGTTTCGATGCAAAAAGTCGACAACCCCGGGGTCAACATTTACGAGGGTGAAGACGGCAACTGGAGCGACGAGGTCAAGCACGCGCTTGGCGGCATTCTCAAGAACGGTGCGGCGATCACCGCGGTCGCCTGCAGCACGGTCAATTCGTATAACGGGCTGGTACCGAAGGTTGGTGGTTTCGAGGGCGGCACCTATACCTGGGCACCGACACATATGGTTTACGGCACCAACAACCGCTCGGCCATGCTACGCCTGCCGCAAAGCCGTTTCGCGATTGAAAACCGCGCCGCCGATATGTGCATGAATCCCTATCTCGGGCTCGGTATGATGCTCGCAGCCCAGGTAGAAGGACTGGTCAACAAGCTGGATCCAGGACCTTCACTGGATGAAGATCTCTATGTAATGGATGATAAGGAAAAGGAAAAGCGCACCCTGACCCCGCTACCGCGCAACCTGATGGAAGCGACCGAACAATTAGGCAAGAGTGAACTGGCCCACACCGTCATGGGTGAAGCGATGATGCGATCTTTCCTCGCTTACAAGATCGACGAATGGGAACGTTATCACCAGGAAACTACCGACTGGGAAGTCAGAGAGTACCTGAGACTCTACTAAACCATGCCTGACGAGCATTCAGTTTTTAGCCTCGGTGATTTCGAGCTGCAATCGGGCGTGGTTCTGCCCGGCGCGCAACTCGCCTATAAAACTTATGGTGAGCTGAACGAAAATCGCGACAACGTCGTGGTACTGCCGACTTTTTACACCGGCAGTCACATGCGCAACGAGGGTTTCTTCGGAACCGGCAGGGCCATCGACCCGTCGCGTCATTACGTGGTATCGGCCAACATGTTTGGTAACGGTATTTCGTCGTCACCGAGCAATACCCCCGCTCCGTTTAACGCCGCCAACTTCCCCGAGATTACCCTGTACGACAATATTCGGGCGCAATACCGATTGCTCACCGAGGAACTCGGTGTCAACCGCATCGCGCTCGTCACCGGCTGGTCAATGGCAGGATGCCAGTCGTTTCAATGGGGGGCGCAGTATCCGGACTTCGTCAACGCGATACTACCGTTTTGCGCTTCCGCGAAAACCTCCGAGCACAATATCGTTTTCCTCGAAGGCGTTAAAGCGGCCTTACAGGCTGACACAGTATATGCCGACGGTAATTACACCAGCCCGCCGGTAAAAGGCCTGAAAGCGTTCGGCCGTGTTTACGCCGGCTGGGCTTTCTCGCAAACCTTTTACCGCGAACAAATGTATCGTCTGCAGGGCTTCGACAGCGCCGAGGCGTTGTTGCGCGACTGGGAACAGGATCATCTCGACTGGGACGCCAATGACTTACTGTGCAAGCTTAAGACCTGGCAACAGGGCGACATCAGCGCCAATGATCTCTATCAAAACGATTTCAAGGCGGCATTGAACGCGATCAAGGCGGAGACTATCGTTATCGTTTGTGACAATGATTTATATTTCCGTGCCGAGGATAACCAGTATGAAATTGAACATATCATCGGCGGCGAACTGCGTATCTACGAATCTCCCTGGGGGCACTGTGTCGCGTCACCGGGCAATGACCCCGAGTTCCAGCAATATCTCGACCAGGCAATTTCTGAATTGCTTGATAATTAAAATTCCACTATTTAAAACCTGGAGAACCGCATGACCGCACCAAGCGTATTTAGAATCGCTGATATACAGGATCGGATCGACAACCTGCCGGAGAATGGCACTTACATCAAACCCTTCGTTACGACCGCGATCAGCGAATCGATGGCAGGCGGTATTAATTGCCTGAACAAGATATCAGTGCCCTGGGACCTGACCTGCGATGAAATGATTTATTGCCTGCAGGGCACCTTTCGCCTGGTGGTCGATGATATCGACTACGAACTCAATCCGGGTGACCTGATGTTCGTGCCGAAAGACAATCACGTCAAGTACGAGTGCGATGACAAGTGCGTCATTTTTTATACGGCTTACCCGGTCGACTGGAAGCAACGTGCCGGCATTACCCACGTGCCCGGTATCGATCCCGACGAGATGCCTGCGCCCTACGCGCAGTAGGCAAAAACTAAACTATTAATACTTGTCGCACGGCTGAGAGCGCAACCACGCTCTCAGCCGTTTCATTATCGCCAACCCGCCCGATCCATCAATTGCACCGCGGCTCGATTGTTTTCTCCGAGATGGGTCAGGTTAAGACCGTCACCCTTGAACTTGCCAAATGACGCCAGGGTTGCCGATATTTTCGCATCCCTCACGACCGGGTATTCATTGTTGACCTCGGCATACCAGGTCTGCGATTCGGCATTGACCAGGAATTCCAGTAAGCGTTCAGCAGCCTCAGGATGACTGGCATATTTAGTAATGCCGGCACCGCTTACATTGATGTGAGCCCCTCGCCCGGCCTGGTTAGGCCAGAACAGGCCGAGGCCGGTAGCAACTTTCTGGTCGTCTTCTTTAGCGCTATTCACCAGCCGCCCGAAATAGTAGGTGTTGGCAATCGCGATATCGCATAATCCGGCCGCGGCGGCGCGCAGTTGATCGGTGTCTCCACCGGCGGGTTTACGTGCAAAATTAGCCACCAGTCCCCGCGCCCAGGCCTCGGTCGATTCGACCCCGTGAGTCTCAATCATGGATGCCACCAGTGACTGGTTGTAAATATTACCGGATGAGCGAATGCAGATTCGCTGTTTCCATTTTGCGTCTGCCAGCGCTTCGTAGGTTGATAATTCAGCCGGATCGACCCTGTCCCTGGCGTAGAAAATTACGCGCGCGCGTTGCGATAATCCAAACCAGTAGTTTTCTTTATCACGCAGATTTTCAGGGATCCTGGCGGCCAGGGTCGGGTTATCTATCGGCTGCAAAACGCCCGCGTCCTTGGCACGCTGCAAGCGTCCGGCATCGGTGGTGATAAAAATATCAGCAGGTGTCGACTGACCTTCCGACTCTAGCCGCTTTAACAGGGCATCGGCCTTGGCGGTGATCAGGTTAAATCCAATCCCTGTCTGATCCTTAAACTTTTGTAGTAAGGGCAGAATAAGCGCTTCCTTACGCGCCGAGTAGACGTTGACATCCTCGGCCTGTACAGCGCCATGGCTGAATACAAGCGACAGGCAAACCAGGCCTGCTAGCAGTGGTTTGTGACGAATTAAGTGGCGGTACATTTCTCGAAACTCCGGAGATTATATAAATTTAGGCGAAATAAATTATCAAACTCTTAATGCGAATGCAAATGTTAATCATTCTCATTTAAAAACACATTATTAGCTATTCTAGCCCCACGATGGCGCCTGTTAATTGATCAAGATCAAGTGTTACAGCGACATATTGCCGAAGGCTCGAATCCTCCCTATCATGCCTCTACAAAATTAGTTACTGCGAGCAGAATATGAGCTTCGGCATTACCAAAACCATCCCCGCCAAGGCCGGCATTGATACCCTCGATTCACTGTATGACGGCAGTCGCAAAGAATATGAATTTCATATGGCCGGTATCGAACCGAAGCGACTCAAGGTGGGTGATTACGTTTACACGATTTTCAACGATCAGTTACACGGACGCCTCAAAATCAGGAAATTTGTCACCGGGGCCACCAATCCTGCCTCGGGGAAACCTCGCATCCTGATCATCGTCGATGCGCCGGGTGACCGGTTGAAGACCCCGGTTGCCAGGAAAGGCCATCGCGGCACCCGCTATACCGAGGGTGAGGACTGGCCTGCATGATCGAGATCTCGACTGATGACCGGGAGAGCTTCAACAATGATGGTTTTTTAATTGTCGACAGCTTGATTGAATCCAGCATTGTCCCGGATCTTCATCAAGCTTTTACCGACCTCTTCCGCGGCAAATTCGAAACCGGGGTGCACCCCGACGAGGTAAACTGGCAGGAGGCGACGGGAGATCCCTCGTTATCACGCCAGATCTGTAACGGCTGGAAAGCCAACCGTGAGATTGCGCGCATTGTTCTGGACGAAGCAATCGGCAAAGCGATTGCAGGCCTGGCGGGATGGCCCGGGGTACGTATCATGATTGATAACGTGGTGTGGAAACCCCCGGCTACAAAATCGCTCGGTTTCCACCAGGACAGCGCCTATCTTTCCTGGTTTACGCCGTCGGATTTGCTGACCTGCTGGATCGCGCTGGATGACACCCGTGCCGACGGCGGCACTATCGAATTCGTACGCGGCTCGCACAAGTGGAAATTGAGCGAAGCCGAAGGTGAGTTTCATGCACCGGAGGATTATCGCAAGCCGATGCGAGAAGCGGCGGCGCGCGAAGGCGTCGACCCGGAAATTGTTTATATCGAAGTCAACGCCGGCGGCGGGTCTTTCCATCACGGCTGGACCTGGCATGGTTCCGGCGCCAACCTGAGCGCCAATCCGCGCCGTTCACTGGTGTTGCACGCGATGCGCAGCGATGTCGAATATGTGCCCGAAAACTTCGCCCAGGGAATTGGCCCGATCTATAGTCGCTACAAGCGCCTGGGTGACAATCAGCTGGATGAAAACTACTTCCCGGTCCTGTGGCGCGAGGACGGCTACCGCACTCCACAGATCGACAGTTACCTGGGCAGTCGCAGCTAAACGCAAACAGTCAACGCTTACTTGAAACGGTGAAACTCCGGTGATTGGTGATAACATCTGCGCATGAAACCGCATCCTGCCGAAATCCCGCTCAATGGCTGATACCGCCCAACAAGCGCTTAATGCACTATCCGATACCCGGTTTACCACTTATTGGCTGGATAGTCTCGATCCGGTAGCGGACGAAGCGACGCTGCAGCATGATACGAGTTGTGACCTTTTGGTTGTCGGGGGCGGCTTTTGTGGCCTGTGGGCAGCGATCCAGGCCAAGGAGCAAGATCCCGGTCGCGACGTTGTGCTGATTGAAGCGAAAAGCGTCGCCAACGGCGCCAGCGGCCGGCCGGCGGCTATCATGTCGACCTCGGTGATGCATGGCATCGATAACACCGAACGCATATTTCCGCATGACGTCGCCGAGCTGGAACAGCTGGGTCGCGAAAACATGGATGGATTCCAGCAAACGGTGGAAGGTTACGGCATCGACTGCGACCTCGAGTGGGGCGGCGAAATGAAAGTATCAATCGGCGATGAGGGTCTCGACAAGGTTGAGGAGGAATACCAGCTGTATCTCAAGTACGGCCATGAAGCGGTAAAACTGGATAAAGCAGCCGTTCAGGCAGAAATCAATTCACCGATATTTCATGGGGGCGCCTGGTCCCAAAAACGCTGTGGCACGGTACACCCCGGCAAGTTGGTCAGGGGATTGAAACAGGCCGCACTCGGACTCGGTGTGCGACTGTATGAAACCACGCCACAGTTGAGTAATCACAAGGCCATTGAAGGCATCGTCGTCGAAACACCGGGTGCAAAAATAACCGCACGCAAGGTGTTGCTTGCCACCAATGCCTGGGCCGCCGGCCATCGACATATAAGCCGGCGCGTCGCGGCGATTCGGGACCGGATTGTCGTTACCGAACCGCTCACCGAGGCACAGATGCAAAAAGTCGGATGGCAGCATCGCCAGGGTATCTACGATACCCGCACCCAGCTTAACTACATGCGCCTGACCGCGGACAATCGAATCCTGTTCGGCGGGCGGCTGAGTTATTTTTATGGCAATGACACCGATCCCGCGCTCGATAAAACCCCGCAGCCATTTATTCGACTGGTGCAATCTTTTTACCGCACCTTCCCTCAACTTGCCGACGAAATAAAATTTTCACATGCCTGGAGCGGACCGATCGGGCTGACCACGCGCATGGCCGTGCACTACCAGAAGTATCACGATGGCGACATGGTGTTTGCAGGGGGTTACTCGGGATTCGGGGTCACCGCATCACGCTTCGGCGCCCGGGTTGGGCTCGCGATCCTGGATCAGCTCGACATCCCGGAAACCAGGATGCAATTTGCACGCACCATGCCCAACTACATCCCGCCGGAGCCGTTTCGCTGGATCGGCGCCAAAATTACCATGTACGCGCTCGATACCATCGATGAAAAAGGGGGCTGGCGTAAACTCTGGATCGCCATCGTGCAAAAAATGGGGTTCCCGATCACGCTTTAAAATCCCCGGAACTTATCGAGGGTGTAACCAGGCCGGTAGAAAACTGTAAGGATCGCGATTGATGGTTTCATTGTAGGGAATATTACGCGCCGCGAGTTTGGGCTGCAATTCCCCCGCTTTGCCTACATCAAACAGGTCGGTGGCCCCACCGACGAATTCTCCACCCACATAGATCTGCGGTATCGTCGGCCAGTCATTTTGCTGGTTTAACACCGCCAGGATTTTCCCGCCACGATCATTATCCTGATACGCGACCGAATCGAGGTCGACGGTAACGTAAGGAATATCGCAGGCGCTTAACATTTTTCGTACCGACCAGCAAAATTCACACCATTCCAGCGAAAACATTAATACCTGGTCCTGGTTCTGTTCCAGGATAGATGCGACTTCGGCAAGTGCCGCCGGGTCGAGTTCACCCGGCACTTCGGGTTCTTCAGGTTCGTCTACCGGGACAGTACTGACATCGAAACGATAGCCCGGCGTGGAGCGCGAAATTTCAATTTCTTCGTCACTCATGTCTTCCACGATACTTTCAAACAGCGGGGTCGAGAGGTAACGTTCGCCGGTATCCGGCAGCATGCACAGGATGTTCGATCCTTCCGGCGCAGTTTCTGCCACCTGCAGTGCACCGGCAAAGGTTGCCCCGGAGCTGGTGCCGACGAAGATGCCTTCCTTTTGCGCCAAATCCATCGTGCACTGGATTGCGAAATTGCCGTTGATGGGTATCAGCTCGTCGATATTTTTTGCCTCCATGGCTTCTTCGGCGAACTTCGGAATAAAATTCGGCGACCAACCCTGCATCAAGTGGGGCCTGAAATTGGGATGCGTCTGGTAGGTGCCGTCGGAATTTCGTTGCTGGCTGATGCCGCTGCCGAGAATCTGCGAGTTATCCGGCTCGCAAACCATAATCTTGGTATCGGGGCTCTTTTGTCTCAACGCCCGTGAGACACCCCCGAGCGTGCCGCTGGTGCCGAAACCGGTAACCCAGTAATCGAGCCCGATTTCAGCGAAATCATCAAGAATCTCGACCGCGGTGGTACGTTCGTGCATCTCGGCATTGGCAGGATTATCGAACTGGCTGGGCTGCCACCAGCCATGGGTTTCGACCAGCTCGTTGACCTTGGCAATCATGCCCGTTCCCATATCCGAAGCCGGGGTCAGTATGACCTTCGCCCCGAGGAAGCGGATCATTCGACGTCTTTCGATACTGAAATTTTCCGCCATCACGATCACCAGCGGATAACCTTTTTGCGCGCAAACCATCGCCAGCCCGATACCGGTGTTGCCACTGGTGGCCTCGACTATGGTTTGTCCGGGTTTGAGCACCCCGCGACGTTCGGCATCTTCGATCACCCCCAACGCCAGGCGATCCTTGACCGAGCCCATCGGGTTGAAAGACTCGATCTTGACGTAAAGATTGACGTTTTCCGGCCCGATATTATTGATCTTAACCGCGGGCGTATTGCCGACAGTATCGAGAATACTCTGGTATAAGTGTCCCATTTTGCCCTCTCCTCCGCATGATATGCAGATTTTTTTATGCTGCCGTGGTCGACTTAGACCGCTAATAGCTCCAGGCAATGGGGGCTAAATTCCGGCTATTGCAACTACTCTGAACAGGGCCAGATTTCGGGTTTCTCGAGACCCTCCGGTAGTTTCGTGTTGTCATTGCCACAGGCGAATTTGAGATGCAACTGGTGCAAGTTAACAGCCTTTTGCAAATCAACATCTTCAAATCGGGTCCGATAGGTATACGCTCCCTTGAAGTCGACGTTATCTATTTTTGCGCCCTGGAATTTTACTCTTGAAATATTGGAAAATTTGAAACTGACGTTCGACAGGCGCGCCCCGGTGAAATCTACTCGCCCCAACTCCGACTTGGACCAGTCAATATCGGAGATCTCAGCCTTTTTGAAACTGGCGCGCGAGAACTCAGATTTCGTCAGGTTTGAGTCTTGCAGTTTTGCGTAATCGAAGTTCGCCCGATATCCATTCGCCTTGGATAAATTGGATTTAAAAAATTGAGCGCGGGTAGCGGTGGTTCGAGTAAGGTCGGTTTTAACCAGGCTGGCGCCGTTAAAGTTACTTTCATCGAGCGAACTATATTCAAGATTGGCGCCGTCGAACTGGCCTTCGGAAAAGTTCGTATCATCGAGCATCTTGTGGGTTTTCTTGCACCCGCTCCAATCAACCCCGGGGGCCCTTTTATCATTGCATTTCGCATAGGCCTGGTTGGCCGAAGCCAATGAGAAAAGACAGATTAACAATAGTGCTCGTTTTATTTTTTTGCCGCCCATCGTGTCCAACCGTTTCGCCTGGTACTTCTAAATTTGACTATCTTATGCCGATAAAATTCCGTTACCGCGGGGAACCGAATCCAGCAACGCAATGCTAACCAACATCTGTTAAAGCATTAATCTGCACTCGCGAACTCGCAGCAGATTATTGATCGCGTCTTTTGACAGGTTTCTTAATTGATTTGGAGTCAGTTTCAAGTAATGCCTCGGTCCCGACACAACTTGAGCTAAGCTCGCGTGCTGCCATCATTTTTTCGATGGCGATATCAACGCTTCCAATATCGCGACGGTCTTTCGTCGATGGGTATTTTTTACGATTCATAACCCTTCCCTCAAGGTAGCGACTAGTCCGTCACTATACCTGATTTGTCAAATTTTTGCTGGCGCAAAACTTCGACCACACCCGCCGAAATGATCAACGTTGCACCGATAAATTCCCGTAAGCCAAACACCTCGTCGGTTAATATTGCGGCGGAGACCACGCCGACCAGCACTTCGACCATGAGCAGCATACCGACGCGTCCGGGGCTTAACACCGTCGCAGGCCAGATGGTCAGGTAAGTGATCGGCAGCATCCCGGCCGCGACAATCAAAATCCAGTACCAGCCTGTTTCCAACGTAGTAATATCCGGCATACCTGCAAGATCCCCTTGCTGCCAGAAAACCAGTAGTAGCGACATCAGTAGCGCGAAAAAAACAAACATCGTTACCTTCTCGAGAATCATTTGAGCACCGCCCTGGAACAACTTCACCGAGGCGATCGCCCAACACAGTCCTGAGGTCAACGCAAACCAGTCGCCGTTGTTACGCGGAATCGGTAGTCCCCCTTCAACCACAAGCACGATATATAGACCGCTAAAAGCCAGCAACAGCGCAACCACCCGGTTTTCAGTAAGCCTTTCCTTCAGCACCAGTATCCCGAGCAGCGTGCTCCACAGCGGGCTCATGTAAAACAGCAGGATCGCGCGCACGACATCGGTCAGATTGAGGCTTGCGACATAAAGCGCGAAGGCAAATCCAGCCAGCAGGCCAGGTAGCAATATATGACGCCAATGGGCGACATAATTGTGCAGCCGGGTCAGTACCAGTGGAAGAAACAGCAGGGAACCGGCCCCGAAAATAACCGGGCCAGTCCAGAACGCATGCACCCCGGCCTGCTCGATGCCGCGAATCGGGATCCAGTAAAGGCCCCAGAATGCGGCGCCGACCGCGATGGCGATGCTGGGTACTAGATCGCTACGCTCCGTGTGCAAGTGATAGCCTCATTTAAACAACTATTGATTTAGCCTGGCGCTGATATTGTCGAACATCTGCAGGTTGGTTGCATCCAGTTCGGGCTTGAGCGGCTCATCCTGGGACGACAGTTTGACAATGGTGGCCTCGGTCACCGGGTCTATATATACCCACTGGCTATGAATGCCGATCGCGAGCATGGCGCGATGCTCGTTTCCGGTCTGGTACCATTTATTACGATATTGTCCTGCCGGGAATTCCTTGGCAGACTCACCACGCTCCCAGGCATCGCGGCTACCGCCCTCGCTGCAGTCTTCAATCCACCACTTGGGTATCACCTGTCGCCCCTGGGCGAAGCCACGGTTACGCACCAACTCGCCGAAGCGCAATAAGTCCCTCGGTAACACACAAATTCCACCCGCGGTACGCGCGGCACCCTTGCGATCCACGGTGATATAGGCATCCGCTTCCGCGCCCAGGGGCTGCCACAGGTATCTCGACAACAGGCCTGCGAGGCGTTCACCACCAGCGCGCTCGATGATCCAGCCGAGCAAATCCGAATTGGGCGACTTGTACCGCCAGACTTGGCCATGTTCACCCTTGGCGCGCCCGATCGAACACAGGAAGTCATGCAGGTTCTGATCGATCGCGTCAACTTCGCAGGGATGCCATGCGGTCGCTGCGCGATACTCGAGAAACTTTCCCGAAGTGGCCAGGTAGTCCTCGTTAAAATCGATATTGACGACCATATCGAGTACCTGCTGCAGGCTGGCGTCACGGTAACCGGAATCCGCCAGTTCGGGAATATAGTCGACAACTGCTTTAGCCGGGTCCAGTAACCCCCGGTCAACCAGAACTCCGGCCAGTGTTGCGGTGATGGACTTGCTCACCGAAAACACGATATGAGGACTGGTTTCGATATCTGCATCGATATACCACTCGTGCACGAGTTCGCCGCGATGGGCGACCAGCAACGCATCGCTATTGGACTCTTCGAGCCAGCGTTGCAGTGACCAGTCTGCGCCGCCGGGCCCTGTTACTGTTACTTCTTCAACACTGCCGGCAATCGATTTAGCAAGTTTACTAACACGGTTACCGCGGGCAATCTTCTCGGTCGGAATGATTTCGCGCACATGGTGGAAGGCCCAGCGATTGTTGCCCGGCTGTCGCCAGTTGGACAGATTTAGTTCGGCTGGCCTTGTCAGCATTATTCGAGCTCGGTGATGGTATTCTGATTATTGGAATCAAGAGCGACCTGGCACATTTCGAGATGCAGGCGTCCACCAGAATTGTAAGGATGAGACTCAACCACGGTTTCATTGAGCGTGATACCGAGCCCCGGCTCGCCTGGCGCCGGCATATAACCCGCTTCCCAGGCCAGCGGCTTGTTCAGAATCGCATCGTGGAACTCGGTCTGGATCGTTTCCAGGATCAGGAAATTCGGGCAACTGAATGCAACCTGTGCCGCGGCGGCATGCGCGATCGGGCCACAGTAAATATGCGGTGCAACCTGTGCATTAAACAATTCTGCCAGCACTGCAATTTTCTTGGTTTCCCAGACGCCGCCGCTGCGCCCGATATCGGGCTGCAGAATCGAGATCCCGGCTTTAAGTGCCTGGTGAAATTCGACCCGCGTGGTCAAACGCTCACCGGTCGCAACCGGAATGCTGGTCGCTGCAGCCACCTTGCCGATGGCTTCCATCTGATCGGGCGGACAGGGTTCTTCAAACCAGAGTGGATCGTAGGGTTCCAGCCGGCGCGCCAGACGGATCGCCGATGACGTCGTCATCTGCCCATGCGTACCGAACAGGATATCGGCCCGATCACCCACCGCCTCCCGAATCTTACGTATGTTATCTTGGCAACGGGTCAGCTCGGTCAGTGACAGTTCGCGTCCGCCCTGAAAGCTGTAAGGCCCCGCGGGATCCTGCTTGACCGCGGTAAATCCCATGTCGATGTAGTCGAGCGCACGGGCCGCGGCGGCATCGCCATCGTGATATACGTCCGGTGCACCTTCACCTGGATTGCCATCCGCTGCTATTGCCTCGGGATACAAGTAGGTATAGGTACGAAGATCTTCGTGAAACTTGCCGCCGAGTAACTGGTAAATCGGCTGGTCATGCGCTTTGCCGAGAATATCCCAGACTGCGATTTCAATCCCGCTGAACACGCCCATCATGCTGATATCGGGGCGTTGCGTGAATCCGGCCGAGTAAACCCGCCGGAACATGGTTTCAACATGATGCGGATCTTCACCGGCGATAAAGCGCTCGAAGGTATCCTCTACCATGGCGCAGGCGATGTCACCTGACACCGGGATACCATAACACTCACCAATACCCTCGATGCCATCATCGGTGGTAATTTTGACAATTACCCAGAAAGCGCCGCCGATACCGCTTGGCGGCACTGTTACCCAGGTTTTAATATCCTTCAGGATCATATTATTGTCCGCATCGGGAAATCTCGCCTAAGTTACTCCAAACGATTATTTTTCGAAACCAAAATCTGGGGCTGATGTTTTCTTGAAGTTACGTCGGTGCCGCCGCCAAAGGCTATTGTTTGAAAGTGACTCACCTTTCTGCCAACGATCCCACATCATCGCCTTTTGTTCTTCGGTGTAATAAATCCTTGGTCGCATTTTCATTTACAACATCCTCCACTCTATAGTTAGAGATTAGGTGTTGCGTCGACCGGTTGAGATGGCAACCCAAAGCGGACCCTGAGCCACAATTCCATTGACCAACGAAACAGGTTAAATTCATTCCCTCAGCACTTCTGATTCACTGGCAATTTCTTTTGCAATGATACAATGTTTGGGTGTAAGTTATCTCGATTACCACATATACATAGTGCTTTTCACACCGCGTATGTGCGTTCTATCTAGCTGGTTAATGGTATCAGGAGGATGACATGCAGCTATTATCAACAATTATAAAATTTCTCTTATTCACCAGCTTCGCTGTCTGGCTTACCGCCTGTGGTGGCGGTGGCGGTGGCGGTGATGACAAGGATGTTATTCTCTCCGGCAAATTCGTCGATAGCCCCGTTCAGGGCGCCAACTATGCAGCCGGTAAAAAATCTGGGACAACAGCTGCAGATGGCGGTTTCAGATTCGAAAGTGGCAACAGCTTGTTTCTGTCCATAGGTGATATTCAACTCGGTAATGGTACAGCTCGCCGTATCTTTACTCCGTTAACATTGGTTAATACAGCGAATCCTTCTGATGCTACCGTGGTCAATATTGCAAGTTTTCTGCAAACACTCGATGATGACGGCGATCCCAATAACGGCATACTAATCACCCAGGCGGTGCGTACTGCAGCTATTGGCAAGACCATCGACTTCGCTCAAAGCACGACTGACTTTGCCAATGATGGCAATGTGCAGACCGTTGTTGCAGAACTAACGGCATTGACAACCGCCGGTGCAAGAAGCCTGGTCAGCGCTGCGGCTGCCGAGGCCCATCTGCGTAGCACCCTGAATGATATTCTGAATGCCGGGTTGGGTACCTACACTGGCCGCAGTGTTAATAGAGTTTTTAATTGTGACGATTCCAGGTATAACAGAACCAACCGCTCAACTGGCTCGATCACGATCACCTCGGTCAGTCTCACTGCTAATGGTGCAACCTTTGAAGGCAACGGCAGTTTCAGTCTTACTGAACAGGGGATTACCTTTCGAGAAGACTTTTCGATCATCGGTAACAGCAACACCATAGATTTTTCCGGCGCACTGAATGGCATTATTGAGGCTTCGGCCTATGCTGATGGCGTTTTTCAGGGTAGTGATAGCTCAAGTTATACTGGACTGCTGGACGGTGACTCACTAACAATAGTGACCCCGGCTCGACCTGATGTGGATTTCGGTTTTGTTGTATGCGATCTTTCAGGGTCGACGTTGACTTTGTCGAAGTAGCTTGTTCACAGTGCATAAAAAAGACTGGCTTTAAGCTGGTCTTTTTAGGTCTACTGAGCGTCCGCTCCTGGCCGTTCTGAGCCTCTAATGTTAAGGTGTTGAGGGACTGCTTTGGAGTAATTAGTCCTGCAGAAATTATCGGTTAACTGACCGAAAGTTATTAATCCAGCCAAAATATCGACTCCTGCATTACGTCTCAAGTTATGATTGCTGTCACGGGGGATATTCATGAAAGCGATCGTATTTACTCAATATGGGTTGCCGAATGGCCTTGAATTGAAAGAGGTGCCAAAACCTACGCCGAGGGACGATGAGTTACTGATACGCGTTCACGCGTCCTCTATCAATTCCTGGGACTGGGAGTTCCTGAACGGAAAGCCGTTTATTAACCGTCTCTTTTACGGTCTTCTTAAGCCAAGGCCAGGCAAGCAGATACTTGGCTCTGACGTTTCAGGAACCGTTGAGACAATCGGCAAGGCCGTCAAACGATTTCAACCCGGGGATGAGGTTTTTGGCGATCTCTGGGATAACTGGGGTGGTTTTGCCGAATATGCCTGCGCGAAAGAAACCGCCCTTGAACTCAAACCCCTACACTCAACTTTCGCAGAAGCAGCCTCCGTACCCCAGGCTGGTGTCCTGGCCTTGCAGGGATTACTCAAAGCCGGGCAGCTAAAACCAGGGCAAAAGGTTTTGATTAACGGAGCAGGCGGCGGTGTTGGTACATTTGCAGTTCAAATCGCCAAGCACTGGGGGGCAGAAGTGACGGGGGTAGATACCTCGCACAAGCTGGATATCATTCGGTCGGTTGGCGCAGACCACGTAATTGATTTCACTCAGGATGATTTCACGAAGACTGGAGAGCGCTATGATCTGGTTGTTGATTGTCAGAATTTCCGATCCATGTTTGACCATAAACGAGCATTAAATCCAGGGGGCACCTATGCCATGGTCGGCGGTTCAATTCCTCGTGTCTATCAACTTTGGCTACTCAGCGCCATCGGACGACTGACCCGTGACGACAGAAAACTTTGCTTAGTGGCGGAGGGGCCAAATAAAGGTCTAACAGATCTGAGAGAACTAATCGATGCTGGTAAGCTCGTTCCTGTTATCGACAGCAGCTATCCGTTGAGTGAGGTGCCTGAAGCGTTGCGTTACTTTGGAGAAGGAAACCACAAAGGGAAAATCGTTATCGTTATAAAAACTTAAGTGTCCGTTCCTGGCCGAAGAATGAAGCCCGGTAATCACTTACGAGTATCCGTTTACGATTTATTTATAGATAAATGGTTTCCACCATGCATCGCGGCCTCCCATCTGCTCTGGGTTAACTATTTCTCCAATTTTAGGTGTTAGATATTCGATACCAGTATGATCAGCTGCAATCAAAAATCGCTCAATCGGCTCGTACCAAGGAAACAGTCCCAGATCAAAGGTGCCCCAGCCACTAGGTACCATCAGTTTACCCCTGACAGCTTGATGTGCTTGTACCGCCTGTTCTGGGGTGTAATGGACCTCCATCTGACCTTTGAGATTACTGTAAGCACCAATCTCAAAGAAGGTCACATCGAAAGGACCTAGTCGCTCCCCGATCTCGTAGAGACCCTTAAACCAGCCAGAGTCCCCACTAAGATATAGATTCTGTTTCTTTCCCCGAATCCCATAGGAGGCCCAAAGCGTCAGGTTTTTATCAAATAACCCCCGCTCAGAAGTGTGCTTCGACGGAGCCGCAGTAATCGTTAAACCAACAATGGATGTTGCCTGCCACCAATCAAGTTCGTATATTTTTTCATGGGGCACACCCCAGTCTTCCAATAATTTCCCCACGGCAAGGGGCACGACGAAGTGCCTGGTCTTGGAAATAAGTACCTTAATTGAATCCTCGTCCAGATGGTCGGGATGATTATGCGTAATCAATACGACATCGAGCTCTGGAAGAATGTCCGTAGTAGCAAGCGTTTTAGAATATCGCTTCGGACTCACCCATGCAAAGGAGCCCGCTCGTTGCGAGAAAATGGGATCGGTCAGGATCACTTTGTCATCGACCTTAATAAGGAAGGTTGTGTGCCCCAGCCAGGCGAACTGTAAGTCTCGCTGTCCATTCCATTGGGCAATATCAAACGGTTCTGCAGTCAGTGGGGGATCAGGTAGAAATCCTTCTGGTTTATCGAAGAAGTAATTCCAGAACATCTTCAGGCTTGGACCCCATTCTACATCTGGAACCCTTTCCGGGTTTTGGAATGCTTCACCATTCCATTGTGGGCTTTCTTCTATGCGTTGCTGTTGACTCAAATCGGACGCATTTGTAGCAGTGCATCCAAACATGGAAATCTGTATTACATGAATCCCCATTAGGAGGATGTAGTAAATTGCTGGGCTTTTTCCTAACCGCACATTATCTCTCGGTATACAGAGCTAACAGCTGAATTATAAGGTTTTCGGCTTGATAACAAATTATCGCTTCACTTATGAGCGTCCGCTCCTGGCCGAAGATTGCCGCCCACCCCAGATTACTGAGCGTCTCTTTTTAAGAAAAGAGAGCAAATAGGTATACTACCCCTCGATTACTACTTAGGGCATTGGGTGAACGATAAAATTCAGCGCACGGGGTTTTCGCTTGTTCTGCTGTTCATCGGTGTAATGCTCGCGCCCTACGATGTGGCGGCCACGGACGAATCGATCATCATCGAGGACGTGACCAACGATCAAGGCATCCATGGACTTCGCGCAACCTTCCACCTGCAAGCGTCTCGCGAGACCATCTGGGCGCTGTTGACCGATTACGACCGCTTCAAGGAAACCTTCAAAGGAATACGCCGTATCGAGATCATCAACGAGAACGAACGCGGTGCGCAGGTACGCTATACGATCAAGGCCTGGATACTCACCTTCGATTACACGCTGCAAAGAGATTACGTGCGGCCTTACGAGTTAATAACCTGGCGTCGCACTGGTGGGGATTTTCGCATGATTTCCGGCGCCTGGATGATCCTGCCCGGCCCCAGCGATAACTTGCATGAAATCGTCTACGAGTCTTACGTAGATGTCGGCTTTCTAATTCCGACAGCACTGGTACGCAATCGCGCGGCAAAGGAACTCGAGAAAACGGTTGTGCGAATAAGGGAGCGTTTGGCCGCTGGCTAAATTTGGGCGAGACTCGGCAATGGATTGCGGATTCCGCTCAGCACGATCAGGCGCAACCATGATTTCTTTTTTATCTGAACCACGAACGTCCGTTTCTGGCCGAAGATTGTCTCCCACTGCGATTTATTGAATGTCAGCTATCGGGAAAGCAGACGCGCAGATTACATAAATCAGAGGCGTTACAAAAAGCTCAAAGTAGCAATTGGTTGGTTCTCTAGGACGGGTCGGCTCCACGTGCGATCAAATATGCCTTACGCGCCCAGAATCGAAGATCGACCGCGGGATAATTGGTTCGGAACAACTCGAATGCAACCCAGTCAGGGCCAATTTCGGTAGCATCAAAGCCTCCGGTCTCTAGGGCGCGCCGCTTGAAAGCTTCGTCGAGGCGAAATCCGACCAGGGACATTCCGTATGTAACCGCGAACACCACATCCTGTGTTGCGAGAACAACGTAGCCGTAGTTTGCCGGCTCGGAACTGTACAATTGTACATCGCCTAGCGGTGCAGCAGCTTCAACAAGGACATCCACAAGATCAGAGTGGGCACTCTTACCTTGAAGGTATATCAAGATGTTGTGATTTTTATCGTTGTGTACAGAAGCAGGTAAGGGCTGCAGCTTGGTCATCTATGGATCTCGATTCGCGACTGAAATAGTCTGCCTAACGCTCGCATCGGCCAGTTTTGGCGACCTGTGCTTGTTATGTGTTTCATGCATTGTATAAAGTAAACGCCCCAATAATTATGAAGCCTGCTCCTGCGATATAGTGTAAATATTTTTCGTTTATAAATTCTGACAGCAGGCTGCCAGCTAAAACTCCGATCGCTGAAGCAACTACCAATGCCGCAGAAGCTGCAATAAAAACTGTATATTTACTAACATCTTTATCTGCTGCGAAAAGCATCGTTGCTAACTGTGTCTTGTCTCCAAGCTCTGCAATAAAAACAGCTCCAAAAACTGTTAAGAATATTTTCCAGTCCATAAAGAATTATTTCGAAAATCACATAACAGCAGGATTATACGGTTTTGATCAGTTAAAGTGTTATCGCATCATCTTTGAGCTTCTGGAAATGGCCGAAGATTGCCTCCCACCAGGGCTTTGTGAGTGTCTGCTATCGAGAAAACTAACGTTCAAGTTCGACGCACCGAAACTGAACGGCCTGTGAATTATTTACGCGCAGGTTCTTCACTAAAAAACATCATGAAGTCATATAATGTCGATCCTCTCAATTGGTAACAATTGGCAGGCCCAATACACCCGAGGAACCAGACATGCAATGCTATCAATATCTCGCCGCAGTCACTGTGGTCGCAAACGCATTCGAAGCATTTCCAGAAATCAGGCACAAACTTCCCCTTAACGCCATTGCTGACTGGATGGCTGAGAACAATATCGACCCAGAAGACCTGGTATTTGCATCAGCGAGTGAAGTGCGCACCAAGATCGCAATCCTGATTCAGCAAAATCAGCCGCACATCCGGATAGCAGCCTAGCTTTAAAGAAAAGTTTTAATGAAGCACACAATCTTTGCTTCAGTAGACCAACACAGCATCAGGGAGTCATCTTGAGAATTAGCACACTAACCTTCACTATTCTCCCGTTATTACTTTTATCTGCCTGCGTATCTAGCGGTAAACATGAAGCGGCACTTGCTGAAATGGATTCAATGCGCCAATCCCTGGGAAGCGCTCGGGAAGAAATCAACCGCAATCAACAACAAATACAGAAAACAGAACAGGAGTTAGCTGCCGCCAAAATGCAGAATGCACTGGCTCAGGAGGAAATCAATCGTAATCAACAACAAATACAGAAAACAGAACAGGAACTAAAATCCGCCAGACTGCAAGTTGTGGCAGCTGTGGATGAGTTAATGAAACTTGAAGCACGAAAAAAGGATCTCCAACAGGAACTCTCAGAATCACAAGCACAAATGACTACGCTACGAAATATTGAGATTGAAACCAAGCGTCGCAATCAAATATATGAAAATTTTGTTAATACCTTGAAAACCATGATTGACGGCGGCCAATTAACGGTTAGCATTGAACAAGGTCGAATTGTCATCAATCTCCCCAATAATGTCCTGTTCAAAAGCGGTAGCGCTAACTTAAATCCTGAAGGCGAAGAGGCCCTGACTCAAATCGGCTCGGTACTTAGCCAATTTTCAGACAGGCGTTTTCAAATTGAAGGGCATACTGACAATAAGCCAATTAAAAGTGCACAGTTTCCCAGTAATTGGGAACTATCCACTTCCCGGGCACTCACAGTCGTCCATTTACTGACAGATATCGATGTTGATCCTGAGAATATTTCAGCCGCCGGATTTGGTGAATTTCGCCCAAGAGCTGATAATGAAACTGAAGAAGGTCGGCAGCTCAATCGTCGCATAGAAATCATTATGCTTCCCAATCTTGATATTCTTTCAAACGAACTGCCTAAAGTAACACCGTAATGATCGGAAACTTAATAAAAGGGAAAAGATTTATTTAAAGAATATGTGAGGACAGTCGAGTCTGGCCTTAATTTAAGTGTAGTAGTTCAGGCTCGATCTGACGGTTATCATACAGCCTGTGCCCTCAGCGGAAATTCAAAGAATAAAATCTGAGGGTCCGCTCCTGGCCGAAGGTCGCCTCCCACCGCGATTTTATGAGTGTCTGCTTTGGAGATAGGTGACAGTTAACTTAATTGCACGAATCTGTTTGGCGGATTAAATACCTAGTACGTCGATGTCGCCAATCACCTCGATTTCCAAATCAATATTTCCCTCCCCAGTACCCAGTGTTCCTGTCACCAGATTCGGAGTCACTACCGGACTTTGCAACACTAGATTCGTCAAGGTGATATTTCCGGTGAAAACTCTGGCGGTAAAGTCCGCCGACGTGGTGGTTCGTATTTCAAGGTTGATGTCTCCAGTCAGGACTTTCATCTGAATGGTGCCATTTAACGGCAGGGAGGTAATTTCGGCGACAATGTTGCCGCTAATCAAGTCAACCGCCGCGCTGCCGACAATATCCGTCAAGGTGACAGTGCCTGCGATATTGTTTATCGAAACCTCATTGTCGATGGAGTCTATCGTCACCTCGCCGCCATTATTATTAATCCGAACCAGAAAAAAGTCTGGCAGCGTAATCGCATAATCGACGATGTATTTCCGGCCCAGTTCGCATTGCGGTTGATTGGTTCGTAGCAACGCCTGCGTGGTCAGATCCTGGGCCGTCACCGTCAGATACTGCAGGTGGGACTGAGCATCTTGAGCACTCTCCGAAAGAACCCGTTTCATGCCGGTCACCGTTATCGATGTCACCCCTGGCAAACCGGAAACGCTGACGTTGCCATGCTTCCCGTTCAACAGTAATTCATTGTGATTGACGACGTTGATATCAATGGCAATGGGTGCTTGCGCCGAAAAATTTTGGTTAGCCACTTCATCCGGCCCACAATTTATGAGATTTGCACTACCGCCACCACCGCTCCCGCTGGCCACAATACCCAAAATACCCAGTGAATATATGCTAGCTATCAGCAGCCCACGAAATAAACAATTTCTAGTAACTCGAACCATAATTCTCAAGCTACGAATGGATTATCAATTCACTCTAATCCACAAAAATAATAGGGGCTTGATATGGATCAAATGGTACCAATTAAGTTCGTTTTGATGGACTTGACGAAAAACCAAGGGTCCGTTTCTGGCCGAAGATTGCCGCCTACCAGAGCTTTATGAGCGTCTCCTTTGGAGAAAACAGGCGCCCAATGGATATTAAACCGGATTTCCATATACTGATATCTGGTGTTTGCGATGAAAACACCAGGATGATCGTATGCGAGTACACGCTCTAAACATATCAAAGCCTAAAACCATAATTTACAAAGGCGAAGAAGTTTTTACCGGCATTTATAAGGTTCCCACGACAGAACCGCGAATGGTCCGTGTACTTAACATTGATGGCGACGAGCAAGCTGATTTGACAGTACATGGTGGTGTGGATAAAGCGGTGTACGGATTTCCGTTTGAACATTATTCGTACTATCAGGAAAAGCTGAAACAGGATTCTTACGAAACGGGCCAATTCGGTGAAAATCTGACGACTGAAGGATTGCTTGAATCCGATGTCCATATCGGTGATCGCTATCGGGTAGGGGAAGTGGTACTTGAAGTATCCCAACCACGATCCCCCTGTTATAAGTTCGCGATAAAAATGGAGACTGCCGAAGCACTTTCGTTATGTATCAATAGCGCAAAAACCGGATTCTATTTTCGCGTGTTGAACGAGGGTTTCATTCAATCGGGAGACCCTATTGAAGTCGACTATTCGAATACAAACGCTCCTACCGTCGAAGAGGTGCATAGGTTGTATTACCTGGATAAAAAGAATATTGACGCATTGACAAAGGCGGCAGGTTGCAACAGTTTGACTAAAGTTTGGAGAGATGAGTTCGAAAATAGAATCAGCAAGCTTACGGCTAAAATCCCGCAGTAAACCCTGAAAATGGTTAAAAACTCATGACCCCTGGAAATCAGCATAAAAGTTACAATAGCAATATCACGCTTCAGCGGTTGCGTGAAAGAGTACTTGGCGGAGCTTACATACTGCTCGACACTTTGACCGAAGATGAACTTGCGGCAATGCAAACTATGCTCTTCAACGACGAAGCAGAAATCGTCAATTCGGCCTGTAAACCGTTTCTGGTGGCGAAGCTCGATAAGATCATTATTGCCCCTTAACCAGCGTCCGCTTTTGGCCGTTCTCTGACTCTCGCTTGTTACGGGCGAGCGTCCGCTATCGGGAAAACCTGGGTTCGTTACTAAGAAGCGGGCAAAACAACCAGCTGGGCAATTTCGACATGTTTCGGCTGCTTTAGCGCGTAAAATACACTGTTAGCGACATCTTCTGGTCGCAGGCATTGTGCGAAACTATCGTAAAAGTCGCGTGCCTGTTGTGCATCGCCGAGTCGTTGCTGAGCAAACCCGGTACGCACCGGTCCCGGCATGATTTCGGTGACGCGAATTCCCCGGCTGGCGTAATCGAGACGCAGGCTTTCGCTGAAACCATGCACCGCGTATTTGCTGCTGACATAGGCGGTACCGGTGGCATAAGGCTTGAGGCCTGCGATTGAACCCATGTTGATGATATGTCCCGAGCCACGGTCGAGCATGTCATCGATTAACGCACGTGTAAGCCGTAACGTCCCCTGAACGTTGGTCTCGATAATATCGCACCACTGCTCAGCACTGCCTTCGTCAAACAGCCTGCGCCCGCCGGTATCATGGCCGGCATTGTTGATCAGCACCTCGATGTCATGAAACTCCCGTGGCAATGCCTGTTGCACACCAGCTACCGCTGCACTGTCGGTGACATCGAGTACCAGCGGATAAAATCCTTCACCCAGTTCGGCAGACAGCTGTTGCAAGCGGGATTCATTGCGTGCCGCACCGACCACGCGATACGACTTCTCGATCAACAGGCGACAGATGGCTTCTCCAATACCACTACTCGCACCCGATACCAACACGATCGGCGAAGGCTGTTCAGGCTTACTCATTAGCGGGCTCCCAGTTCATTCTTGATCGATTCGAGTAGTTTATCCATCTGCCGTGTCGAAACGCCCGTTGAGAAGCGGGCGATGTGTTGAATCGGTGGTGGTTCCGGCAAATCAACCTGGTCGATTTTCAATCCCCGGCTGTCACCGCGGCGTCCACCCTGCTGGCGCTGTTCGAGCACACCCAGGTTAACCAGCCCGATTCCCAGACCGCTGCGTACCGCGTTGACCATACCCTCGATACTCGGACATTCGAACACGACCCGCAAACTGCAACCGATTTCGGCCAGCGCTTTTTCGGCCCAGGCCTTGTAAAAACAATCCTTGTGATAGGCCACGTACGGAATCGGATGCCCGGGATCGAGCACAAAATCTTCCGCCTGCAACCATGCCACCTGCTGCTGGCCCAGCAAATGATCGCCTTCGCGCAACTCGGATTCAAACACCTCTATCAGGGCCATGTCTATTTCGCCTGCACGTAACCAGCGTACCAGTTCGGGCGTATGCGCTACGCGCGAGGTCAGTGCAACATTTGGAAAACCGGTGGAAAAGCTCGACAGGATTTGCGCCATCCCCGGGGCGCTGATGTCCTCGGTAATCCCTAGGCGCAACTCGCCGGCGAGGTCGCTCTGGTGAAAACTGGCGTAGGCTTCGTCATGCAGTTTTACCAGGCGCTGCGCATAGTCGAGCAATTTCTCACCGTCAGCACTCAGGTTCAGCTTACCGTCCGCGCGCGCAAACAGGCTGCGGTTAAGCTTACGCTCGAGGCGCTTCATTTTGTGACTGACCGCCGACTGGGAAAGGTTTAACCGTTTCGCAGCACGAGTAATACCGCCAGTTTCGGCGATTGCGGTCAAGGCGCGCATGGAATCGATATCAAGTGCCGACATTATGACAAATTTCGATGGAAGTTATGAAAATATATCGTTTTGTTCATGAAGACACAATCGGTATATTCAACATTCGGAAAAATGCGCAACGTGCTAATGACCCAATACAAGAACCTGTTCCAACCACTCGAACTGCGCCATCGCACCCTCGATAATCGCATCGTCTTCGGCGCGCACACGGCCAACATGTCTGACCTGGGCCTGCCAGGCGAACGTCATCGTGCCTACTACGAGGAACGCGCAATTGGCGGTGCAGCGATGATCGTGGTCGAACCGATGCCGGTTCATGCAACCGCGGTTCTGACACGCGGCAATTTTCGTCATTGCGATGACGAGGTGATCCCCCACTTTCGCAAGATTACCGATGCGGTGCATCAACATGGCACGACTATTTTGCAACAGCTCTACCACGTCGGTCAGCATGGCGACTCGGACCTGTCTTTCATGCCGCACTGGGGTCCGTCGGGCCTGGCGTCCTACCACGATTCCGACGGCAGCCACGCGATGCGCGAAACCGAGATCCTCGAGGTTATCGATTGCTTTACCGCGGCAGCCAAGCGCTGCCAGGCAGCCGGCTTCGACGGTGTCGACCTGTTTGCGGCCTATCATGCGCTGCTCGACCAGTTCTGGACACCCTGGTCGAACAAACGCGACGACAAATGGGGCGGTTCGCTGGAAAATCGCTGCCGCCTGTCGCAATCGATCATCAACTCGATTCGCAACGCCTGCGGCGAGGATTTTATCATCGGCCTATCTATCAGTTATTCGGACGAAACGCCTTACATCATGACGCTCGAGCAACTGCAGGAAGTCATCGCCCTCCACGATGCGACGGGCAATCTCGACTACGTGACCTGCGGCGCCGGAAACTACGTCGACTACGAACGCTTGATGGCTACCTTCGTCTACGGCGAAAAACAGGGCGTACCGCTCGCGGCGGCACTGAAATCGGTGGTCAGGCACGCCAGGGTCACCGCCGAATGTCATATCCGTACCCCCGAAAACGCCGATTACACGATCGCGAGCGGCGACGCCGACCTGGTGTCGATCGTGCGCGGACAGATCGCCGACCCACACTGGGTCAACAAGACGCGCGAAGACCGCCACAACGACATCCGCGGCTGCATTTCCTGCAACCAGATGTGCTGGGGGCGACGCTCGCGCGACTACTGGATTTCGTGCCTGGTGAACCCGTCCGCGGGGCGTGAATTCGAATGGGGCGGCGATCGCTTTGACAAGGTCGATGCGGTAAAAAAGATACTCGTGGTCGGCGGTGGACCTGCGGGCATGGAAGCCGCGCGTGTCGCAGCGGAGCGCGGCCACCAGGTAATCCTGTGCGAAGCCCTGGGTGACCTGGGTGGGCAGTTTCGGCTGGCGGGACTTGCGCCGCGCCGCGGCCAGATCACCGAGTTGATGGGCTGGTATCTGCGTCAGTTCGAACAACTCGGCGTCGAAGTGCGTTATTTTTCACCGCTGGATGAACAGGACATCCTCGAGTTCGGCGCCGACGAAGTGGTGCTGGCCACCGGCTCGTTACCGGACGATAGCGTACGCCAGCGCTGGCTGCCCGAGGCCGACGAGCTGCCCGGTTTGCAAAACGGCAAGGTCTTCGCCTGCGAGGAAGTGTTGCGTGAACAGGCCGAGCTCGGTAATTCGGTAATCGTGCTGGACGAAGGTGGTAACTGGCGCGGTACAGGCACTGCGTGGTACCTCGCCGATAAGGGACACGAGGTTACCATCGTCACGCCCGACGAGTTGGTCGGCAAGGAACTGTTCCGCACGACCGTCGATTCAAAAATTCGCGGGTCGCTCAAGAAACTCGGTGTAACCTTCCTGCTCGAGTCGGTCATCGAGCAATGGCACGGCGATCGCGCCGAGATTCGCTCACTACTGGACGGGTCGATCTCGAGCGTCGAAGCCTCGGCGATTGTCACCGCAACCACCAACGTGGTTTACAACGATGTCGAACTCGCACTCGCCGAAACCGATACCCGTTTCCACGTGATCGGCGATGCCGCCGCTCCACGGCAAGCGCCCTACGCATTTCACGATGGCCGCAAGATCGGCCTGGCCCTGTAACGCGATGGCAACCCGACGCAGAAGACAGGGCGGCAGCGCGGCGCGGCGCGCAGCGGTGGCCAGTGCCGCAATCGTGCATCATCCGGAAATCAAGCGCGGCATTCCGATCATGGAAGTCACCAACCAGGAAGGCGTGGAGTTGATTCACGATTTCGCGATGCGCGTCGCCGAACAAATCGGCTGCGAGTTCCAGGATCCCGAGTCGCTCGACTACTGGCGCCAGACCGGTGCCAAGATCGACGGTGAGCGGGTGAAAATCGGTCGCGAGGAGCTGCTTGAACTGATTGGCAAGATCCCATCATCTTACGTCCATCATGCACGCAATCCGGAACGTTCGGTACGCGTCGGTGATGGTCATGCGGTCGTGTCACCCTCTTACGGCGCACCCTTCGTGCGCGACATGGAAGGCGTGCGCCGCTATGCCACACTCGAAGATCTCAACAACCTGCAAAAACTCAATCACATGGCGTCAACGGTTCACATTGCCGGCGGTACTATCGTCGAACCGGTCGATATCCCGGTACCGCATCGGCACATGCACATGGCTTACAGCGGTTTGAAATACTCCGACAAGCCCATCATTGGTAACGTGACCGCACGCGAGCGCGCCGAGGATACAGTCGACATGATGAAGCTCGTCTTCGGTGAGGAGTTTGCGACCAACAACACGGTCACGACCTCGCTGATCAATGCCAATTCACCGCTGGTCTGGGACGAAACCATGCTCGACGCGCTCAAGGTTTACGCGATGAATAACCAGGCGGTGATGTGCTCACCGTTTTCGATGGCGGCCGCGAGTACCCCGGCAAGCAATGTCGGCACGGTCGGCGTGGTGCTGGCCGAGGCACTGATGGCAATGGCGATGACGCAGATTATCCGTCCCGGCGCACCGATGCTGTTTGGGGTGCCCGCAATGACGGTCGCGCTCAACAGCGGCGCACCGGTGCACGGCTCGCCGGATTCGGCGATGGTGCAGTTCCTGTCTAGCTCGATGGCGCGTTACTACAAGTTACCGCACCGCTCGATTCTGAATGTGGCGACTTCCAAATCGGGGGACATGCAGGCAGCCTATGATTCAATGTGGGGATTGTTCCCGAGCATGCTCTCGGATGCCAACTGGCTGACCATGGCGGGTGGCATGCTCGAAGGCGCGCTGACCGTTGGTTACGGCAAGACCATGATCGATTTCGAACAGCTCGACGCATTTTATCATTTTCTACAGGGCCCTGATTTCAGCGATATCGAAGAAGTCTTCGAAGCTACCAAACATGTCGGGCCCGGCGGGCACTTCCTCGGTGAAACACATACCCTCAACAGTAATCTTTTCATTTTTGATTCGCAGCACAACAATTCCTACGAGCAGTGGGACGCCGACGGCCGGCTCGACAGCGAGGCTGTCGGTGTGCGCAAGGCAAAACAGTGGCTGAAAAAATACGAACCCCCGCCCATCGATGAAGCACTTGACGAGGCACTGCTGGACTATATCGAACAGCGCAGTCGCGAGATTCCGGACAAATGAAGAGAGAAGCAGACTAAATACATGCAAAGCCGGGCGCAAACCGCTACACTGCGCCACCCTTTGACCCAGGCACACATCGATGTCTACCGATCCTGTCACCAGCTTTTCGCAAATGGCGTTGAAACCAACGCTATTAAAGGCCTTAAACGCTGTCGGCTACGAATTGCCCACGCCGATCCAGGCACAAACTATTCCGCTGCTGCTGGAAGGCAGGGATGTACTTGGGCAGGCGCAAACCGGCACCGGTAAAACCGCGGCCTTTGCACTTCCAATCCTTTCGAATCTCGAGCTGAAACAAAAGGAGCCACAAGTACTGGTGCTGACGCCGACCCGTGAACTGGCGATACAGGTTGCCGAAGCCTTCAAGACTTACGCATCGCAGATAAAAACTTTTCACGTGTTGCCAGTCTACGGCGGGCAGGAATACGCAACCCAGATACGTGCATTGCAACGCGGTGTGCATGTCATTGTCGGTACCCCGGGACGTGTCATGGATCATATGCGTCGCGGCAATATCAAACTCGATCGAATGAAAACCCTGGTGCTCGACGAAGCCGATGAAATGCTGCGCATGGGCTTTATCGACGATGTCGAATGGGTGTTGGAGAAATCCCCCAAACAGCGCCAGATAGCGCTGTTTTCGGCAACCATGCCGGCACCCATCCGCAAAATTACACAGCGCTATTTACACAATCCTGCTGAAATTACGATCAAGGTAAAAACCACGACTGCGGAGACGATACGTCAGCGTTACTGGCCGGTAACCGGCACCCATAAGCTGGACGCGCTGACACGCATACTCGAAGCCGAAAGTTTCGATGCGATGCTGGTGTTTGTGCGCACCAAAACAGCGACGCTCGAAGTTGCGGAAAAACTTGAAGCACGAGGTTATCGAGCCAGCGCTCTCAACGGTGACATCGCGCAAAAGAACCGCGAACGTATCATCACCCAGTTAAAAGCAGGCAAGCTGGATATACTGGTTGCGACCGATGTCGCGGCTCGCGGCCTCGACGTCGACAGGATCAGTCACGTCATCAACTATGATATTCCGCACGATACCGAAGCCTACGTGCATCGCATCGGGCGCACCGGACGGGCGGGCCGCCAGGGCGACGCAATCCTGTTTGTCGCACCGCGTGAAAACCGGATGTTGCAGGCGATCGAAAAGGCCACCCGCAAGCAAATCGAACTAATGGAATTGCCTTCGACAGATATGGTCAACAACCGACGTATCGAGAAATTCAAGCAACGCATCAGCGATACCATGGCCGAAGCAGACCTCAGCCTGTTCAAGGGACTGATTGAGCAGTATCAGCAGGAACAGCAGGTCGACACGCTCGATATAGCCGCGGCCCTGGCGAAACAGATGCAGGGTAGCGCACCATTTTTATTATCCGGTAAAGCGGTTGGCAAACCTGTACGTGAAGTGGATAGAGGTGATTCCGTCGCTGGCAGAAAGCCTCGCCGGAAGCAACCACGAGATGCTTCGGAGGGTTCGGCAAGGCCGCGACGGGAGCAATCGGATTCGAGAGAGCAGGCTATCGAAACGGGAATGGACCGCTTTCGTATTGAAGTCGGCCATCAACACAAGGTGAAACCCGGTAACATCGTCGGTGCGATCGCCAACGAGGCCGACATCGACAGCAAATACATCGGGCGCATTAATATATTCGAGGAATACAGTCTCGTTGACTTACCCGAAAACATGCCCAAAGAATTGCTACGCGAGCTGAAGAATGTCCGGGTGGCGGGTCAGCGCCTGAGCATAACGCAGCTTAGAGGCAGAAAGAGAAACGACAGTCGAGGACCGTCTGCTGTGAAACCTGCCCGTAGCAAACCCAAAACCAGGCACCGGGATCAAAAGAACAAGGGCAAGCCCAAGCGCGCAAGGCAGCGCTAGGAGCCACTGCGGCGAGGGGTGTAGCGACACTCGCTTGCTAAACTGCCTACCCCGGGCTTAGTGGCGACGGTCACTCGAGACCAGCTATTTGTGCCAGGGCATGATTCAGTAACACCTCTGCAATTACCCGACCCTTCGCTGGCGTAGCAAGCGTTGCCTGACCGAATACACCCGAACGCGACCACAGCCCCTGGCCTTTGCTACGCGTCAATCTACCTTCGCCCTCAGCACCATCGTCGAGCGCAAGGCTCATGTCCACTACTTCGGGTGCAATATGCAACATTAAAGAGGTTTCATGTTCATCAGCGTGCGACCCGTATTGCTGCTCGAGCAAATCGTCGGGCAACGATTGCAGCGCCCGGTCGAGATTCAAGTACTCCAGCGCGATGCCCTGATCCAGCAATTGTTTAGCCTCGGCGAGCGGGCGCAGTGTCGACAACCCGGTATTAACAATGTAAAAACGCGACAACCCAAAACTGGCCAGGCTGGTACAGGTATCAACGATAACATCGCGCGCGGTTTCGCTGCGCAAACTAATGGAACCCGGGTACTCGATGAACGCGGGGTAGAAGGACGCGTTGATCAAGGGCGCGACCACCACCGGCAAACGTTGCAATATTTCTTCCGCCATCCAGGTCGCAATGATAGCGTCATTATTAAGCGGCAGATGCGGGCCATGTTCCTTGGCGGCTGCACCCAGTGGTATCACCACAACGGGATCTTTTACGAACCACCGCTCCGCTTCGATCCAGCTCAGCGTTTCAAGCTTGACTCCGCACTTCATTTTTCTAAGGTTGACCGCTTATCGTGTTGAATTAATCCGATAATAACCTGTGATAAAACTTAATACACTTTGGTGATTAATCCGTTTATCCTGCCACGACTTGTATCGGCAGAGGTATAGGTGCCATCGCCGGCGGTATTTAATGGGTTCGACAGGGCAAATACAGAATTATGGATCAAAAAAGCTACTCAGCCTGGAATCCCGGTATCGAATCGGAAATACCCCCGGCCTATCGGGAGCTCGAAACTATTTATAATCAGGCGAACGTCTTCACCACGCTGGCAGAAGTAAACGAACTCGCGGCAGAAACCGGGATTAGCCCGGAAGAACTGATCAGCTTTCGACCACACCGACTGGTTTTGCATGAGCTAATCGTACGAATTACGGCCGACATCGTTGTTCTCGAAGGCGAGTACGAGGAAGACCTCGGCATCAATTTTCGCACCATTGCGCGAAAAATTTTCAGCAAGTATGTCATTCCCAACCTGATGCAGATCGAGCATAGCTTCGAAACCATGCGCACCAAGATCGAGGACATGACCCAGCAGGAACTCGAGACTGCGCTGGCCCAGAAAACGCCGGCGGCGAGCGCAAAACCATCGTTCTGGTCCCGTTTCTCGGCTTCCAAACCAAAACCCCCTGCAGTACCACAAAGCCGGCAGGAACGCGAGTTCGAGCTGATCAACAATTACAAGCAGCGAGGCCTCAACGCAGACGACAAATTATCGCGAGCTGTCTATCGAAGTTTGTATCGAGTCCTGGGGTCGATCGCGACCACTCGGGGCTTCGTTGGCAACGATCCTGGTTATCTAAAGAACATCTGCGTCAGGCATGCCTGCAATTATCTCGGTAGTCGCGAAATCGGCAGCAAGGTCGGCAAACTGGTAAACGAAGCCATTAGCAACGAGGGGTACGAACGCATAGCGGATGCCGAAAAACCGATTTTAATCAGCCTCAAAGGCGCTTCGGCGGCTGGCAAGAGTTCGCTGCGACCGATGTTGAGCCAGATGATGGTGGAACTCGGTATTGAGGATCACGGTTACGGCACAATCAGCCCTGATATCTGGCGCCGCATGCTGCTTGATTACGATGCCCTGGGAGAAAGTTATAAATACGCCGGCCGATTTACCAGCCACGAAATCAATATCATCGACACCAAGCTCGACCATTACATTCGCGCCAAAGCGGAAGAGCGAGATTCGATCCCGCACCTGATGGTGGATCGCTTTCGTTTCGACAGCTTCGCCAGCGAAAAAATTACCAGTGTCCTGCACAAAACCTACGTACGCTATATCGATACTATGTACATGTATTTTGTCGTAACGCCGCCGGAGGCCACCGTTGAACGCGGATGGGAGCGTGGACTGATACGCGGGCGTTACAAAGCTGTCGAAGATTTTCTTGGCCACTGCATCGAGGCCTATGCCGGAATGCCAAAACTATTATTCAAATGGCTTGCCAATGATAAGCCCAGGTATTTTTTCGAGTTTCTCGATAATAGTGTACCGATGGGAACCTATCCCGAGCTAATCGCGCGCGGTACCCAGGGCCGGATGCAGATTTACCGGGTTCGCCCGCTGATCGATATCGACCGCTATCAACGCATCAATGTTCTCGCCACCAGTCCAGACCAGGTAGCCGCGGCGACTGAACAATTGAAGGTAGAAAACAATCTCGGTTTTCTGCGCCAGTGTATCGCGAAGTTCAAGCTGATCGAGTTTGTCGACGTGACCACAGACAATTGCTTCATGGCTATTCGGTCCGGCAGCTTCGAACTGGTCGACACCGGGCTCTTTGAACAAAACCTGGTCGATGAAACCCTGCGCGATATCGTGTCCTTGCTGGCGCCCGATTTGCTGCCCGGATAAAGCCTGGGCTAAACTCTCAGATAACCGGGAGATTAAAACTATGAGTAAAACCACGAGGGGTAGTTGCCTGTGCGGATCCGTCAGTTACCAGTTTCACGGGCCTGAATATGTTTTCCAGTACTGTCACTGCTCGCGCTGTCGCAAGTTCACCGGTAGCGCCTTCGCCAGCAATATCCTGGTTGATCCAAAACAATTCGAATGGCTTGGCGGCGGGGAGATGGTCGGTCGCTTTGATCATCCGGATGCAAAGCATTTTGCCACCTGCTTCTGCATGCAATGTGGTTCTTCTTTACCCTGGCTTTCGCAAAGCGGCACCGCGATGATCATCCCGGCCGGCACCCTGGATGAAGACCCGGGAATCAAACCCACGCAGAACATATTCTGGAAAGACCGGGCGCCCTGGCGTGCAGCAGTCGACGGGTTGCCGCAGTACGATGAATTGCAGCCGCGCAAAGTAAAAGACTGACGCCCAGGCCATGCACAGGCTTATTGCCTCGATATTGATGGCTGCCAGCTTGTTGCCAGCGATCCAATCGGCGCGGGCAGGCTACCCCACAAATCCTGTCCTGGTCGATGACTCGATTTATGTTTCTCGGCAGGGAATATACAAATTCGATCAAAACCAGTCCGAACCACTCTGGTCAAGCCTGCAGGGTATTGAAACCTTCGAGCCCGTAATTCATGAAGCCTTGCTACTGGTCGGCAGCACGCAGGGTTTGTATGCACTCGAGCTTGAAACCGGGAGTATCGCCTGGCACATCGAGAAGCAGCACACGCTATTCACACCGAGTATCTCTACCTGGGCATTTGCCGGAAGCCTGCACGGTACTCTATACGCGATCGACCCTGAGCGTGGCGACATCATTTGGCGCAGTCAGTTTCCGGGATGGATTTATTCGCCCGTTATCAACGAGGCGACAACGATGCTTTGGACCGGTGGACAGGATCACAGTGTCTACGCCGTGTCGGCCGCGGATGGCAGCCTGGAGCACGATATTGAGGCCACCCAGGAACTGGTATTCAGTCCTGTCGATCTCGGTAATAACCAGATCGCGGTTAACCTGTTTGATGGCAATACGCTGGTAATTGCAGCGCTTGGCGCTGCAGTTTCAGCTGTGCTCGAGGGTGATTCACAACCCATTAACCTACAACATTATGCCAACCGTATTTATCGCAGCCATCGCGATGGCACGCTTAGCGTTTTTGACCGCAACAAACTTGAATTCAGATCGCGCAAATCTTTAGTTACACGGGACCTGAGCATGCATCCTTCGCAACCCGGATACCTGCTGCTCAGCGACCGCGATCGCAAACTGATTCTGCTTGATCTCGGGCGAGTCAATATCATCTGTCACCTGCAACCCGAGGGTCAATGGGTTTTACCTTTGCAGATCAATGCCAGGGAAATTCTGTTTTTTCGTAAATTAATGAAACCTCCCGGTCTGGCGCTTGTCAAAAATCAGGCACAATGCAAATAAAAAGGGGAGTCCAAATGAAAACAATGAAAATGTTATGCCTGGGAGTTCTTGTATTTTTGACCGGGAGCGTCAATGCAGCAGCACCGTTTGGCGGTGAAGAAGATGTCAACTACGCCAATAACCTTTGGCAGACCATGCTGGATGCCGGCTATGCCGGAGAAGACGGGCTGATGTCACGGCCCTATACCGGTCAGCACCCGCATGGAGCGATACTCGATACCATCTCGGGAAAGATAGCATTAGATGGAAAACTGCACGACATAATCGTCAAGCGCAATTACGGCGGTGAAGGCGTCAGTATCGCCAATGTCGCCAGTGATCCAGGGAAGTACCTGAAAGCCGTTACCGTGATGCTGAAGCGTCCGGGTTACGACCCTGAAACCAAGGACTGGTTCTGGGCCAAGTACAAGGCGGACGGTAGTATCGACACCAATCCAAAGGGTATGCTGCTGGCAGGCAAGGTAGCCAAGGGTAAGCCGAAGGGTTGTATCGCCTGTCACACCGCTGCACCCGGTGGTGACATGATGTTTCTACGGGACTGATCGACACCTGGATGTCATCGCGGGTAAGCGGCAGTCCGACGTATCGGAAACCTGGAATTATGCCTTTCTAACAAGATCCCGGAACTGCGCCCTGCGCATTCCGGGATGATTTGCAGTCAACGCGTGACCCACTCGTCCCAGGAATAACGTTCTCTAAAACAGGCTTTGTTGTTGACGGGCAATTTCATCCATTGAAGAGCCAATCGCATTGAGGATGGTGTCTGCGATTGGCGTCAGTTGTTTTTCAACGATGTGTTCATAGTCGAGCTTTGCATTCTGACATTCCAGGGTTTGTGCGCCGGCAACGGTAATCACGTACTCGATCCAGCTTCGGTTGCGATAGCGTGAAGGTTGTTGATTCTGCTTGAACTCGGCTTCGGCCTTGATTGCAGCCTGCGCATGCGGTGGAATATTTTTCTGGTACTCGGCAAGTTTCTTATGCAGCCGCTTACGGTACACCAATTGATGATCGAACCTGCCATCATAAAGATCCGCCACCGTCTGCCGGATATAATCAGCATATTCTTCGCCATCAAAAATCAGCTGGTAAAGTGTTTGCTGAAATTCACGGGCCAGCTCGGTCCAGTCGGTACGCACTGTTTCAAGACCCTTGTAAACAATATTACGCTTACCCTGCTCATCGTCGATAAGACCGGCATAGCGTTTCTTGCTGCCCTGCTCCGAGCCACGCATGGTCGGCATGAAGAACTGCCGAAAATGGGTCTCAAACTCCATTTCCAGGCAGGATTCGATAGCGTACTCCTGCTGCAGGTAATCGCGCCAGTATCGATTGATTGTAGCGACCAGGTGGTTGCCGATATCGGCCGCGGTGCGATTGTCTCGCGAGCCGTTTAAGGAAACGAAAACTGAATCGGTATCGCCGTAGATTACCTCGTAACCCTCTGCCTCGATGAGTTTGACCGTCTGGATAATGATGTCGTGGCCCCGCTTCGTGATTGAACTGGTCAGGCGGGAATCGTGTAGCCGACAGCCAGAAGTGCCAAGCACGCCGTAAAACGAATTCATGATGATCTTGATTGCCTGCGATAAAGCGGCATTGCCGTCACGCTTGGCCTCGTCACGTGCTGCCCAAAGGTTTTCAATGATCTTCGGCAAGATGTGATCGCGCTTGTGAAAACTCGCTCCATCGTAACCGGGAATAACATCTTGCGGATCAGCCCGTTGCGCTGCGACCCGTGCCAAAGGATCGACACGGAAAGTCCGGATAATACTCGGGTAAAGGCTTTTGTAATCGAGCACCAGTACTGAATCCTGCAACCCCGGGGTCGAATCCATGACATATCCTCCCGGTGCGCTCAACTCTCCCTGGTAGTCACCGATGTTCGGTGCAATGTAGCCCTTGCGGTGTAATCGCGGCAGGTAGAGATTATCGAATGCGGCGACCGAGCCGCCGGTGCGATCTATTTCCAGGCCGGTAAGCCTGGCGCGTTCGATGGAAAACCTGACCAGCTCGGTCTTTTCAAAAATATCCCACACCAGTTGGCAATCTTCCAGGTTGTATGCCGCCAGGGTTTCCTTCTCCTGCTCGAATTGTCGCCTGATTTCTTTTGCCTTATAAAAAGGGTCAGAGTGCGTTTTATCGTGAATCAATTTACCTCTACCTAGCAACTCCCGGGCTACCGATTCCAGCGCGAAGCTGGCGAAGTTATAGGTAGCGGAGCGCAACGTATCGATGCCATCAAGCACCACCCTTCCCGGGATCAGTACGAAATGATGGTTGCGATCAGCCTGGGATTGGCGCCACACCGGCTGCGATGCGCCACGGCCGATGCTGAGCGGCACACCAAGTGCCTGCGACTTTTTCTGCAACAGCCTGAGATCAAAATTGATCACGTTCCAGCCGATCAGAATATCGGGATCGATACGCTCGACCCACTCGATCCACCTGCTTAGCAGACTGGCCTCATCAGCGACATACTCGATTAGGTCGCTATCCACGCCATCCCCGATCATCAGGACCCGGTTGGTACTGGCGGTCACAAACGCAATTGAAAAAAGCAGATCGGTTTCATAGTCGGATTCGATGTCGAGCGACATAACCTCGAAACTCGGCGTGTATTCACCGGGCTGCAAACGAACGTTTTGCAGGCCCTCTTTACTATAGTCCGCATTGATATCGACCGAGGCCGTAATGAAACGTTCGCACAGGAATCGTTCGGTCGGACGAATATCGGCTTCGTAACAGGCGATGCCGTTTTGTACGAACCTGTCGCGCGAACGATAAAGCTGTTGCTGCGAGTCGAAGTAAACCCCGCTGACGGGTTGTTCGTCGAAAGTTTTCAGCTGCAGCGGTTTAATCGAAACGCCGCGAAGCTTGCCGATCAACGTGTCCGCCATTTGCGCGTCGTCTTGCCGGATAAAAAACAGGGCTTGCTGTTGGTGAATCGAAACCATCAGCGGGCCTTGCGCGGCAGTCAGCCAGAAATCCAGGCGCACACCGTCCTTGTCATCAGACCATTGGCGCGTCAATAAAAATGCAGGTGTCAACGAGTTACTTCCGAAAAAAGGTTAACTTTAACGCACATTACATTATTATCGCGGGTCACCTTGTAATCATGCATCATCTTTGGAGATCGTCGTGCATCTATCCCGTTTCCCGCGACTGCATTTCGCCCATCTACCCACCCCGCTCGAGCCGTTAGAGCGCATCTCCGAGCATCTCGGTGGACCCAACCTCTGGATCAAGCGCGACGACTGTACCGGCCTGTCATCGGGCGGCAACAAGACGCGCAAGCTCGAGTTCCTGATGGCCGAGGCGGTTGAGCGAGATGCCGACACGATCATCACCGAGGGGGCGACCCAGTCAAACCACGCGCGCCAGACCTGTGCGATCGCGGCAAAACTCGGTTTAGACTGCCATATCCTGCTCGAGGATCGCACCGGATTCCATGACGAGGCCTATGCCCACAATGGCAACGTTTTACTCGACCAACTGCACGGTGCCTCCATTTCCATTCGCCCGGTCGACAGCGATATGAACGCGGAAATGGAGCAACTCGGACAACAGTTACGCGACGATGGAAGAAAACCTTATATTATTCCCGGTGGCGGCTCAAACGAAACCGGCGCACTTGGCTATGTCAACGCGGCGTTCGAATTAACCCACCAGGCGAACGAGCGCTCGTTGCGGATCGATCACCTGGTGCATGCAACCGGCAGCGCCGGCACCCAGGCAGGACTGGTAGTGGGCATGGAAGCAATGAATAGCGGGATTCCAGTCTACGGTGTCAGCGTACGCAGGCCTAAACAAAAACAGGAAGACAATGTTTATACGCTGGCTCAGCGTACCGCCGGGTTCATGGGGCTGAGCCCGGACCTGGTCGCACGAGAAAAGATAGTCGCCAACAGCGACTACGTCGGGGATGGCTACGGCCTGCCCACCAACTCGATGGTCGAGGCCGTCAAGATGCTGGCAAGTTTCGAAGGTATCCTGCTGGATCCCGTATACACGGGCAAGGGATTTGCGGGCCTCATCGACCTGGTACGCACGGGTCATTTCAAGCAGGGTGAAAACGTCGTCTTTCTGCATACCGGCGGTAGCGTTTCGTTGTTTGCCTACCCTAAAATCTTTGACCTGCCGGGTTATAACTGAGGCATCGAGAGAGTTTCGCCATGTATCTCCGCAAGAGATTAGCGTCGAATGACTAAATCCGTCTTCTCCAAGCCTTTCACCCAGCAGGAGGCCATACCCGATTCGGGTATCGATCAGGCCATTGCAGTTTTACGTAGTGGCAGGCTGCATCGATACAACACGGTCGAAGACGAAACTTCCGAAACGGCCTTACTGGAGCGGGAATTTGCCGCCTACATGGGTCAGCGCTACTGCCTTGCCTGTACTTCGGGAGGCTACTCAATGCATATCGCATTAAAGGCGGCCGGTATTCAACCCGGCGAAGTGGTACTCAGTAACGCCTTCACGCTCGCCCCGGTGCCCGGTGCCATCGACAACGCCGGTGGCAAACCGGTGTTGGTCGAGATCGATCACAACTTTTGTGTCGACCTGGCGCATCTCGAAGCCATGATGCTGCAGTCAAAGGCGCGCTTCTTCATGATTTCCCACATGCGTGGACACATCGCAGATATGACCGCGGTAACAGCACTATGTAAAAAACACGGGGTAACGCTAATCGAGGATTGCGCGCATACCATGGGCGCGCACTGGAACGGCAAAAGGGCGGGTAGTTTTGGCAAAATTGCCTGCTTCAGCACTCAGACTTACAAACATCTCAATTCGGGTGAAGGCGGGTTCCTGACTACCGATGACGACGAAATCATTGCACGGGCCATCATCTACTCCGGTTCCTACATGTTATTCGAGCGCCACGGTACCGTACCCGAAGCCGATGTTTTTACCGATATCAAGCTCGATACCCCGAATTACAGTGGCCGCATGGATAACCTGCGTGCTGCGATCCTGCGCGCCCAATTACCCGGCCTTGATAAAAATTGCGCTCGCTGGAATGACCGCTACCGGGCACTCGCAACACGACTAGCAAAGAATGTGCAAATTCATTTGCCTCAAAGACCCGACAAGGAATCCTTTGTCGGCAGTTCGTTGCAGTTTCGCGTACCGGGACTGGATCAGGAACAGGTGGGCAATTTCGTTGCCGGCTGCGCGGCGCGCGGTGTGGAATTGAAGTGGTTCGGCGGCATCGAGCCGCACGGCTTTACCAGTCGTTACGACAGCTGGCGCTATATCGATGGCAGCCAGCAATTGCCGCAAACTCTGGAAATCCTGGCAACCACCTTCGACCTGCGTATTCCGCTCACCTTCTCGGTTGAGGATATGGAGGTTATTGGCAGCATCATTGATGAAGAGGTCTCGGAAATCCTGGACTAGATTAGGTTAGTTTCCAGGCAACGGAAATTTTGCTGTTCTACTGGGATTGTTGCTGCAGCTGTTTCATCATTTCCTGCATCTGCTCCATTTGCTGCTGCATTTCTTCCGTCATCTGCCCGCCGCCCTGTTGTATCTGCTTCATCAACTCGCCCATATTCGGCATATCTCCCATCATCTGCTGGGTTTCTTGTTCCGCCTGGTTCATCTTGTCGCTCATATCAACAACCTTCATGCCAGATGGCAGCGTGTAGTGACTGGCGGCAAACTTCTTTTTCGTATCGACCGCTACCACTTCCGATTGCAGCTTGCCGCTTTGATCGAGCACTCGCATCGGCACCCCGCTCGATTCGATCTTGTCGGCTAGCTGCATGTTAGCTTGCTGGCATACCGACATGATTCCGCCCATACCCCCTGTCATGTTGCGGGAAAATTGTTGCATGCTTCGCATCGACTCGAAAATTGCTCGAATCTCATTATTTTTTAGCAATTTGCTCGAGGCGTAAATAGTGCCACAGTTTTCTCCATTCGCGATCATTTCCAATTTACGGGTTGAATAACCTGCAATCTTTTGTCCGTCACCTTTATCCTTAAGGTTTATGCTAATTTTCGAAGCGTTGACGGCAACATCTCCCTTGCCGATACCGCTCCTCATAATTTCACCACGTTTGGTATCGACCATATAAAAATCACCGCTTGTATGATCGATTAACACATAGCCGGGCATTTGTTTATCTTCGATACGCGCCATCTTGCCATTGCTGCTAAACGTGCTGATGCGTCCCTTGTCGCCCTTGATCGTAATCTGCACATCGGCCAGTGCAATGCCGGATGAAAAAAAGAATGAAAAGCAGATGATTAAGAATTTCCTCATGATCAGGTCCCTTATCTATTTCACTGAAATCTATTCCATGATACTACTTACAATATGAAATCTCATGCGCGCGTTGTCGTTATAGGTGGCGGCATCGCCGGTTGCTCAACACTCTATCATTTGACCCGCGAGGGCTGGACCGATGTGGTGCTGGTCGAGCGTGATGAATTGACTTCGGGCTCGACCTGGCATGCAGCCGCCCAGGTCACCCAGTTTGGCGGCAACCAGACCATGGTTGCGCTCAAACGTCACAGTATTGATCTATATCGCGAACTCGCCGCCGATCCGGAAAACCCGATCTCCTACCATATCACCGGCGGGATGCGCCTTGCGCATACCCGTGACCAGGTCGACACCTACCGGCATTTCGTCGGCATGGCGGCTGGTATGGGCGTAGACATGGAGTTCATCGACGCCGATGAAGCGGGCAGGCGCCATCCCCTGATGAATACCCAGGGATTACTGGGCGCCTGGTGGGACCCGCTTGATGGTGATATCGACCCGGCCGGTATCACCTTTGCCCTGGCGCGCAAGGCGCGCGAGGCGGGTGCTGAGGTTTATCGATTCAATCCCGTCGAAAACATAACCCGCAAACCCGGTGGTGAATTTATTGTTCATACCAAAAACGGCGACATTACCTGCGAAAAAGTGGTCAACGCGACCGGCTACCGGGTGAACGAGGTTGGCAATATGCTCGGCGTGACCCATCCGGTCACCTCGATGGAGCACATGTATTTCCTGACCGATACCATGCCGGAACTCGAGGCGCTCGATTTTCGGGTGCCCATCATCCGTGATCCCGGGGATGACTTCTACAGTCGCCAGGAAAAACTGGGGTTACTGGTCGGTGTCTACGAACAAGACTGCAAAACCTTTGGCATGGACGGAATCGACGCGGATTTCACCCAGGCGCTGTGTCCTTCCGACCTCGACCGCTGTCTCGATAACATGGAACGCATATTCGAGCGGCTGCCCGCACTTACCGAGGCGGGTATCCACACGACCATCAACGGCCCGATAACCTACACCATCGACGGGGCGCCGTTGATTGGGCCTGTCCCGGGCGTGGAAAACGCGTATTGCGCAATCGGCCTTCGCGCCGGTATCGGTGAAGCAGGTGGCCACGGCAAGTTGCTTGCCGAAATGATCGTGCATGGCGAATGCGAATGGGATGCCTGGTTTCTCGATCCTCGTCGCTTCACCCAGTACGCCAACACCGAACATACTTGCCTCAAGGCGATCGAGGATTACCAGAACGAGTTTCACTATCATATGCCACACGAGCACCGCCCCGCATCTCGTCTCGCGCGCTCCACCCCTCTCTACCCGGTGCTCGATCAATTGAACTGTGCCTGGGGTGTCGTCAACGGCTGGGAGCGCGCCCTGTTCTTCAAACCGGATGCCGATTTCGTTGACGAGCACAGTTACCGGTTTACCCCGACCAAAGCCGTGGTTGCAACCGAGGTCGAACATTTACAACAGCATATCAGCATCATGGAGGTGTCCGGATTCAACCGCTATGAAATCAGTGGTGACGGTGTCGAAGCATTTCTCGATCAGATGATTTGTGGCCGGCTGCCAACCGAGATCGGTAAGCTCGGACTGTGTTACCTGCTCACTGAAAAGGGCAATATCCTAAGCGAGGCCACCCTGGTAAAACTTGACGAGAATCGCTACTGGTGGGGTTCGGCCGCGGCCGCCGAGTGGCACGATCGGGACTGGCTGAATCGATTCAAACCCGAGTCGGTCACGATTACCGAAATGGTGAACAGCCATACCATCCTGGTCGTAGCGGGACCGAAATCTCGCGCCTTGTTGCAATCGGTCTCTCCGCGTTGTGACTGGTCCAACGAGGCTTTTCCATGGTTACGTTGCCGCCAGATGTTTATCGGTCATGCCGAAGTCACCGCGATGAATGTCAGTTTTTCAGGTGAACTTGCCTACGAGTTGCACGTACAGAACGAACAACTCTACCTGGTGTGGCAGCTATTAAATGAAGCCGGCGAAGCTTTCGACCTCGGTTACTTCGGGCTTTACGCAACCGAATCGATGCGCCTCGAAAAAGGTTACCTGCACTGGAAAGCGGACCTGATCTATGAACACAATCCACTGGAGGCAAGACTCGATCGTTTCGTCAAACTGGACAAGAACAGTTTTATCGGCAAGCAGGCCCTGCTCGAGCAAATCGAACGCGGCCCGCGTAAGTTGCTGGTATCGATGACGGTCGCTTGCGAGTTTGCCAGCGCCCATGGTGGTGACCCGGTATTTGCAGGAGAACGGCAGGTGGGCTCGGTTACCTCGGCGGGTTATGGTCATCGGGTCGCAAAAAATATAGCCTATGCCTACGTCGATCCTGACCAGGCCGAAATCGATACTCGGCTCAGTGTCGGTATCCTGGGCGAGAAATACGATGCAATAGTGGTGGAACCGATTCTCTATGATCCTGACAACCAATTGGTACGAACATGAGTGATTCTGCCAGACCCAGGCGGCGCAGAGGGGGCAGCCGTGAGGCAATGCTCGCAAAACGTAGCAAGCCGCCGGCGATCAATCCAGCACCCGCCGGCCCAACCGGCGGACAGTATCGACCGTTAACCGATACCCAGGTCGAGCAAATTTACGAAACCTCGATTCGAATGCTGGCCGAGCTTGGTATGGGCGATTCACCACAGGCCCTCACCGACCAGGCGCTCAACTGCGGCGCGACCATAAACAAACTTGGGCGCCTGTGCTTTTCGCAGGACATGGTCGAGGATATTATCGACGGAGCCTGTAAATCCTTTGTCTTTCATGGCCGTGATGAAAAATACAGTTTCGAAGTCGGCGGTGATCGCGTCTACTTCGGCACCGGTGGCGCCGCGGTACAAACTCTGGATCTCGATTCCCACGTTTATCGTCCATCGACACTTGAGGACTTGTTCGCTTTCACCCGTCTCGCCGATACACTGCCGAACATATCCTGGTTTACCCGCTGCTGCGTTGCCACCGATGTACCCGATATCTTCGAGCTCGACATCAATACCGCCTATTGCCTGATGCGCGGCACGCAAAAACCGGTCGGCACCAACTTCACCCTTGGCGAGCATGTCGATCCGATCGTCGACATGTTTGACTGGGTAGCGGGGGGTGAGGGAAAGTTTGCCGAGAAGCCGTTTTGTAAAGCGCACATAAGCCCGATAATTTCGCCGATGCGCTATGGCGAGGACGCCTTTGACGTCGCCCTGGCCAGTATTCGGCGCGGTATGCCGATCAACTCCATAGTTGCCGCCATGTCGGGGGCAACCTCACCCGCAACCATCGACGGTATGCTCGCAGCGTCATTTGCCGAAACCCTCGCGGCACTGGTCATGGTCAATATTTTTGCACCCGGCTACCCGATGATATTTTCCAACTGGCCCTTCGTCATTGACTTGCGCACCGGGGCGTTTTGCGGCGGCGGCGGAGAAATTTCGATTCTGAACGCGGGTGCTGCCCAGTTGGCAAATCATATCGGTGTCCCCTCCGGTGTCGCCTCCAGCATGTCTGATGCGAAAGCAGTGGATGCACAAATGGGAATGGAAAAAGCGTTGTCGTCACTCGCCTGTGGATTGTCCGGCGCCAACATGGTTTACGAATCTTCGGGCATGATGGCCAGCCTGCTCGGCACCTCTTTCGAGGCCTTCCTGCTCGACAACGAAATGTTGTCGCACGTCTACCGCATGATTCGCGGAGTTGAAGTGACCGAGGAAACACTGGCCTTCGAGGCGATGAAAAACGTAATAACCGGGGAGGGCCATTTCATCGGTGAGACCCAGACCATGGAAGCGATGGAACGCGATTACTTTTATCCGAAACTCGGTGATCGTCTCGAACCGACGACCTGGGCCGAAGGCGGTGCGCAGGATGCCGCACAAAAAGCCAACCGGGAAGTGCGCGAGATATTATCCCGGCATCGGCCGAATTACATCGACCCGGTGGTCGATGCGAAAATCCGAAGTAAGTTTAATATTCTTTTACCCTGATACCGGGCCGGGTCACGAGATCCCTTGAGAGAGGCGGTCCAACTTATCGGAATCTTACTGTGTCATTAACTTTCTAGATCCCCGCTTGCGCGGGGATGACACCCTACGGGTGTCACTTTTTCAATTGGACTAGCGGCGGGAACAATTCGAACTCGCGCAGGCTTTCAGCAAGAATCGCGGTAAAACTGTTTTTTAGTCGAGGTTCGGTAAATACATTCCCTATGTCCATCACATCAAAATAACGATGCGCCTCGTAATTTGGATTCCATAGAATTAGCGGGCACTCCTGTTTGGAATAAATCGCAGTGCCCATACCCTTGTGGATGGAGCGGACTTCAATTTCACCGGTGTCTTCGTTTTCGTTCAGGTAAAGGCAGGAATTGATCTCGACTTCAAAAATCTTTTCCAGCGCGGAGCGCGGGTGAATTTCGCCAATAACATGAACCATGCGGGTAACGTCGGCCTCCGGATCAACCAGGTTGAAAGGACCTTGAACGTCATCGCGGGCAAACCTGTAACCATCATCCTGGTAAATAATTTTACCAATAACCAGAACATTCTCGATAATGTTGGCTGCATAGTATTTTGAAATGTCGTGGAATATGTCTTCCATTCGGGTCCCGGTTCTTGCAGGCCCTTAGGTGCCTGTTGCTAGTAGATGAAGATAATACTTAGGAGTATAGAATAACACCATGTTTTAACAGTCAAAAATCTTCCGTTAACCGATCACTGGTCGTTGCGCAGATTAACTGCAGTTGCTAGATTGCGATTAGTGTTTTAACGGAGATAACCATGTCCGGGGAAAAAACCAGATTCTGCCCGTCACGGGCCGAAAACGCGCATTTTAAACCGATGCATGGGTATCGCGACTGGCTCAAAATTCGCGACCTCGGCCTGTGCGGCGCTATCGATGTCTGAGTTTTTTAAAACCCATGTTGTCGAAGCCGATCCCCTGATCGGTGATGCGCTGGTAAATGAACTGCAGCGCCAACAGACACAAATCGAACTGATTGCATCGGAAAATATTGTCAGCCAAGCGATACTCGACGCGTTGGGACACCCGATGACCAATAAAACACTCGAGGGTTACCCCGGCAATCGCTTTCATGGCGGTGGTGAATTTGTCGATGTGGTCGAACAGGCAGCGATCGATCGAGCCCGCGAATTGTTTGCCTGCGACTATGTCAATGTGCAGCCGCACTCTGGCACCCAGGCCAACCAGGCGGTATTTTTTGCAACCGTAAAACCAGGTGACCGGATATTGAGTCTGAACCTGGCGGCCGGGGGTCACCTGAGCCATGGAGCCAACCCGAATTTATCGGGTCGTTGGTTCAAGGCGCACCACTATGGGGTCGACCGGGAAACCGGGTTAATTGACTACGACGCAGTCGAGCGCATGGCCAGGGAAGTTCGACCCGCGTTGTTGATTGCCGGTGGTTCGGCGTATCCGCGCTGTATCGATTTTGAACGATTGCGTCATATCGCGGACTCGGTCGAAGCGCTTTACCTGGTTGATATGGCCCATTTTGCCGGCCTGGTTGCCGCCGGCGCTCATCCTTCCCCGCTGCTCCATGCCGATATCGTAACCTGTACTACCACTAAAACCATGCGCGGTCCGCGCGGCGGACTGATTCTGTCGCGTGATGCGAGCTGGGCAAAGCAACTCCAGTCCGCCGTTTTCCCCGGCGTACAGGGCAGCCTGCACAGCCAGGTTATCGCCGCCAAGGCGGTGTGCCTCGGTGAAGCCCTCGGTAATGATTTCAAACGTTATGGTAAACAAGTCGTTGAAAATGCGTGCATGTTGGGCCAGACGCTAACGGAGCATGGCATAAAACTGGTAAGTGGTGGCACCGACACCCATATGGTACTGCTCGATTTTTCCGCACGTGGCCTGAAAGGCCAGCAGGTTCAGGACGGCCTCGCCCGGGTTAACCTCACCTCCAACAAGAATCCGATACCGTTCGATTCGACAAAGCCTTCCGAATGGGCGGGACTGCGTCTCGGAGTTGCCGCCGCAACCACGCGCGGGCTGCAGGTCGAGGATTTCAAATTGCTTGGTGAGATAATTGCGCGAACCATCGAGCGCTGTGAACAGAAACCGGATAACCAGGCAAAGGAAGACCTGGACAAGGTCCTGGAGTTATGTGAGCGTTTCCCGATCTACCGCTAGGACCACTTGCCATTCCGGGAAAACTGCGTTTTCAGGAAATCCATCTGATCGGCGAGAATGTTCTTGTTAGCAAGGTAGAAAAACTCGTAGCGATTCGGCACGAACGGAACCGCGAGCAATTGCATGCCGGCTTCTTCTGGAATTCGATTCGCTTTTCGATGATTACAACGTTTGCAGGCAGTAACGACATTGGTCCAGCTATCGGTACCACTACGTGACACGGGTAGAATGTGATCGCGCGACAAATTATCCGCGGGGAATTCACCACCACAATACATGCACAGGAATTGATCGCGGCGGAACAGGTAACTATTGACCAGCGGTGGCACAAAGTCGTTAAGCTTGACGCTGCCGTCACTCGCCAGGATACTCGGCAACGATAGCACCGATTGCCGTCCCATGCGGTTGATCCCGCCCCGGATTTCAAACGCATTTTCCCCCAACGCCCAGACCACCTGATCCTTTACCACCAGCGTTGCAGCTTCTTCGCGCGAAATCCAGTCAATCGGCATCCCGGCTTTGTTCAATCTCAGGATTTTTGCATTCCTCATCGCTTTATTATGCCTTACAAATTCGTCAGGTAAACCCCTGATTCCATGACCAAAATCGGAAATTTTTCCTATTTTCACAAACGTTATCTCAAATCCGTAAACTCAACTCCAGGTACAAGTATAGAAAACGCTTTCGCAATGACCACAAATTTGCTTAGATTGCTGCGTTATTGTTACAGCGTAATGACTCCGGGGACAAGTCATGAAGTCTTTCCCGTTTGCGCTCTATGACGCTTTTTCTGCCACTGCCTTCGGCGGTAGCCAGGCAGCCGTGCTTATCGACGCGAAACAAATCACCACGGCTGAGCGTCAACGCATCGCGCGCGAAATAGGTATGCCGGCAACGGCCTTTGTCGACAGTCATGCCGAGGACTGGATCGAGGTACAGTTCATGTCAACGGTGATGGAATTGCCAATGTGTGGGCACGGCACCATCTGCCTGCTGACGCACATGCTCGAATCAAAGCGCATCAACATGGCCAGGCAATCGATGCGACAGGTCGAGTTACGTTTACCCAAATCGAATGCCAATGTAGGTTTGAGTTTGCGCGACGATGGTCGTTACCAGGTGATGCTGGACATCGCGCCGCCACGCTTCGAACCGCCACCACCCCATACCGGGGGCTTGCTAAAAGTGCTGGGGCTGAAAGCCGACGCACTCGCGCCTGATTTACCGCTCGAAACCGCTCGCGGTGATTTCGTTCACCTGGTGGTGCCTCTCGCCGGGCTGGATGCAATGCAATCGATTCAGCCCGACTTTAACGGGATGATCGAATTCTGCCATGCCTATGGCATCGAAACGATCGCAGTATTTTGTACCGAGGTGGAAAATGTACAAAACAGTATCCACGTACGCGATTTCTGCCCGGCGGTCGGTGTCAGCGAGTCCGCCGCCGCGGGCACGACCAATGCGGCCTTAACCAGCTACCTGGCGCGTCATGAACTGGTGCCAACAGAGTCGGGCGTGGTCACGATTAATGCCGAACAGGGGCTCGAACTTGGGCGACCAAGTTCGATACAATCGCGTGTTACCCTGACTGACCAGGAGATTACCAGGCTACAGGTAGGCGGCATCGCGACCCGTGTTCTGGATGGTCATGTTTATTTATAGGTAGAGTCATGCAACCCGATCTTGAAAAGCTGCTGCAGGAGACGTTGGTTTGGGATGCGCACGCCGGCATATTCCCAAGCCCGGAGGTCGACCTGAACCTGTTACAGGAATGGCCCGACAGCGGGGTTGATTACCTCAGCATTAATGTCGGCTTCGACGTCATGGACTGGCAGGATACCCTGGCCACGCTGGCTGCCTATCGTCACTGGGTACTGGCGCATGCGAATCGTTTCGTGCTGGTCGGCGATACCGAGGATATCGATCGGGCGCGCAGGGAAAACAAATTTGCCGTCAGTTTCGATATCGAGGGTATGAACGCGCTCAACGAAGATATCAACATGGTAAGCGTCTACCACGCGCTTGGCGTAAGGCAAATGCTGTTCGCATACAACCTCAACAATACCGCGGCCGGGGGTTGCCATGACCACGACACCGGCCTGACCGAATTCGGCAAGCAGGTGGTTCGTGAAATGAATCGAGTCGGCATGATTGTCGACTGCTCGCATGCAGGCTACGCCACCACGATGGATATCATGCACGAGTCGAGCAAACCGGTGGTGTTCTCACATTCCAATCCGACCGCCGTCTGGGACCATCAACGCAATATCACCGACGATCAGATCAGGGCCTGCGCCGCAACCGGGGGCGTGATCGGTGTCAATGGCATGGGAATTTTTCTCGGTGACAACGACATCAGCAATAGAACCCTGGTACGCCATATCAAATATCTCGCCGACCTGGTCGGCTGTGAGCATATCGGCTTTGGTTTCGATTATTCACCAAAGGTGGATGTCGATATCGGGGTAATTTTACGTAGTCGCCCTGACTACTGGCCAGCGGGCCAGCAGTACGATACCCCGGCATTAAAACATGCCGGCCCACGACAGCTGGAGAGCCTGGTAGAAGATCTATCTACTGCCGGGTTTGGCGAAGATGATATTCGCGGCATTCTCGGCGGCAATTTTCGACGCGTCGCCGCAAACGCCTGGCAAGATTACTCAGGCTGATTTGAAATACCGTTATTATCAGACGGTGGTTTTAAGCACAGCTTTAGCTCTGCAATCTCTTGCCGCAGGGATGCCATCTCCTGGTGCAGGTCCGCCTCGATATGATCCCGGGCCTCGTGCATCGCTTCCATGGCCTGCTGTGACTCTTCTTCGCTAAAACTGTGCATGGCATTAACGATGATGGCGATAAAAAGATTCAGCATGGTAAAAGTGGCGATCAGGATAAAGCAGACAAAAAATACCCAGGCAGCCGGATGCACTTCCATCACCGGTCGCACTATTCCCATCGACCAGCTCTCAAGGGTCATAATCTGGAACAAGGTAAACAAGGACTCTCCAATGCTACCGAACCATTGCGGAAATTCCGGGCCGAACAGCTTGGTCGCAATCACCGCGAACACGTAGTAAATAAGCAACAACACCAGTGCGATTGAACCCAGACCCGGAATGGATTTTAACAGTGCCCCTACCACGCGCCGCATTGACGGGACCAGTGTCAGCAGTCTTAACACGCGCAGCACCCGCAGCGCCCGCAGCACGGCAAAGGGCCCGCTGGCGGGTACAAGTGCAATTCCAACCACGATAAAATCAAAGAGGCTCCAGGCGTCGCGAAAGAACCCGAGCCGATGAGCAAAGATGCGCAGCATGATTTCGACTACGAACACGCCCAGGATCAGGTGGTCAAGCGTAAGCAGAAGCGTGCCGTAGTTGTCCATTGCAGACGGCACGGTTTCAAGCCCAAGGATGATGGCATTGATCACAATCAGGACCATGATGCTATTTTGCACCCTGGGTCCTTCCACCCAGTGACGGACAGTTTCGCGCAGGGACCATTGTGGGGGTATTGTTGTTTTCATCGCAAACACCGGAAAATTTGCCCAGATCACCGAGATGGTGACTTAAAACGGGATTTCAACGTAACTGAAAATGGCGGCTACGCCCTAAATAAACATGGAATCCCATAATTATGAGCATGGTTTAGTAAATTTAATTGTTTATTTTTCAAAAATTTACCGAGGTGTTCGTTGCAAACCTATCCCCGCAGAGCATAACAAAGCACTACAATTGCCTACAAAATAACCGTATCGTATATCAACTAGCTTCTTGTTGATTTCCTTTAATTAATCTGTTGGTCGTAGACTTTAGTCAAGCACGAGCAAAGGTAGCGCCAACTTAGAAATGAAGTTTCTAGCATTGGACTCAGTCGTCATCAAGCTTGTTAGCAACTGGCCCGGGTTCGCGTAAAGCACCTAGCAGGCATCCCCATATCGATGCACTGGCAAAACCATACATCATCAAGTATTGCTTGCCGTAAAATGGGACCCCGGGAATTGACTTAACCAGGTACGAGATCAGCAAAAGTAAGCCGGAAAGGGCGAGGCAGCGCACTTCAAGGCTATATTGTTTTCCCAGATATTTAGCGAATATCCAGAAATGGCAGATTATCAATACCAGAAACGATACTAGCCCAACCAGGCCAGTCATCGCAAAAGTTTGAAGAAACTGGTTATGAAAGTGCCCGTTTTTTTTACCTCGCCTTTTCAAATATGAATTCTGCTGTCCGTAATCCTTGATTACCCGCTTGGTCTTGCCTACACCATAACCGAAAATTTTATTTTCCATGCCCACCTGCCAGGCCACTTTCCATAATTCGACCCTGGTACTCAAACTGTTGAATCCAGTTTGTTCCTCACCCGTCACATAGGGTGCGGTAATGTCGATCATGATATTGAATCTTTTCTGTACCTGGGGTAACGAGCTGCTGACAATTGCAATACCGACAATGAGCGTCAACGTGAGCAAGACTCGTTTGAAAAGCGAATACCTTTCCATGTAGAAAAACATTGCAACAATCACTACGGCGACACCAGCCAACCAGCTGGTTCGGGCTCCGGATAACATCATGGCGCAAACACCCATCAGAATAGCCAGAAAAAAAATGGCCCGACCGAACCGGATTTGGCTAAACCTGTGGTAAGACCCCGCGGTAATGGAAGTCATTGCCAGAGCAGCGAAACCGAAAGCCGACGGATTGTGACCTCCGCCTGCCCTGCTAACATCGAGAAACAGGGCATCAACCAGCGCTAGTCCCCCTAATGCCATGCACCCAACAGCATACTTTATCCAGACATTCCGCTTTGGATCGAAACTCAGATAAAAAATACTCACCAGGGGAATTGCGATCAGCAAGAGAAAGAACCTCGATCCGAGTCTGTTAATTCCTCCATCTGGCACTCCATTAAACAGAAGTGACAGGACAGCAGCACCGACGAAGCCGATTATCGGCCATGAGTAAAGCCGGTGTTCACTGGGCATCTCAGGTCGAAATTTAACAAGGAAAACAAGTGCCGCCATTGAAAACAGTACATATATCGCTCTGCTGGCATCCCAGTACAAGAATATCGTTGCCATGATGAAGACCGAGATCGCATTCAAAAACGGTTCAATTGACAATAACCTGGCCCGCAATTCGGATTGCGGCAAACTAGTATTCATGTTTAGGAATTCCCCGAAGGCCCCTCATCCGGGAGCCAGGCTGAACCAACAGAAGATTTAGATCGCAGACTAGGTAAACGCCTACATTTTACGAAATGCATTAGTCAACTTCCAGAAATTTTTGGGTAGGTCGAAATCAAACTCGCTACCAGCCGAAGACAGCCTACCGCCAAGGCTTGCCCTAAGACCGTAGTAAATGCTTAGGGCACGACGACAGGGCTGCTCAATTCTGTTTCATGCGTTTTTCATTGTGTTAGCAATACCAATCGAACAGGATGTATTAAAATGCGGTTGCAGGGGCCATCCGCGTTAAAGCAAAGCATTTGTCCTGTTTGTATCTTGAGTACGAAATGAAAAACATGCCGAGATGGCGGTCGACACTGACTATACGAGTTTATCTAAATATCGATCTGGACTAACGCGCCCTGTAAATGCATAAATACAGGGAATTATCTGAATTAGGAGTTTAACGTTTGGGACTAACAGCAAGAATACGGGAAAACGAAAGTTTCCTTCTAGATACCTGGGAGTATTTACGGCAAAGAATCCGTGGTCATCGGATAGAGGCTGCTCCAATTTTCATCGTTGGCTGCGGCCACAGCGGAACGTCTGTACTGCTGCGCCTGCTCGGAGCGCATAGCAAGATCTACGGCGTGCCCTATGAGAGCAAATTATTCAGGTATCCGGAACTCAAGCAGCGCTTGACCGCGAAGATCTGGAACCGGAACACCATTGCTCACCGCAAGCATCGCTGGGCGGAGAAGACACCTGTGCATGTGCGGATGATCGATAGAATATTCGAGCTGTATCCCGAGGCAAGGGTGCTTTTCATCGTCCGCGACGGTCGGGATGTTGCAGTTTCCATCCGCAAACGATTCGGCGATTTTGCAACAGGGCTAAAGCGATGGGTGGACGACAACCGCCAAGGTCTGAGCTGGTCAGACGATCCGCGGGTTATGAGGGTTCGTTACGAGGACCTGGTTAAGCAGTATGATGAAACCATGCCAGGTATATGCGATTTCATCGGGGAAGCATTCGAGGAGGGACTTATCGCCTATCATGAAGCACCGGCCTATGACTTAGCCACGGAAACAAGAAATCCCGGCTCAGAGTGGCGCAAGGATCACGCGGAGTATCGAACCTGGCAGATGAATCAGAAGCTTTTCGACGGCTCGGGTAAATGGATTAAAGAAATGACTGAAGAGGAAAAGCTGCGCTTCAAGGCCGACAAAGATGCTGTCCAGATGCTGATTGATTTTGGTTATGCCGCAAGCGATGACTGGTGAGTATAACCCACGGTAACGTGACGGGTTGATTGTCAGGGCCTGACCCTGCACCACATTTAGCAATCTATTCGACTACTCATCTGGGGATACTTCAATTTTGTAATTAAACTGGCTTAGCAAAGGCTCGGTATGTTTTTCAATAATGGTTAAGTCCTGATTGGACAAAGAATCCACGTAACGCGCATTCATGTTAGTGATGCGGCTATCGTTCCCATGTATTTGCCACTTAAGTTCCAAAATGTCGCCCTTCGGGTTGTCGATGCCGATAAAATCCAGGACTTCCTGCCATATTTCATTTGGATTTTCGGTTAAATTTTCATAATGCATAATATATTTGCTTTTTACATGCTCAAGATCCCGCAACATGATTTCGTTCGATTTCAACCATTGTCGGGCACAGTCTTCTAACGCGTTAGACTTCTTGCGCCGAATACTTTCTGCAACAGCATAGGGGCTGCGTATAATGGCAATAAATTGAGCCGGCGCAAAATTCTTTTCCAACCACCGGATCCGCGCCATATTTGAAACAGATTTTTCAGTTAAAATAGGTCTCGTAGGATCGTTGAAGCGGGTGCCCCACTGACGCTTGATTTTCAAGGCTCGACCACAATCCGGGCTGTGTTCATCAAGGTAAAAAAGCTCGGGCCGAAGAGCCCATAAACGCGAAAGCCCGAAGCTCCTTGGCATTGGTAATTGGTCGGTTAGAAACTGTCCTTCTTTTGGTAGGGAGCCAACCATTGGGTGAGTGGCAAGCATTTTATTAACAAGTGTCGTTCCCGATCCGTAACAGCCAACGATAAAGACCCATTTGTCGGGATTGGGCATGGGTCCAAAAGCACCGTTTAAAGTCATTCTGGTTTTTTCGATTGCGGATCGAATTCGTTTATCAATTCTCATGAAGTGCAGGTCTAATCCGACGTCAAAGCGCCTAATGCCCTGGTTTTAATTCTTGTAAAATTTTTAGATATTCTTTGTGAAAAGCTTTTAGGCTCTGTCGCCTGGTAGCGCCATGGAATGAAATTTAATGCGAACAAGAGTGAATTTTCAGAGTTTTCAGCGTCATTATTGTTGGCGGTTTTAGAATTGAAGCTTTCAAATTTGGGCCAGCTAAAATTCTCGGGCACCGTCCAGCAGTTTTCCTTGATATACAGGTCGCGGACCTGGTGGGCCAAATTTATATTGGTTGGACTGGAAATTGGCTCCAGATAACCAGTCTTGCTGATATAGGGCAGTGCGAGATTCATACTCCTGGGGGAAACGTAATTTGAAAACAGGACCCGAAATTCAAGTTCGCCTGCCAAGGAATCAACAGCCCGATGAACCTGGACATGATCTGCATGGCCATACTCTCCCCAGGGGTTGTGCGTGTAGACTGTTTTGTATCCACTGAGTTTGTCCCGTAGCTTTTTCAGTATGTCTTCATAGGTTTTTCGGTATGACTCCCGAGCGCTAGCGCTAGCGTTTTGGATTTCCAGTCCGGTGTAAGATTCAACGGGCTTATCCCAATTGACGAAACGAGAAGCCCCAGATGTGTCTATGTCTAAGGTTGAGATGTTTTCGAGAGGGTATTCGTTGAGGACTCGCATCCTCGCACTTCTGCGCTCCGGTACACGAGGATTACCCATAAAACAAACGATCACGATATCTACCTTGTCGATGATCGAGCTGAAAAATAGAATTTCATCATCGGCGTGAGCAACGATTAAGGCTGACTTGGTGTACTGATTTCGCATTCTCGAGTTCGGCTTAGTTTTCGATTTTCTGTTGTCCTTAAGTGGCGCTCAATATAGACCTTTTAGACGCGCTTTGAAAGTTCTGAACAAGCTCGATCAGCATGGCATTAAGTCTAGTAAAAACAGATAGATATGGATTCTAGAAGTAACCAGAACCTGTCAGGTTCAGGTTATGCGAATTAGTCAAAGCCATATTTGATTCCCGGTACATCGCTACAACCGACAGGATGAACTGTAATCTACAGTATTCAGTAAGCCCCCATCACTTGTTTCAATTAAGTGCACAAGGTAAAGACTTGAGGCTAAACGGATATATGAGAACAGATATTACGGTGAGATTTGTGGCTTAAATATAGAACCTATGACTCCATAGTTTATATCACCCTGCGAGATCAAGCCTCAGTTAACACCAACAAAACCACCAGCGTCACAGGCCCAGGTTGCCGACAATCATCTGCTGTCTTCCTAAAGTTAATTGATTGAAGAGTTTCTAGGGACTGCCATCTAGATCCACCCCGCCGTAGGCGACGCCGCTGAGACGTGCCATGTTGGCGTTAAAAGTGGTTAAATCGTCAGCGCTAAACTGCCGCAGGTGATCGTGTCCGGCAGCCCGGGCCAGTACCGCCATCAGGTCCACTGCGGCACCAAAGAACCGCGCCAGGCGTTCGGCCGCGATATCTACGGGTAAGCGTGCACGCAAATGTGGTTTTTGCGTGGCAATACCAACCGGGCAATTATTGCTGTGGCAGGCACGCATGCCGAGGCAGCCGATAGCTTGAATGGCGGAGTTGGACACCGCGATCCCATCGGCACCAAGTGCCAGCGCCTTGGCAAAATCGGCCGGGTGGCGCAGGCCGCCGGTAATGATCAACGTCACTCCGTCGGCGTCGCAGCGATCGAGATGTCGTCGTGCGCGCGCCAACGCCGGGATAGTTGGAACCGAAATATTATCGCGAAAGATCAGCGGTGCGGCACCGGTGCCGCCGCCGCGTCCATCGAGAATGACATAGTCGACGCCGATCTCGAGCGCCGCGTCGAGATCTTTTTCAATATGCTGCGCCGACAGTTTGAAGCCAATCGGAATGCCACCGGTACAGTCGCGCACCTCGCCCGCAAAATCACGGTATTGATCGAGTGAGGTCCAGTCCGGAAACCGTGCCGGCGAAATCGCAGATTGTCCCTCGGGTAATCCACGCACCTCGGCTATCTTGCCCTTGACCTTGTTGCCCGGCAAATGCCCGCCGGTGCCGGTTTTGGCGCCCTGGCCGCCCTTGAAGTGAAACGCCTGTGTTTTTTTGACCTTATCCAGGGAATAACCGAAGCGCGCCGACGCAAGCTCGTAAAAGTAACGCGAATTGGCAGCCTGTTCTTCCGGCAACATGCCACCCTCACCGGAACAGATGCCGGTGCCGGCGAGTTCCGCGCCCTTGGCGAGCGCGGTCTTAGCTTCCTCGGACAGCGCGCCGAAACTCATGTCGGAGACGAACAGTGGAATATCGAGCTTGAGCGGTTTTTTCGCATTTGGTCCGATAACCAGATCGGTGCCGACGGCTTCGTCATCGAGACGCGGCAGTTTGTGCAGTTGCCCGACGACAAATTGAATGTCATCCCACTTCGGCAACAGGTCGCGCGGCACACCCATGGCCGAGGCAGGCCCGTGGTGCCCGGTCTTGCTCAGGCCATCGCTGGCAAGCTGGCGAATAAACTTGACGTGGGGTTCGTCGACGGTGCCATGGGGATCCTGGTAGGCACCCTGGTAGCTGTCGCGATTGAACGGTTGCGGATTGGCCTCGGCCCAGGCGCTGATTTCATCCTCGTCGACGCAGACCTGCCCGTCTTCGACCCAGGCATTGAACTTGGGCAGCGTCTCGCTGTTGTTGTATTCGCTGATGCCGGTGTCCATGCGGTAATCCCAATTGTGAACTCCGCAAATCAGGTTGTCGCCGGAAACGAACCCGTCGGCCATTAATGCTCCGCGATGCGCACAGCGCCCGTAGAGCACGCTAACGCGTTCATCGAAACGGACGACGACGAGGTCGACGTCTGCGACTAGTGCGTGTTGCGGTTCGCGATCGGCTAACTTGTCCCATTCCATCAAAGCAATTTTTTTCATGATCCTACCCTTGTCTGGTTTCAAAAATGTACCCTTCGCGCAGCGGTATCTCCACGGCGGGCAGGTTTTCCTCGCACTCGCCCATGCTGGCGGCAAGCCGGGCATAGAGAATCAAGGTGACAGTATACCTATTTAGTAATCTGCAATAGGTATACTGTCCCCTGAAATCCTCGATGCTCCGATTATTGCTTTTTGAGCTAAACTATTCTTCTACAGGGGCCCATTGTTATCAATGCAGAGTACAGCCTGAAATCACATTGAAATGCAATCCGGCTTTGGGAGACCACATATCCGATGAAACTAGCTTACAAATTACTCGGCCTGGTGCTGCTGGTATCTACCGTTCAGGCAGATTCAATGACGATAATAAAACTCTCGAACCGCCAGGCAGAAGAAATCATACCCATTGTCAAACCCATGCTGGGTAGCGAAGACGCGATTACGGGCCGGGGTTACAAAATTTTCCTACGCTCATCACCGCAAACACTGGCGCAGGTAAAGGAGATGATCGATGCCCTGGATATCGCCGCAAAAACACTGCAAATCTCGGTTTTCCAGGGCAGCACCCGGGGTCTCAGCGCCCTCGGAATCAGTGGCGGTATTCAAGTTGAAAGTGGCGATACAAGTGTCGACATCGGGAGCAGCGGTAACAATAACGGCGATAGCGGTGGCAGCATCACTTACAGCACCAATAACGGTAGCGGTAACATCAACAGCACCACTACCCGCATGCGCCTGGAAGACAATCCGATCCACCAGATAAGAGTCACCGAAGGCAGCGAAGCCTACATAGAAACCGGCGAACAAATACCCTATTTCTCAGGTACCAACTGGATCGTACCCGGAGCGGTTGCAGGCGGCATCGAGTACAAGGATGTGACTACCGGCTTTTACGTGCTTCCGCGTATCCATGGCGACAACGTCACGCTGCAGGTCAGCCCGTTTAAAAATTCACAGGGTAGTTCACGCGGTGACAACATCGAAATACAGAATGCCAACACTACCCTGACTGGGCGGATCGGTGAGTGGTTGCTGATCGGCGGCGTCACGGAACAACTCAAGCGTTCGCAAAGTGGCACTGGCAGTTACAGCTCGACTCAAAGCAGAAACAACGAAAGCATCTGGATCAAGGCAGATCTGGTTCAATAAACCGTGAACCTGTCCGACTTCGTCGTGGGCGAGAGGACTGTTCCGCCTAAGGTTAATCAAGGCATAATTGGCTTAAACCAAAAAATGGTGGCTACGCCCTGATTTGAACAGGGGGCCCCATCATTATGGGTATGTCAAAGCTTGTTTAAGCGCATATTAATCAATAGCTTAGGGGGAATTCGTTGACGAGATTGCACGGAAGCGGCTCTTCCAGGCGCTCCACGACGGTCCCGCTCGGACCGTTTCATGAGTAAATCCGAAAAACACCCTATTTTCATGATCTTCCGAGAGGTCTTTTCGCACAATTCTTCAACTATCGGTTCCGATACCCCGACAATTCAACAACAAGCGCACCTGGATTCAAGCCGAACGGTGTTATGCCGATGATCTGGTACTCGTTATTCCGCTAGGCGCGGCTGCCAAAGAGCATGGCCCGCACCTGCCACTAAATAATGATGCGATAATTGACGGATGGCTCACCGACGAATTCATGCGACGATTGCCGGTGGTAATAGCGCCACTGATCAACGCTTCTTATTATCCTGCGTTTACCGATTACACGGGCTCGATCAGTCTGCGCCTGGAAACCGCGCGTAATTTAATCCTTGATACCTGTAATAGCCTGTCGCGGCATGGCCTGTCTCGATTTTACGTGCTCAACACGAGTTTATCGACGCTACGCCCATTGGCCGAGGTTGCGCGAGCGCTCGATGCGGCAATCCGTTTTGGCTACATGGATCTTGACGCCGCGCTTCAATTCCTGCCCGTGGATTTGCTGCAACAGCAATACGGATCGCATGCAGACGAACATGAAACTTCCTTGATGTTGCATATCGCGCCGCGGGTGATCGACATGGATCGTGCAGTCGACGAAGGCGAGGGTCGATTGACGCGCAATTCGGGGCAGAGCACCTGGTCAGCTACAGGCGTTTACGGACAGGCAACGTTGGCGAGTGAGGAAAAAGGCCGGGTGATTGCCGAGGTTTTGCTGACTCGCTGTCTCGAAGAAATCGAGAATCTCAGCAATGATAGAGGTATGAAGCAGGTGCTGATTGTGATCGACACTATTCTCGTAGAATCGCCAAACGGCCGCGACGAGATGTTTCCACCTCATTTCAATCTAATGGCATTAGCGGTGAATTCTGTAATAATGCTTCGAATCAACGCCAGATTACAGAAATTTCCAATTTTTATTTAATGACAAAAAACCAGCTTATCAATATTACCGCAGAGCCGTTTGCAAAAGGTGCCGAACGAGCCTGCTACCAACATCCCGATGACGAAAACAAGGTGATTAAAATTCGTTTTGGGGAGGTCAACAAACAAACCCGGCGCGAACTGGCAATCTATAAAAACTACGCGCAGCGGAACATGACCAATTTTCAGCATGTCCCACAATATTACGGCAAGGTTGAGACCAACCTGGGTGAGGGGATGGTATTCGATCTAATCCGTGATTTCGACGGTGTGATATCCGAGCCCTTGTACCACTCGTTGCGGTCGGGAAGCCCGCTATCGGAATTTTTCCCGCAACTGGAAGCGCTTAAGCACAATCTGCTGGATAATCTGATCGTGATCAGTGCGGATATTGTCGGGCGGCACAACATCCTGCTGCAAAAACTGTCCCCTGCGACATCCAAACTAGTGATCGTCGACGGCATTGGAAATCACTCGGCTATCAACTGGTTCGACAATTTCAGATACTTTGCTCAGAAAAAAATTAATCGGCGCTGGAACCGATTGTACATCCGCCTTGAACAGTATGCCAAAGGCGAAAGATAGGGTAAAGGATCGCAATCACTTCGATGTCCAAATGAATTCGATAACGCTGGGCTCTCCCGGCCCACTTGCGCTTTCGCCCACCGATTTGATCGGCTCGGGTACGCGGCGCGACTGTTACCAGTATCCGGGCAAAGATTCGCTGTGCATCAAGATTCCCAGGCAGAACAAACACGGCCTCAAGCAGCAGGCGCGAGAGGAAAAATTTTACCGCTCGCTGCACAAGCGGGGCGTATCGACCGCGCACATTACCCGTTATCATGGCAGCATTGAAACCAGTCTCGGTTGCGGATATATCTACGACGTGATCCGCGATCCCGACGGCAACTATGCCAAATCATTCAGAGATATCATTCGCCAGGGCATTTGTAGCGCCACGGATTATGTCGAGGTTATGGATACGCTCGAGGATTACCTATTCGATCACCAGGTACTTTTCTACGATTTGAATCCAACCAATATTTTATGCAGGCATAATGCGGATGGCAGTCTCGAACCTTTTATCATCGACGGGCTCGGCGAAAAAGTGGCAATTCCGATGGCTCACTACTCGAGCTATCTGCTTGAACGCACGATCAAGCGCCGCTGGCTGCGCATGGTCGAAACCATGCGCCGCAACCATCCCTGGATGGAAGGCTACCGCTATCATCATTGAAGCCATATGGGGGCGTCACCGCGCCCCGCGACTGTTGGAGTGGGTGACCCGTGCCACTGGACTCTCAGAAAACTAGCGATTATTGTTCCACCTACCCGCTTCCCGACACGGCATAAACCGGAACGACGTCATCGTAACCCGGGTGTTAACGAAAAACAGGATTGCTCGTGCTATCGATACTTAGAAAATTAAAGAAACTATTTTTTGCCACTCTTACCGTGATCATCTCGCTGGTCATCGCTGACTTCGTGCTTCACGGTCTGGCATCCGTGTCACCGCGGGTAAACGAGGTGGTATCGATTCTCTCCGCCAAGATTCCCGACGACCGCCTAGGTCATCGGCCCAATCCTGCCTACCCCGGCCATGATGCAAAGGGATTTCGTAATCCACAGGTGCCCGGGACGGCGCATGTGGTTGCACTGGGTGACTCGCATACCTACGGCAGCGGCGTAAAGTCGGAACAAACCTGGCCGAGAGTTCTGGAGTCATTATTGGGACACCCCGTTTACAACATGGGGCTCGGTGGTTATGGACCCGTGCATAGTCTTCTGCTCTGGGACGAAGCGGCCGCCCTGAAACCAACCGTGGTCATCGAAGCGATCTACGCTGGAAACGATCTTCACGATTCGTTCAAGATGGTTTACAAAAGGGGCCAATTGCCGGAGTTGAAGACGATCGACAAAAACCTGCAGGACATTATGACCCAAGCCGAAGTATCCGATTCAATCAGCAAGCGCGTCAGCAAAATGTATCGAAGAGGCAAGACGAAGTCAAAAACACGCCTGAAAATCAAGGCCTGGCTTGCCGAACATTCAAAAATCTATGGATTATTGCGCAGAACTCAACACGAATTGTCGCAATACCGAAAAAAGGAGGGGCAGGCGTCTCGCAGTGCCGAAGACAAATGGAAGAAGGCTCAGTCTTTCGCGGCAAAGCATTCCGAGTATGCTCAGGCCTTTTCGAGTAATAACGCTCGAACCGTGTTTACCTCGGAGTACAGGCTGGCGGCGCTTAATCTAGACGATCATAGAATACGTGAGGGACAGCGTATCTCGTTAGAGGCTATTCGCCTGATGCATCAATTGGCGCAAAGAGATGGAATCCGATTCATCGTTTTGCTGATTCCTACCAAGGAGTTCGTGTTCGCTGAACAAGCTGCTGGGATAGATGCGCCTAACTACCATATCCTGGTACGAAACGAGAGGCAGTTTTGGGATGAGACAAGGTCATTTCTCCAGCAGCATACTATAGAATACATTGATGCTCTGCCGTCACTGCAGCTGGAACTCGAAACAGGGCCACAACCATACAAGATGTCTCACGATGGTCACCCCAACGAACACGGGCAGCATGCCATCGCAGCTACGGTTCATTCGTATCTTGATCCCCAGTAAACTCGGCAGGTCAAACAGGAATTTCAGTTTTCGATTCTAGCTTTGGGTCTAACATCAAGTTAGATAAATTTGGCGGGAGCCAGCTCTCCGGGCCGCCGATTGGAGCGGTGAAGACATCACGACGCACTGCTCACGGATCGAAATTGACCACCTGATAGAGTTCGTGGAATCCATTGCCTGGCAAATCTCCTACAATTCTCCTACATTGAAGGTGGTCGGAGATTAAGAAAGTGCGCTAAGTCATCGAAAAAAATGGTGGCTACGCCCTGATTTGAACAGGGGATCCCATCATTATGAGTCTCGCCATCTCAATACGTCCCAACACTGAACCAAATTAAATTCAACAACTTATAGGTAAATGCACCCTGCTTCATGTTGTCGGATACTGTGGTTTTCTGCACCATGGTGGTCCGAATTTGGTACCTGTGTTTTCTTGTCTAATACTATCGCTTCACGCCTACCTGTTTCAGGTGGTCTTGAGTTCTTTACCACCAAATTTACCACCAATAAATCAAGTGATTCTATTGAATTAGGCGCCAACAAATATCCGAAACTTAATATTGCTGTCTAGGGCAAGGCAATACGATTGAACAGTTTTTTCCTGTTACATTACCGGGGAACAGGATTATTATCTATTCAAACTGAACTCAGGAAACTGCCGAAAATTTGTTTGTCGCCAAATGCTTGGAAACAATCTTTTTAAATGAGGTTGCTCTATACCGGCTTTTCAATTTTCCAATTGCAGGTTCTACTTGAACTACCTCATAGGTTCCTCCACCCAACCATGATAACGTCATGCAATTCTCCCTGAAGTGACTTGAATCTCATGATATCAGTTACTGTTGAACACGTAAGTTTGCAGCCTGCTTCAGTTGGACTCGCGTTTATGCGATTTCAGGCTCGGGCCACCGGATTATTGGAGGTGATAGCTGGTCCAGTGCTGGACTATGAACGCTTCGTTATAGCCACCACTGACCGGTCGATTATCATTCCCGCAGCTAGACTCTTCGGGGTCGGCATCAGGCCAGTCAATATTAGTTATGAACCGATCGGGCTGGGCAGTTGAAATTCGGGAATTACCAAAGTAGTGGAGCAGACTGTTAATTACAGTTGAGAGTTTCGGTAATAATTGATTAGTGTCTACCTGTTGCATTTTATTTTCTCCCTTCATGTTAGCTGCCACTGCGATGTTTCAAACTTCTGCGGTTTCAGGTCGCTCTAACAATGTTGATTTAAGTAAGCGTATAATTGCTCTGCCCCCCGATTTTGTACATGCAGTTATTCGGATAGGCTTATTAGTTTTTCGAAAGGTAACTCAATGAAACTACCGCCAATGAACGCCCTGAGGGCATTCGAAGCTGTATCAAGACTTGGAAGCGTAAGCAAAGCCGCCGAAGAGCTTTGCGTGAGCCAGGGCGCGGTAAGTCAACAATTGCGGAACCTGGAAGACCATCTTGACCGCGAACTCTTCATCCGCACTTCTAATTCATTCACACTTTCGGAAGATGGGGACGATTTTGCCGAGGTCGTACAGCGGTCATTAGGAGAAATAGCGCTTGCAGCAGGTAAAGTTAAACGGGAAAAAACTCAAGGCACCCTTACCATATCGACCGGGCTTGTTTTTGGAGATAAATGGTTAATGCCGAAGCTTGGCGATTTTTATGGATTATATCCAGATATAACAATTGCGATTGATAAAAATCTTAACCATGTGACATTCAAAAATGACGGTATCGATGCGGCCATTCGCTTCGGTGATGGCAAATTTGAAGATCTTCAAAGTGTGTATTTATTTTCAATAGCGAAGTATGCAGTTGCCAGCCCGGACTATATTTCCGAACATGGCACGCTTGACAGTTTAGCCAATCCAGAACGCCATCGACTCATTGACTGCCGCCGTGGCTCAAAGGATCTCGATACCATGTGTGGCCTATGGGAGGATGTCGTTGCCCGTGATTATGTTGATTTAGAAGAACAATTAATTATCCTTCCGGATGATCTCCAGGCAGTAAACGCAGCCCTCCATGGTCGAGGAATCGCGTTGGCCTTCAATTATCAGATAGAAGACGAAGTTGAAGCCGGGAACCTTGTTTATGCCAACAGCCAACCCGTCGTCACGTTTCGTGGTGGGTTTTACTTCGTCTCACCAACCAATGCTCGGCCAAATAGTAATCTGGATGCATTTCGCGACTGGCTGATTGGAGTATCAGAAGAGTTTCGAACCGAAGTCAATTCTTCGTAAGTTACAATTTGGCTTACTCAGGGAAAGGTCCGTTATTGGCCGTTCTCAGCAGCCCAGGAAAGGTTTTTCAGCGTCTGCTATTGGGCAATAGTAAGTGAAGTGAGTGGTTTGTTCGACTGCATGCGTTTGTTATGAGCGAAATTTAACAAAGACATGCTCATCCATAAATTCATCGTTTTTGAATACTGCTTTTTGGTGTATGGCCTCTAACGTATATCCGCACTTTTCCAAGACTCTCATCGAAGCTTTATTTGGGCTATATACCGGGGCAGAAAGTCTGGCAGTTTTAAATTCAGAAAAAATTTTCCCTGTCATTTTTAAAACTGCTTCAGTTCCAATATCTTTTCCCCAGTGTTTCTCAGCAACCCAGTAACCTATTTCTGCCGAATACTGGTATTCGGATTCTCCAAATCGAACTCCAACGACACCAATACATTTTCCGTCTAAGTCGATAGCGTAATTTAAGCCTAGATCCTTGCTGCCGATTTCTACCCACCATTTTGCATCCTCTTTGGTATATGGGTATGGCATCCTCGAAGCCATATATCGGGATACATTTATATTGTTTGCGAAGATTGCTAGTGAATCGATGTCGCTTTCAATGAATGCTCTAAGTTTGATCATTTACTAAAACTCATAACAGCATGATTATAAGGTTTTTGGCTCGATAGCAAATTATCGCGGAAAATGATGAGCGTCCGCTGTTGGCCGAAGATTGCCACCTACACTAAGCCTTTGAGTGTCTCCCTTGGAGAAAAAAGTATCAGCGCGAGTGGTGCGTCTAGCTCCACGCGCTTGTTATGGGATTGATCCCCTTTTTCTAGTCCTGGTTGTCGTCAGGTTTGTAAAACACGGATAATGGTAATAAGTATGCCACTGAAAGCACAAATCCAGACACAATTAAGAGAATCACCACCGCTATATTTAGGTTCGTTTCTCGGATATCTATCTGGCCAAGACCAAAAATAGTAACAAGTAGGATAATTGTGGAAGGTGCGTAAGTGGTTTTGCAAATGTTGCATTTGTGTGTGTAAAACCCGCCTCTTATTCGAAAAAGCGAAGTGAGAGTTTTTAACGTGTATCGGTTTAGGCTCTCTCCGCATTCTGAGCATCTCGAAATAATCATCGGTTTAGGCATCCCCATGCCAGCATGATTAAAGGTAATTGACCCGATAATATATTATCTGTTGCCGAGCGTCCGTTCCTGGCCGTTTGCCGCCGCCTGACAAGCACGTCTGAGCGTCTCCTTTGGAGAAATTAAACACACAATTCAACTATTCCCGGTCTGGCCAGTCGTAATCGTCGGATTCCGTCTCTTCGTGCTCCCAATTGTACTGTTTACGCGGCGACTCAGGATCACGATGACGCAATAGGAAGGCCAGCAATATACCGATTAGCGCACCACTCAAATGAGACTCGAAAGAAATTTCCTGTGCACCTGGTATTACACCTGAAATCATGCCTCCGTATAGAAAAAACACCAACAATGAGATGGCTATGGTACGCCGCTCCCAACGAAGTACACCAATCGTAAAAACAAAGAACAACATACCGAAAGCGAGTCCGCTTGCGCCGATATGATATGCCTCACGGGCAAATAACCACACTGCGACACCGCTGCCAAGATAGACGACTGGCAAAAACACTTTGGATGCTTGAGGATATCCGTAGAGCAGCATTGTACCAATCACAATTATCGGTGGGGTGTTAGCGAATAGATGGGACACAGAGGCATGGATAAAGGGTGCACCGAGAACACCTACAAGTCCAACCACACGGCGCGGATAAATACCGAATTGAGAAAAATCATACTCACTAATGTATCCGACAAAATGAAATACCCATAGCAACAGCGCGAACGAAAATGCGACGATAAAAGCGATACGAAATCGCCTCGTATCGGAAGTAGTGCCAGATGGAGCTTGAATATCCATATAATTGCAGTGCGCTTCGTGTTGTCGGTAGGTCGACCGAGATTTTATTATTACATGGCCCCTTCTAATTTTAGAATTCCTTCATATCGCACTGCTACCAAGATATTGAGTATCAGCTCTAAAGAAGCTCGAAGTCATAATTTGATTCCGACAAACAACCGAAGGAATCAAGATGAACCACTTACGCCATATAGCAACCAAAAATCCCTGGAACAAGGGCAAGCTCACGGGTCAGAAACCACCACTCAAGCTCAAGGAAATCTGGGCAATCCGAATCCGACTGCAAATTTCAAAACGGGTTCGTGACCTAGCATTATTCAATCTCGCTATCGACAGTAAGCTCAGAAGCTGTGACCTGGTCAAGATAAGAGTCCGAGACGTCACCCACGGGGCAACAGTCTCCAGACGTGCTGTGGTGGTACAACAAAAGACGGGATTACCCGTTCAATTTGAAATCACCGAACAAACCCGAGAATCGATTGGCAACTGGATCAATCATGCGGAGTTGATGTCGGATGAGTATCTGTTCAGCAGCCGCAATCGATCATCTATCCATATATCTACCCGACAATATGCCCGATTGGTGGATAACTGGGTTCGAGATATCGGTCTCGATCCAGCCGAGTATGGTACGCATTCGATGAGACGCTCGAAAGCATCTTTGATATATCGTCGAACCAAGAATTTGAGGGCGGTGCAGATACTATTGGGTCACACGAAGATGGAAAGTACCATTAGATACCTGGGCATCGAGGTAGAAGATGCTTTGGAAATGGCTGAGCAGACCGAAGTCTGACTAGAGACGTCACCTGCGGCGTTTCTGGGCTCTCCAAAGGAGACACTGAAAATTCTCTCGTCAGGGGCAACCTTCGGCCAGGAGCGGACGCCCGACAACCAAGCGATAATATGTTTAAGGCTCGAAAAACGTATAATTCAAAATCTTTAGTCGTCAAATTTTTAATATGCTTTTATTGGCTATAATTCACTGGTATGCAAAGTAATGCCGGCAATCCCGATCTTTCGACGCTCAAAAATATCCGCAGCCTGGAATTATTCAGCGACGATCAATTAAGTAGCCTTGCGCAATCGCTGACCATCAATGTCGCCAAACCGGGTGACCATATCATAGCGGCTGGAGACACGGGCGGTTATAGCCTGTACATTTTGTCGGGTGACGCCATCAGCCGGGCCGTGGATGGCATTACCAAAAAAGTAAACACCATGGCCGATGGCTGGCTTCAGCCGGTCGCCCAGCTTCGGCCCAGCCTTTACGATGTCGATGCAATTAGCACCGTGCATTATTTGGAGATAAGCGACGAAAAATTATCCGAGTTGTCGAAGGCACTGGAAAGCGAGAATCCTGAAATAGAAGTCAATTTTATTGACAAGGGTGAAACAGCGAACCGCTTGACGAACGAGTTATTTCAGGACATTTTGAGTGAAAATATCAGCTTGCCGACCCTGCCGGATATCGTCGTCAAAGTCCAACAGGAATTTGCCCGAGAAGATTGTGATTTCGACAGGATTCAGGAATTGATCCAGTCGGATCCTGTCATAACGGCATATCTGTTAAAACACGCCAACAGCCCCCTGTACCAGGGAAGATCGCCAGTAGAATCCTTGCGCCAGGCCATAGTGCGCCTGGGTATGAAGGTGGTTCAGAGTCATATCATTATCATCGCCACCACACGGCTGTTCCAGGAAAAATCGGTCGGCATGAAAAAACGGATGCGGCAACTTTGGAAAAACAGTCGCAGAGTAGCCGCATTTAGCCGTGTGCTCGCCGCGAAATCCGGTATTTTGGATCCCGATGCCGCGCAAATGGCCGGGCTGTTAAGTGACCTGGGCGTCATCGCAATCCTGGAATATGCCCAGGAACATAGTGACCAGTATGACGATGAGAATGCACTCGATCAAACCGTCAAGGCGTTGCGCCCTCAAATCAATAGTATGTTACTGCAAAAATGGAATCTGGGAGATGAACTGGTTACGGTAGGAGAAGAGTCCCGAAGCTGGTTCCGTAACAATTCCGTCAGCACCGACCTTTGCGATCTGGTCCTGATAGCCCGGTACCACAGCTACCTGGGGACGGAGCATGCAGATCAGTTACCGCTACTGTCCAAAATGCCCGCATTTGAAAAACTGAAACTAACCGATTTCGGTTCACAGGATAGCATCGAGTTCATGAAGGAATCGCAGGATGAGGTAGCCACGATCGAACAAATGCTCGGCACCATTTGATCGAGGAGAAATGGAATCTGGAATCTGGAATCTGGGGACAGTATACCTATTAGTATTGGTCGAGAGGCCTGATGAGGTAAATCACAATCTTCTGTCTCTTAGCTTTGGGTGATGCCAGAAATTTCTGCAGAGTGCCTACCAATGCATAACAAGTCGAACCCAATGCCCGCTGCGCGCGTGATCAATTGAAATCACAGTCGCTTGTCGCCGCTGATCGATCTAGTTTGAGGGTCAGCTTTCTTCAAAGGAGACGCTCAATTAGCTGGGCTAGGAGGCAATCTTCGGCCAGCAACGGACGCTGGCCAAGAGAATTATGAAATTCCACTAATTCACAAGCTGATGGTGAATTATTTCTATGGTTGACACCGACTTAGAGGCTATATTTAACGCAAGTACTTCGCAACAATGAGTATTAGCAATTCGATAGATAACCATGTTCAAGAAATTTTGGAGCCCAATTATGTTCAATTGGCTTTTCAAGCGCGGGAATAAAAGTGAAACCGTTGACCCTGAACCGGCGATAAGTCGCAAATCGGCTATACGTAGTGAATTGGCAATGAGAGCAAGTATTACCAAAAAACTCAGGAGATATAACGCTGACGAAGATACGACAATCTCCAAGTTTACCCTGGCCGATGATAAGGCAGAAAGAAAGCACGAAATGAAATTGACACAGGTTAAAACTCGAGATGCCTGGGGCCAGGCCGATCCGAGGGAAACAGGTAAATGGAATAAGGAAGATCGCCAAAAAAGGGTAAGAACGAAATATCCGATGAACTAAGCGAGAATGGTTAGCCACCTCAAGTGAGGTCGATTTTTTGTTGGGAAATTGACCGTACTCCTGAATTGTAGCCGTGCCCAATGTGGGAAATTAATCACTAAGCGACATCTGTCGGGAGACCGGGTTGGGTTGTAAATCGTCGCTGATGCCTCGAGCTTTAGCGTCGGTTTTCTCCAAAGCTGACGCTCAGATGAGCTTGCTGGGCTTCTCGAAACGGCCAGAGGCGGACGCCCGGCAGAAAACATGGGTTAGCGAGCAAATTTCGTAAGTATTGGAAACAATTGCTCCCTGACCTGGTTTTCCTCGGCCCTGGTTGCAGCGGTCGATTACGCCAGCGGGTATTGAGGTTATGCTCAATAAAGACCCGTTCATTTAGTAGTTACCTTGCCAGTAATCCGGATAGAGATAAGCGACGATAACGGCAATTCCAATTAACAGCAGCCCGCCTGTCATAAACCAGATTAAGCGACGATGGCGTTTTTTCCGCTCAAGCACAGCCTCGGGCAGCTTCCCCTTGAGAGACTCAAGCTGGACGATGACTTTGTCCAATCGATCCAGGTAATTATCCGAATCGGTTTCCAGCATATTCCGTAACAACGCTTGTAAACGAGTGTCGAGATTTTCGAAAGCGGGACAGGGTTGTATGCGGCGATGTGAAAACTTGAGTGTTTCGCTGGTAAGCATATGGTGGAAAATAGCACCCATAGAGTAAACATCACGCTCTATCGAAGCCTCAGCCCTGAGAACAGGAGGTTGGTACGAGTCTTTTCCCTCTTTTCCGTAATGCTTCTCGAATCCAAAATCGCTGATACGGATTCTGTCCTTTTTATCGAACAGGATATTACTGGGGCACAGGTTTCCGTGCAGAATATCGTTGTCATGCGCAGCCTGCATGCCATGGCATAACTGCAGCGCGGTATTGACGAAGCAATCGCCCGTGTAGGGTCTGGATAGGCGATCCTGGAGACTGCCACCGCTTAGGTGACGCATAACTATAATAAATGCATTATTATTTTCCGACGTGCCGAGCACTTCGATTATATTCGGATGCTTGATGTCAATCAGCAGCCTTGCCTCGCGAAGTCCAGCCTCGGATTTGACGCGTTTCTTGATGACCATTAATTGATTACGCGACTTATCCTCGAACAGGTAAGTGGCCCCGCGTTGATTGCGCTTCATTATGTCGAGCAGCACGAAATTATCGATTGCCTTGCTAACCACAGCACTGGCTTCCTCTTTCTGCGCTTCGGCCAGGTGCGCGCCTTGTAAAAGACGTAACAGGCGAAGTCTGGCTTCTTCTGCTGAAGCCGGACGGTTGGTGGACTCGATCTCCAGACATTGTTGAATCAGCTCAGCCAGTTTCGGTTGCAGTGAAGTCAATTGCGCCTGCCAGTTTTTGATATCGTCGGCGTGTTTTTTCCCGACAAACAACAGGTACATAACGGCACCTAGCGAGTAAATGTCGCTCAACGGACTAACCGAATCGGGCGCTGTGAATTGTTCCGGGGACATATAATCGGGAGTGCCCAGAACTTCCTCGCCGTCGGGATTACCTCTAGCGTTTAGCCAGGCGATCCCGAAGTCCAGAATTTTAAGATGACCCTCGCTGTCGATGAGCAAGTTCGCGGGTTTAATATCGCGGTGGATTACGCCATTCTTGTGAGCATAAGCAAGACCACTGCAGATTTGCATTGATAGCATCACTTTGGCCATAGGGGACATTGTGGTTTGTTGAACTTTCTCGGCCAGAGTCTGGCCTTCCACGTATTCCATAACGAAATAAGGTCTGCCGCCAGCAGTGAAGCCTCGATCGATGATATGAATAATATTCGGGTGGTTGAGTTGGGCGATAACCAGTGACTCCTGGCCGAACAACTCCTGAGCTTGGTGGTCCCAGAGATGTTCCGCTGATAAAAACTTTATTGCAACGGTGCGGTTTAGAGAGGTCTGGTGACCACGGTAAATAGTCGCCATGCCGCCGCGGCCTATTTGGGCGAGGTCTGTGTAACCTTCCAATTGTATGTTTTTTGTCATAAGGGATTAGTCCACATAACCTGCCGACGTTGGTAATATCTATTTCGGGCGAAAACACGGAACCTTTAAACATTATTGGCGGTTTTCATAATTCTTTACTGGATGTTTAACGTGATGGTTCACTTTATTAATATTTTTGGAAGAGAATTAACATGGCCGTCACCCTAATTCTCGATGACTTTGCAGCTATCGAGTCAATACTTCGAGGGCATTTTGCTCGGTAAAAGCACTTTAAGTCGTTCTCGGCTATTGAAGTAATCGCTGAGGGGACTGCTTTCTCAATAACAGACACTCACAAACGTCATCTGGGCTTCCGAGTTCGGCCAAAAGCGGACCCCTGAGTAATTGGTTAATCTCTACTTGCCAGCCCGTCAAAAAGTGTACAGTGTCGCTCGACGCTTCGTGAATTCCATATACAAAACCCGTAGAATCAGTAGCTACGAAAAAAACAAAGCAAAGGCTAAAGCTTGGCAGCTACCCTGCAACTAGACATTCTTGGCCGATTTGAAGCTCGACTTCCTTCGGGTGAGATCGTTTCGTTGCCTACACGAAAGACGGAAACCCTGCTTACCTACCTTGCCTTGGTTCCAGGGCCGCATTCCCGCGACCACCTGGCGAATCTTTTGTGGAGTGATCGCGGCGAGCAACAGGCGCGTAACTCCTTACGCCAGGCATTGAACGCACTTAAGAAAATGTTTGACCACATTGAACCGTGTCCGCTTCAAATAGATCACATAAATGTGAATTTTGATAATCGCTCGATCGAGATAGACGCGGTAAAGCTCGAAACGCTGGTGGTAGAACAAACACCAGAAGCTGCCGCCGAAGCGATCGGGATTTATCGAGGAGAGTTTCTGGAGGGAGTAGCGGTAAGAGATTCCAACGGTGAAGAATGGTTGGCTACCGAGCGAGACCGATTTCGCAGGTTGGTCATCCAGGCCCTGGAGAAGGTACTAGTTTCCCAAATTGAATCGGGTGAACTGGAAAATGCCGCCGAACTAGGGGAAAAATTCGTCAATCTCGACAGGATAAGTGAATCAGCCTGGCGAATCTTGATGCAGGTATATACGGCTCGAGGAGAGCGAAATCATGCCTTGATGGCGTATAAACGTTGTAGTGAGGTCTTAATCAAAGAGCTAGGCGTTGAACCCTCCCGGGAAACAACCGAACTGCATGATGCAATAAGAATTGGCTCTGCAGATGTAATAAACAGAAGCGCTGACCCCGAACCAGATTTTACAGACGAGTCGCCTTCTGCAGATACATCTGGCGATCCGGGACATTCCAGTACTGGCGAATTACCGTCTATTGCTGTCTTGCCGTTTCTAAACATGAGCGATGATTCCGAGCAAGAGTACTTCAGCGACGGGATCACCGAGGACATAATCACCGGGCTGAGCCGGTTTCGGGAATTGTTTGTGATTGCTCGTGGTTCATCTTTTGCCTTCAAGGGTCAGTCAGTTGATGTGGGTGAGGCGGCTGCAAAGCTCGGTGCCAGGTATGTGCTCGAGGGGAGTGTCCGAAAATCAGGGGAAAGGGTGCGGGTAACCGCGCAACTTTCCGATGCTGCAACCAGAAATCATCTTTGGGTTGAGAGTTACGATCGAATCCTTGAGGATGTTTTCGCGGTGCAAGACGATGTCACACAGAAGATAGTTTCGGCTCTGGCTGTGCGACTGGAAGATGAGAGCAAGCAACGCGCGATGAAAAAAAGTGGCACGAACCTGTCGGCCTATGATTGCTACCTTCGCGGCAAACACTGTTTCCCCGATTGGCGCGGCTCGAAGGAGGGTATTCTTCAGGCGAGGAAGATGTTCGAAAAGGCATTGGAGCTGGATCCGGATTATGCATTAGCCTACAGCGGGCTGGCCGAAACCTACATTGCAGAGTGTTGGACCGACTGGACCGAAAATCATGATGCTGCCGCAGATCGTACATTTGAGTGTGCCAGCAAGGCAGTGGAGCTGGACAATCATGACAGCCATGCCCATATAATGCTGGCTTGCGCTTACTTTTATATAAAGGGCAATTTCGAGCTTGCCGAAATCGAAATACAAAAAGCGCTGGACTTGAATCCCAACGATTACTGGAATTACTGTATGAAAACCGATTTCTCCATGTGTGCCGGTGATTATGAAGACAGTCTTTACTGTGGCAAAGAGGCCATTAATCGAAACCCATTCCTGCCTGACTCCTGTCTTCAAAGCATGGGATTTTCGGAGTATTTTGCTGAACGCTACGAAAACGCGATCAAAACGTTTGGGAAACTGTCAGCACCCGGGATTGAGGTTCAGGGTTGTATTGCCGCTTGTTATGCGCAGCTTGGAAAGGATGAAGAGGCCAACGCCGCGGCGTCGGAGTTTTTTCGACGTGCAAGAACTGAACTTACCAATGAGTCAGACTGGGATAACGAAAGCTGGCGCGACTACTGGTCAGACCTGTTTACTTTCAAAAATCCCGAGCAATTCAATCACCTTATTAGTGGTTTAAGCAAAGCGGGGCTATTAGAATAACTACCAGCTAATTGCGCTCTATTATTTTCGCATACATCTCCAATCTCCAAGTGTCTGAGTTGGTTCGTTAGCAGAAGCTGAAATTTCATTTATGAGCGTCTGTTTTCTCCAAAGGAGACGCTCACAAAGTCCAGGTAGGAGGCAATCTTCGGCCAGAAGCGGACCCCTAGCAACAAAGCAAAAATATGTTATCAGGTTAAAATCTTTATAATCATTCTGTTAGATTTTTAGATATAGAGATAAATATATTTAGCCTCGCATATCGGAGGAATAAATTGTGATTGCTGTGATTTTTGAAGTGATTCCGACTGAAGGAAAAGTACAAGAATATTTGAATATAGCTGCAAGATTGAAACCGCTATTAGAAAATATTGATGGCTTTATTTCGATAGAAAGGTTTTCAAGCCTTGCAGAGGAAGGGAAATTATTATCTCTCTCATTTTGGCGAGATGAAAAAGCGATAGAAGAATGGAGAAACATCGAATCACATCGTCTTGCACAAATAAAAGGGCGTGAAGGAGTATTTTTGGATTATCGATTGAGAGTTGCAAATGTCAGCAGAGACTATGGAATGGTAGATCGGGAACAAGTGCCATCTGACAGCAAGTTAGCGCATGACATATCTAACAACCGCATGCGGTCGGACTAAGTACCCGAGCAATACTCCTTTTCTTCAAAGCAGACACTCAAGCCGGATTGGTCAGAGGCGACGTTCGGCCATGAACGGACATTCAAGAATTATTCTTTAACTATCGACGGATAGTCGGACCTAAGCTCAGGCGACCGACTCAAAGCAACCTCCACAATGCCTGCGAGAAGGATCATTGTCGCACCAACCACTTCACGCCATCCAAAAGGCTCGTCAGTCAACAAAGCCGCACTGATGACACCGACAACAAGTTCCGAAAGAATCAAGATGCCAAAGACGCCTGTTCCAATCCTGGAAGGAGACCAAAACAATATAGCAGTTGTTGGAAGAACGAACAGTAAAGTAATCCCGACCAATAGAGGCAGGCTCGACATTGCAACGTCGATTGTTGGCATGGTACCAACTGAGTCAGCCAGCAGTGGGTACTGGCAAACCGAAGACAGAAAACAAAAAACAATGACTATAAACAATAGCGGAAAGATACCCTGCGGTTGCTCTATTTCTGTCCTCGCTGCGCCTGCAGCGATCAGGAGGCCAGCGACCAGACCAAACCAGTCTCCTAAGTTAACCGGTAATGGAACACCAACATCAAGCCCAACCACGATCCACACACCGCCTAACGCCAATACAATACTGACAGCCCTCGGCCAGTTTGGAATACGCTTTAAAAATAAGACTTCAACGAGTGTTGCCCAAATTGGTGCCAGATAGAAGAACACCAGAGCACGAATGATATCGGTCACGAGAAATGAGTTCGCGTAGAATATCGCACCACTACCCAGTAACAGGCCGCAAGCCCAGTGCTGAAAACCGACTTGCTTCCCATTTAAAAATCGCCAGAGTGCGATGGGCGACAGAACCGCCAGAGAGATCACATATTGAGCCACTGTGCCCCAGCCGCCAGTCATCCCCGCTTCCAGAAGCAGTCGCTGGGGCAACCAGTAAAGACCCCATATTCCGGCCGCGAAAAATACGGCAAAGCTGATCAGTATGAAATGTGGGTGTCGCATCTAAATCCAGGAACGCGCAGCGCTCGAAAAGACCGAGCGATATAGAGCACTAGTTGAACCTGAAAGTCCAGAACTGGATCAATCTTTAGGCTAGTTGCGAGCCGGTTGCAGCCACTGGCCAGAGATTTCTCGGAGGCAGTTTTTGTGGAATAGCTTTTGGTTCAGATTAGTGCCCAGGGGTGGAATCGAATTCCGGCTAAGCGGACACACAAATCCTCGGCGCTAGAGTCAAAGAACGGCCAGGAGCATGCGCCTAGAAGCAAATAATATATTATCAGGTCAATTACCTTTTACTCATGCTGTTAGACTGCATGCAAAATTGCGATTAGAGGCAGAACTTTGCAACCAACAATTGTAACGTGGGTACTCATTATATTTGGTGCAGTTACCTTAGCACCTCTCGTATTGGCCCAACTGATCATGCTAGTAAAACCACATAGCCAACAAGCAAAAGATATCCTTGTCGCCAAAGGAGAAGATTGGCGAGACAGAACCCACTTTCGCTCCGCTTTGGGATTAGCTTGGGCGGATTGGGTGCTTGTTGTCCCCCTGGTAATTTCGGGAAGCATTGGCGTGATCCTAGGCTATGCATGGGGTTATGTCCTTTGGAGTGCAGCTGGATCTATCTCGCTTTATATCAATATCGTATTGTGGTTCATGGAGAAGGAATACGTTTATCCTTCTCGTGGAGCGCTTGCCTATTACACCTATTACTGGGGGTTCTTTGTATATTGGGGGGCTCTTGCCTTAGCATACTCAGCTATGCGGCTTAGTGGCATTGAACTCTAAACTTAATATGACGGTGGCTAGTGATTAATAGAAATGAAACTCGATATGCAGTCTAACAAGCGCATGCAGTCGGACAAAGTGCACACTGTGCTGGAAAACTCCCGATAACGGACGCTGAGAAGCACTACCTGGGCTTCTGGGATCGGCCAGAAGCGGACGCCCATTACTATTTTTGATTGATATCAAGTTAATGCCCTCATCAGTCTAGCAAAATAGAGCACTTGGGAGAATATTTCTCCTGGTTTACTTGTGCCATATCTATGCATTCAAATTTGGAAGAGCAAGAAAACCCTCAGATAAAAGTTTGGGACATTGGTATTCGCATATTTCACTGGTCATTGGTGTTGTTTTATACAATTGCCTACATCAGTGAGGATATTGAACTTATCCATGTATATGCTGGTTATGTTGTGCTGGGTTTAATTTTATTTCGTGTGTTGTGGGG